>CAYMQT010000102.1:0-17724 GCA_964392575.1 uncultured Polyangiaceae bacterium
GCCGAGAGCACCAAGATCAAGGTGTAGACGCCCGGCCCCACCTTCTGAAAAAGCAAGGTGAACACGCGGATCATCGAATAAACGCCGACTTTGGTGAGAAGTCCGGCGAAGATGGCGCTGATGGCGGCCGGAGGGGTGTGATAGGAGGCAGGTAGCCAGAAAAACCAGGGAAACAGGGCCGCTTTGATGCCAAACGCGGTAAAGAACAAAAGCGCGAGCGGCAAGTGCAACGGCGGAGGGCCGTGCAGTGTCCACCGCTGTGACAAGTCCGCCATATTCAGGGTCCCCGCCTGCCCGTAGAGGAGTCCGAGCGCGGTGAGCAAAATCGCAGAGGCCAGGAGATTCAAAGTGACGTAGGTGAAGGCCGCGCGGATCTGCTTTTTGGTGCGGTGGAGCGCCATGAGCACGAAGGAGGCAACCAGCATCACCTCAAACCACACGTAAAGGTTGAAGAGATCGCCCGTGAGGAAGGCGCCCGACACCCCCATCAAGAGCACCATGAACAGCGAGTGGTACCCTCCCTGCTCGCGCCTGGGATCGACGCCGGCAAAACCGTAAGCCGTGGTCGCGACCCCGACGATCCCTACGGCCACAACCAAAAGGGAGGTGAGCGTGTCCGCGACCAGAGTGATACCGAAGGGCGCAGGCCAGGAGCCGCTCTCTAGCACCTGGATCCCTTGATCGCGTACACGGAAAAACAGCGCGAGGGCAGAGAAAAGGAGCACAGTGGCGCCACTCAAAGCCATCTGGCGGCGCAGGCGTGCGGATGCGACGAGCAAGATCAGCGCAGCCGTGAACATCGGCACGATGATAGGAAGGACCAAGAGCATTTACTTGCGAGCTCCTACGTCATCGGTGCCGCTACTCTGATGGACTTGACGAGCAAGCACGAGAGAAAAGGCGAGCACACCGAAACCGATGACGATGGCGGTCAAGATGAGCGCTTGGGGAACCGGATCGGCAAAAGGTTCGATCATCTGGCCAGGGTTTTCTGGAAGAACAGGGGGATTCGTGCGAGTAAGACCTCCCGAGGTGAAGATGAGGATGTTGGTTCCATTGGTCAAAAGCCCCAGGCCAATGATGAGCTGCGCTAAGCGCCTCCGCAGCATCAGGTAGAGACCGGATGCGTAGAGCACACCTGCGACGAGAGCGAATAGGAGTTCCATATCAGTCTTCGGCCAAGTGAAAAGTCATGGTGAGAACGACGCCGATCACCACCGAACACACGCCTATATCGAAAAACAAGGGTGTTCCAACCAAAAGCCCCCATTCAGAAGGGCCCAGCTCGAACCAACAGGAGGTCAAAAAAGGACGCCCGAAGAAAAGAGGAACGAGGCCACTCGCCAGGGCGACGAGCAGTCCCACTCCCAGGAAATTCTTGGGCGTGATCAACAAAGCACGCCGCGCCGCTGGCACTCCGTCAGCCAGCATGAGCAGGACGAAGGCAATCGCGATGATCAACCCCGCCACGAACCCGCCGCCCGGTTCGTTGTGACCGCGCACAAGGAGGAAGCTTGCAAACACGAGCAAAAGTGGCATGAGCACGCGCGCCGCCGTACGAAAAATAGTAGAATTCATAGCCGCTGCTTCTCCTCGCTCGCGATACGAAGCAGCGCCTTCACACCTATCGCTGCCGTCACCAGCACGGTGATCTCCCCCAGAGTGTCGAGCGCTCGGAAGTCGACGAGGATGACGTTGACGATGTTGCGCCCGTGGGCCAGCGACGGCGCCGCCTCGGCATAGAAAGAACTCAAGCGAGAACTCGTGGGTTTGATGGCCGTGGCCAACGTCAGCACGAAGATATACCAGCCGAAGGCAATGGAAATGATGCCATCACGGATACGGATGAGCCGCGAGCTTTTCTCCTCGACGCGGGGAAACTGCCAAAAGACGAAGGCAAAAATGACCGCTGTGAGCGTCTCGACCGCGAACTGAGTCATGGCCAGATCAGGGGCGCCGTACAGAAGGAAGGTGAGCGCCACACCGTAACCCGCGGTCCCCAAAGACAGCACCGCTGTCATGGTCGTACGAGCACGCACTGCGGTAATGGCAGCGGCGATGATGAGCACAATGATGAGGAGCTCATAGATGCGAATCGAGAGCAGAGGGGGGACGTGCAGGCGCACCGTCAGGGACAAGCCGATGCTGATCAACACGCCCGTGCTGACGACGAACACCAAGATGTACGAAGTGAGGGAAGCGTTTTGGAGAGGCGGCGCTATCCTGCGACTGATGGCGTCGAGCCCTGAAAGAAGCGCATCGTAGAGCCGCCCCGTTTCGAGAGCGCGAGGCCAAGCGAGACGACGCAACCTTTTGCGCACCGAAAAGACGAGCAGGGTGAGCGTGAGCGTCGCCACGCTGAGCAAGACGGGCGGCGTAAGCCCGTGCCAAAGCGAGAGCTTGAGCGCCTGTGGCCGCCCGACGAGGCTCCGCGAAGCGAGCTCCAAGGGACCCGCCAAAAGCCCGGAAAGACCGGCAGCGAGCACGCCCAAAGGCCCCAGAACCGCCAAAAGGAGGGGACTCAGCCAAAGGCCAGGAGAAGCTTCGTGGACCTTCTTGAGCTGATTCGGAATTTTACCGACGAAAGGGCCTAGGCCCACGAACACACCCGATGCACCTAAGAGCGCGCTCGAAAACACAAGCACCCCCACCAGGTAGTGAGGAAACAAAGGCTGCGCGAGGACGGACTCATAGGCCAGCTCCTTGGCGAGAAAGCCAAAGAAGGGTGGGAGCCCGGCCATGGAGGCCGCCGCCAAAGCCCCCGCGAAAGCAGTCACCGGCATGACGCGCCGAAGCCCCGAAAGCCGAGCCACATCCCGCGTGCCAGTCTCGTGATCGACGATCCCAGTGACGAGGAACAAAGCTCCCTTGTAGCAAGCGTGCGCCACCAGATAGGCGATGGCCGCAGTGAGTGCAGCGGGCGTGCCGAGGCCCATGAGGAAGAAAATCGTACCGAGCGCGCTCACCGTGGAATAAGCCAAGATCTTCTTGAGATCGGTCTCGAGGACAGCGCGGCACGCTCCCCCCAGCATCGTGACCCCGCCAACCGTGACAATGAGCAGCGTCCAAAGCTCTGTTCCGCCCAAAGCCGGCGTCATCCGCGCCACCAGGTAGATGCCCGCTTTGACCATGGTGGCGGAGTGAAGGTAGGCGCTGACGGGCGTGGGCGCGGCCATGGCTCCCGGCAGCCAGAAGTGAAAAGGAAACTGCGCGGATTTGGTAAAAGCAGCGAGCAAAATGCAAAGAACGATGGGCAAATAGAACACATGCTCGCGCAGCACGGCAGTGCTCTGCGTGTGCACGAACAAAGACTCGCTCCCGCTCACTTGAACCAGCAGAACCGCAGCGGCCAAGAGCGAAAGACCACCGGTGCCCGTGACGAGGAGCGCCTGCAAGGCAGCCCGCCGCGCTTCTGGTTTCTGATGGTCGAAGCCGATGAGCAAAAAGGAGGTAAACCCGGTGAGCTCCCAAAAGACGAACAAAGCCAAGACGTTGTCCGTAAGGACGACTCCGAGCATGGCGGTCATGAAGGCGAAGAGCGTGGCTTGAAAGCGGCCGCTGTAAGGGTGACCGTCAAAGTAGTGCGCGCCGTAAACGACGATACAGGTACCGATCCCCGTCACGAGTAGAGCGAAGAGACCGCTCAGCCCATCGAGCCGAAAGGAGAGGTGAAGGCCAATGCTCGGGATCCAGGCGATGCTATCGGTGAGGACCTCACCTTGAAGCGCGGAGCGAAATCCCCGCACGAACCAGAAGGTGAGCACGGCAGGCCAGATCGCGAGGAGCTGAGCTACACGCGCGCCCCGTTTACCGAGCCAAGCGGCCAGCGGACATAAGGCGAGAGTCGCGAGGACAAGGAAAACCATTGGATTCTGCAAGGAGGCGACTCATGGCCCCTCGAAGTGCCGCTGCGATGGTGGCAAGCTTCGACTCCAATGCAAGACGAGGGGCGGGGACCCACAAAAGATACGTGCGGAATCATCCCGAGACAGTAGGGAAACATCCGGTTGGTAAATACATCTTACAAACAGGATGAAACCACAATGACCACTGAAAAAACCGGATTTCTGATCGACATGGATGGCGTGATCTACCGGGGGAGCCGCCCCATTCGGGGCGCCAGCGAATTCATCGGGCACCTCCAAGCCAAGGGTCACCCCTTCCTCTTCGTCACAAACAACAGCCAAAGAACGCGGCGTGACATCTGCTTACGCCTGAGCCGCATGAGTATCCACATCGAAGAAAAGAACGTCTTCACCTGCGCGATGGCCACGGCGCGTTTCTTGGCGCGTCAACAACCCAAAGGCACCGCTTTCGTCATTGGCGAAGGTGGGCTCTTGAACGCCCTGCATCAAAATGGCTACGCGGTGGACGACAAAAACCCCGACTACGTGATCGTCGGTGAAGGCAAGTCGCTCAACATGGACATGCTTGAAAAAGCTGTGAACCACATCAACGCTGGCGCGCGCTTGGTAGCGACCAACCTGGACGTGAACTGCCCCACTGAAAACGGCATGCGACCAGGCTGTGGCGCGATCGTGGCGGTGCTCGAGCAAGCCACGGGCAAAAAGGCCCTTACCCTGGGCAAACCCAGCCCCATCACCATGTGCGAGGCCGCGCGAGAGCTGGGCGTAATGAGTCATCGCCTGGTGGTGGTGGGTGACACGATGGAAACGGACATCTTGGGCGGGGTGCAGCTCGGCTTCACGACCGTGCTCGTGCTCTCGGGCAGCACGAAGCGGGGTTCGCTCGATGATTACGCCTACCGCCCCACACACGTCGTGAAGTCAGTCGCCGAGTTACTCTCGCATGAGGTGCTTGGCTGGACCCCGCAGGCTGCATGAAGCTCCAGATCTTCGCCGCCCCCCCGCTTTTGCGAGGGATCTCACCATCTGTCTCTGCCTTCAGGGCCACATCCGATTGATCCAATCCTCGTAGATCGCAAGCTGCCCTGATTCGACTCCCATGTCCTGAGCGACTCCTAGCGCATAGAGCGCGGTCCGCGCGGGGGTCAAAAAGCCGTTTTGCAAGCGGGGCTCACCGGATCCATCTACCTCGGGCAGGCGTCGCTCACGGTCCAGACAAAAGCCGGCGTTGTAAACTCCCCAATAGCTCATGAACGGATCGTAGGGTTGCGCCCCGTCTGAAAGCGAGAGGTTGTAGGGGGCACAACGCGCCCATTCCGAAGCATTGAACCCGGCGTAGAGCTCGTTGACCATCTTGATCTGCCCACCCAAAACCATGCGAAACAGATCCGGCTGCACGTTGTCGAGCAGCGCATAAGGAGAGGCTTGATCTGCGCGGAACGACAAGATGTTGTGAGGGAGGAGGAAGCGGAGCTGACCCCCTCGGCCGTGGCGCGCGTCGTTCCCCTCCGCCCACTGGTTCGTGTAGTAGTCATCTGCGGGTTGGCCGGGAGGCGGATCATGGATGGGGTAAGCGTTGTTCACGAACTGAGCCAATTTGACGAGCGTCTGCACGTTGCGAACGTAATGAGCCGTCCCTATATCGGCAAATTCAGGGCTTTTTACGAGGTATTCACCGAGCTTTTGATTGTAATAGGTTTGGTATCCCCAATCCATCGGGAAGTTTGCGATGCCGCGCCGTGCTCCCGAGTTGAGCGTCATCTGTAGCTGGTACCATTGATTGCTCGCGAAGAAATCCACGACGTGGTTGTCTTCATTCCAAGTGTAGTATTCGTCCGTGTTGATGCGTGAGCTGTCGGGACGGAAACCTTGATAACAGACATGCGGCGCCACATAGAAGGCAGAAAACGTGTGCCAAGGCCAACCCCGCTTTTCACCGTAGGTGACCCACACGCCGTCCCTCAGTTCTCCTTCGAGGAGAGTCTGATCGCTTTCCAGGTGATACCGATGCCCAAGGTACCATTCTCGCGTCAAGTTCCAGCGTGTGAGCGAGAGGTTCGCTCGCTCCATGAACGCCTCTGTACTGAACGGGCCGCCTTCATTCGTACTCCCCACCGTAGCGAGATCAAGCGCCCTTTGGAGCGAGCGACCACCGACTTCTGAACCGCCCTTCGTATAAAACTGGCCTCGCCCACCGCCCAAGAATCCCCAGGCGTTGATGCCAAAGTTCATCATCACCACTCGCGAGGGCACTCAGAAGCTGCTCGTCCGCTGGCCACCTTCGAGGCATGGTCAAGAGCTTCCCCAAAGAGGGCTCGGGCGCTGCTTCTGAGCTCGAAAAACGGTCCACTGATGAGTAAGTTGTTCTACTCCTCTCCCTACGGGTCACAAAAACGGATCAGGAACACGAATTCCCTCCTCCAAGCCCGGGCAACAAGCCCGGGCTTTTCTTTTTAGCGGGTGACGGGAATCATTCGGGCTCTACGAGCTGGCAATTGCTGCACGTAGCTGTGTCCTCATCGCATTGTTCACCCAGAAGGCGACCGGTAGTATCGACGTTGCTGAAGAGGCTGATGACCGATCCCCCTGCTACGGCCGGATCGAAATGTAGGACCAGCCCGTAGTTGTTGTTCAGGTCTGTCTGGCGGAAGAGGACCCCGACCGCATCATCGTCAACTGAGAGGAGGTCCACATCGAGGGTATAGTCTGTCCACTCTGCGCCTGGAATGTACGTGAGCGCGGTACCGCGAACCGTCTCCAGGGCCACGGGCACTCCCCATGTCGTGCCGGCATTGCCGGCCTGTCGGATGACGCCGCCCAAAAATGGGTGAGCGAAGTGGGCCCATGTGCCGTTCGAACTCCCGGCGTGGGTCCCTGGTGACCAATCACCGGACAGAACACTCCCGGAGAAATCATCACTGAACAGAACCGTTCCGTCTTCGTGGGTTACCACTACGTTGTCAAATATCGTCCCGTCGTTGTTCGACTGAAACAAGCTGATTGTTCCAGCCGGATGGTCACTATCTGTTTCCTGAAACAACACCGTGCCATTGATCGACGCCGTGATCTCGCTCCCGGAAACTCGAACGGTAAGATGGAGCAGGTTGTCGATTCCGTACGGGTTCGAAATCGTCGTACCCGTGACTATCTCATCGCCGCAGCTTGGGGCGCGAAATTGGCAAGTGGCCGTGCAGAGGCTCGTGTCCGTTCCGTTGTTTGCTCCATCATCGCATTGCTCACGGGCAAAGCCGCCAGTGCCATCTCGTCCCTTCATGACTCCGCGAATCGACTGCTCGGCCAGCCACAAGAACCTATAGGCTGTCAAATGGTTTTGATGACGCACATCGGCACCGATGCCGTCGTTGTCCGTAGACATCATCTCGAACGAAAGTTCATAGTCAGCAGGCACATGATCGTAGACGAGGGCAGTGCCACTGTAGAAATACTTGAGTATATTTCCATGGGCATTTCCGGATTGCGTCATCACTCCATCGGAAAACGCCCAATTGACGGTGCGCTCTCGACCGGTGGCCATCGTTTCAACACGCCAACCAGCAAAGTTCGTCGCATCAGCATCCACAAGCGTATTCCCAAGCAGATCGTTGATCTTCACGTTGCGGAAATTGGACCCAGCGTTGCCGGCACTCACCAAAGCGGCGCTACCGCCCGTGAACTCCGTATCGCTGAAAGTGTGGGCGAGCTGACCGTCGATGTAAACTTCTACATCTGGGCCTTCGACACGCATCGACACCGAGTACCAACGCCCGGCGGCGTAAGCGATCCGATCTGCGTCGATGAAGTTGATGATTCCATCACCGCACTGGGCAGTGGCTGGGGTGTCGACTTCGAGACAGGAAGCGCTGCAGATCGTGCATGATTCCTCACCGTAGGCGCAAGAGATCTCAGTCTCACGGTTGCCATCATCGCATTCCTCATCGCCTTCTATGTCGCCATTGCCGCAAAGGAGAACGCAATCATCATCACACGCATCGCCGCCATCGCATTGTTCGCCAAACGCCGCTTGGGTGACGGTGTCCCCGCAATAACCGACTGCCTTTCCCGGCACTTCCTTGCAGAGCACGTTGCATGCGGTGCATGATTCCTCGCCGTAAGCGCAGTTGAAGTTCACCTGCTCGCCCACGTCACATTCTTCATCGCCCGCGGTAATGCCATTTCCACAGGTACTTGGCGTGCAGTTCGAGTCGCAACCGTCGCCGTCGACGTCATTTCCGTCGTCGCAGAGTTCGTGATCTTCGCGCACTCCATCGCCACAGAAAGCATCCGTACAGTCGGAATTGCAACCATCGCCGTCGACGTCATTTCCGTCGTCGCACTCTTCGCCATTGAATCCATCGACCACGCTGTCACCACAGTAACTAGGGATGGCGGACACCTCGATGCAGCCGGCGCCGCATACCGTCGGGCACACCGTCTCGCCGTACTCGCACAGCTCGGTTTCGTTGTTTCCGTCGTCGCATTCTTCTCCGTCGTCCACGGTACCGTCACCACAGGACGCGGTGGTCATATCCCCATCGCCGTCGCCATCGCCATCGCCGTCGCCATCGCCATCGCCATCACCGTCGCCATCACCGTCACCGTCACCATCCCCGTCACCAGCATCGCCGGATGTGTCTTCTTTCCCGCCACAGGCCACCGGTAGCGCCAAAGCACTGACGGTCGTGAGGATTCCAAGCAGTCGTAATTTCATTTATTTCTCCCCTGTTCGATGATTCAGGCTCATACGAGCGAAACCGTCGGTAGTGTTTCGGAGGCATGGTGAAATGTAAAGGCCTGATTGTGCCGAAGCTCTGACACGGACCTCCCGCTCGACAGATCCACCTTTAACAATGTCAAGAAATGCCGTGTAAATGAACGCCGATCACCCAGACGACTTCCGCTCCCGAGAAGGGACCGTCGTTGAAATGCCTAGACTATTGGTTAAAATACTAAGGCGTGATTGAAGCCCATCGTCGGCCGTCAGAGCTGCTTTTTGGACGTCAAATGCTCCTTCTTTGGGCTCAGAAAGGGCGTGTTGATCGGACATCCAGACCGCTTGCCGACATAAAATCACCGATATATTTATAGAATATAAAATCGCGCTGTCCTTCAGACGTCGCGCACTCTACTTCCGAGGAGGCTGATCGGCGTCAGAAGATTTTCCGTAACCGAAGTCCCGTAGCGACAGAACAGGGTAATCTTCCGTCCCGACGTTCGACTCAGCCTTACCAAGGGTTTCGTAGCGGGTTTGAAACCCGCCCCTACGAAACTTGAAACCCGACCCTACTTCCGCGATCCCCTCAATTGCCACAACACCCGGATCAATGCGTCCACGTCACTCCGGGTATTGTAGAAAGCAAACGAGGGTCTCACCGTCGCCTCGAGTCCAAAGCGACGCAAGGCTGGCTGCGCACAGTGGTGACCTGCGCGAACCGCGATCCCCTCATCAGCAAGCGCCTTTCCGATGTGCGCTGGACTAAGTCCGTCCATGACGAACGAGTGCAGCCCCGCTTTTTCTGAGGCAGTGCCTATTATTTTGAGTCCAGGGATTTCGAGAAGCTGGTGTTCTGCGTACTTGAGGAGGTCATGTTCGTAGCGTGCCGCACTCTCAAATCCGATGCTGTCCAAATAGTCGATCGCAGCGCCCAGACCGGCAGCGTCGGCGATGTTTCCCGTACCCGCCTCGAAGCGTGAAGGCGGCGGATTGTAGACCGTTCTTTCAAAGGTAACGTCAGAGATCATGTTCCCTCCACCTTGCCAGGGAGGCATCTCCTTCAGCACTTCTTGTCGGCCATAGAGTGCCCCGATCCCCGTCGGACCGAAGAGCTTGTGACCCGAGAAGACATAGAAGTCAGGATCGAGTGCGGCGAGGTCGACCTTGAAGTGAGGCACTGCCTGAGCACCATCGACGAGAGCAAGTGCCCCGTGACGGTGCGCGATAGCCACCATTTCGCGGACCGGAAGGACCGTTCCAAGGGCGTTAGAAACGTGAGTGAACGCTGCCAGTCTTGTTCGCGAAGTGAATAGCTTGTCAAACTCATCCAGCAAGATTTGCCCACGATCATCTACCGGCGCGACTTTGAGGCGCGCACCCGACTCTGCGCAAAGCAGCTGCCACGGCACGATATTGGAGTGATGCTCCAGCACACTTACAATAATCTCATCTCCAGAGCGAATGTGCTTCCGTCCCCAGCTCTGCGCGACAAGATTGATCGCCTCGGTCGCGCCGCGAACAAACACGATGTCATCCACTGAAGGAGCGCCAAGAAAACGCTGCACCTTCTCCCGCGAATTTTCAAGGGCTTCCGTGGCTCTTTCGGCCAGGGTGTGCGCAGCACGATGAACGTTTGAATTCTCGTGGGTGTAGTAGTAGCTGATCCGATCAATGACCGACTGCGGTTTTTGAGTGGTCGCGGCGTTGTCGAGCCACACGAGATCCTTGCCTTCGACCTTCTCCCGCAAAATGGGAAAGTCGGCGCGCACCTCTTCGGCAGAGAAGGGCGAAAACGGCGAACGTGGCGCTCGTGTTGGCTCATCCTGAAGCGGGTGCAAAACCGGAACCACCCCATGGTCGAACGCTGCCCCGACTCGTGGCCCTTCCCCTGGCACAGCTGAAGGCGCTGACACGACTGAGGGCGCTGGCACAGCTGAGGGCACGCCGAAAATGGAAGCTGCCTGGTAGGGGGGTGGTGTGGGAACTCCGAGCCCGACACGCGGATCTGGCACTGAGGGCGATGACACGACTGAGGGCGCTGGCACGACTGAAGGCACGCCAGGAATGGAAGGTGCCTGGTGTGGTGTGGGAACTCCGAGCCCAACGGGAAGCCCATGGACCTGAGGGAGACCCTGAACGTGGGGCAAACCCACCGCGCTCAGATGAGAAACGTCGGGCGCCCCAAAACCTCCCCCTGAACCACTAGAGTCCTTGAACAACTCGTTCGCCCACCGGGTGAGCCGTCCTTCGTCCGTAAGCCCCGCATCATCCGTACTCATGGAAGCGTCCCGTTTCCACATTCTCTAGGATCCCCAGCGCGTCGGGAGTGAGCACTGCCGCCGAGCAATAGAGAGAGATCAGATAGGACGCGACACTGTTTTGGCCGATGCCCATGAATCGCACCGAGAGCCCAGGTGATTGTTCTCCCGAAAGGCCCGGCTGAAAGAGCCCGACAACACCTTGATTCTTCTCGCCCACGCGAAGGAGCAAGATGCTCGACTTCCCTCCTGTGAGCGGAAGCTTGTCGCTCGGTATGATGGGAATGCCGCGCCACGTGATGAAGGGTGAGTTGAACAGGGTCACCGTTGCCGGCGGCACCCCACGGCGCGTGCACTCACGACCGAAGGCGGCAATCGCGACGGGGTGCGCCAGGAAGAACGACGGCTGCTTCCACACGCGCGCGATCAACTCGTCCAGGTCATCCGGAGTCGGGGGCCCCTTGCGTGTCGACAGGCGAAAGCTCTGCTCTGCGTTGTTGAGAAGACCGTAATCGTCGTTGTGAAGAAGCTCGTATTCTTGACGTTCTTTGAGACTCTCGACGCTCAACCTCAGTTGCTCATGCACCTGATCGTGCGGACTGTTGTAGAGGTCGGAGATCCGAGTGTTGACGTTCAGGACTGTAGAGATCGAACTGAGCGAATACTCGCGGGGATTCTCGTCGTAGGGCACAAAAACGCCCGGCAAGTCGCTTTCGTCTTGTACAGTGCAGGCGACATCGAGCGGTTCATCGGGAAGGACGCGATTGACGCGTAAAACACCGGCCTCGACCGGCTTCCAATGGAGAAGGGCCGTCAACCAGCGAGGTGTAACACTCCCGAGTTGCGGAACGGTTTTGGTAGTGTTTGAAAGTTTGCGGGCTGCCGGCGCGCGCAACGCCGACTGAAGATCGTCTGTCACTTTTGTTCCTTGAAATAATTTTGTTTCTGGATTCCGATTGCGCAAAAGAAAATAGGATCAGCGGCGCCGCACTGAATGCCGCCGCTCAATCGAGTTCTCTGCTTTTCAGGGTCATGCTGAAGGATCAGCGCGCTCCGCCGGCCTGGAGGAGCACTTCCGAACCGGGAGCGAGAGTGCTGGCATCCTCGACCAAGTGGTCCACGCGACATGCGCACAGATCCGCGTGATCAACACCGGCAAAAAGCTTGTCGAGATGCTTGCCGCATCCGGAATAGCTCAACTTTTGGCATTTTTTGCAGGTGGTGCGCATGCACATCTCGGTCCCTCATTTCGTTCATCCCCACAGCGGGCACGCGGGTATAAGCAAGACTCCGGCCAATTCAGAAATCCCACAAAATCAGGCATCTCTTGAATTCAGCCCTGGATTCTAACGGGCTATTCCAGCAAATCATCTGGCCATGCCATAACCTATGATGGCTACAGCCTCGGCAAAAGCATGCTGGGTCGCGTTGCATCACACCTCACCCGCACCAACCGCGAAACCGAACGAGCCGCCGCACAGAACGACAATGTAGCAAACGTAGAACAAGAACAAACAGCACAGAACAAACAACAGCGCAGACGGCGTCGCCCTGCTACGAGTGAAAACGAAAAACCCACTCTGCCCACTCAAGTGGGAAAGAACGAAAGGAAGAAGAGAGTTATGGCAATCCGTCTAGGAGACATCGCACCGGACTTTTCCGCCCCGAGTACGCAGGGAGAGATCCGATTTCACGAATGGTTAGACAACAGCTGGGGCATCCTCTTTTCGCATCCGAAGGACTTCACGCCCGTATGCACGACCGAGCTCGGTCGTGTCGCCAAGTTGAAGCCCGAGTTCGACAAGCGAAACGTGAAAGTCATCGGCCTCAGTGTTGACTCCGTAGAAGAGCACGACAAATGGGCGGGGGACATCGAGGAGACCCAAGGTACGGCCCTGAATTTCCCGCTCCTCGGCGATCCTGAGCGCAAGGTTGCCGACCTTTACGACATGATTCATCCGAACGCGAACGACACCCTCACCGTACGCTCGGTGTTCGTCATCGGGCCAGACAAGAAGGTCAAGCTCACCATCACCTATCCCGCGAGCACCGGGCGAAACTTCGACGAGATCTTGCGGGTCATTGACTCGCTCCAGCTCACCGCCGAACACAAGGTGGCGACACCGGTGGATTGGAAAGACGGGGAAGACGTCATCGTCGTGCCCGCTCTCAGTGATGCAGAAGCCAAAGAGCGGTTTCCCAAGGGCTTCAAGGCAATCAAGCCTTATCTGCGCGTCACTCCACAACCGAATAAGTAACAGCCAAACAAGTAACAGCCTCGCGCCCAAGCTGACCTGAGTGGTGGTGGCCCCGGACTTTTGGGGGCTACCTCACTCTCAGCTCCCATATGTCCTGGAAAGCCGTTGCCCGTGCCCGCACGAGAGACGTGGCTTGACGGGTGGACCCTCAGAATCGCGACCTTTCCTCAGGAATCTCGCAGCAAACGCCCGTTGGCCCGATCGTTGCATCGCATCTGCGCCAATGAATCAGTTGCAATACAGCCTTGCGCCCCCTCGGGCGTCACTCTGGGACGTGTCCGCTCTCTTGTATCGGTACACCTATGACTCCGCCGCACACCAGGTGGACGAGCGTGCCATCGCTGCCGTCCGAAACGTGATCGCAGGTGGCGTCGTGGTTGATGCCGGCTGTGGGCCGGGTGTCGTGGTGCCACGCTTCGTGTCCGCGGGCGCGCGCAAGGTGCTGGCAGTCGACGTCAGCCGGGCCATGCTACGGAAAGTCCCCGACCTGAGCGAAGTGACGAAAGTAGCTGCCGATCTCCAACCGGGAGCCTTTCAAAACCTACGCCAGACGTACGAGCCCACCGGGTTCGATCTCATCTGGTTCAAGCGCAGTCTGTACCATGATGATGCTGTTGCGATTTCTCTCTTACGCGACGCCTACGACACCCTTCGCCCAGGCGGTCGCATCGTCGTCGTTCACCCTGAGTCCTCTTTACGTCGCTATCTCTTCGACGTGAGAAGCGACAGCGTGCACCTCGCGTCGTACACAGCCTACCATGCATTCAACCGCCTGATCTCTGAAGTGTTCAGCCTGCTTCGCATTCACACCTACCGCCATCGAACTTCATCTGAACTGCTCGCTCTTGGTCAGGCGGTTTCGCCTGGTGCATCCGTACGTCTGATCGACACAGGTGTCAGTGCATTCAACACATTGCTGATTGAGCATGAGGCGAGAGGCCGACCTTAGACGCGAAAAAACCGACCTTCACTCTGTTCGACCGGGCAGCGTCGCGCTTTTGGTCAACCCGAACACAACGACAGGACCACGCGACATCGCCATCATTCATACCATCGCATCGAGGCTCGGGGCCGTTGACTTGGCGATGACATGCCGTGACGATCCCGGGGGAGCAAGTCTGCTTGAGCGCTGGTTTCGTCTTGGAGTCAGAGCCATTGCAGTCATTGGTGGTGACGGCACGCTTCGCAGCGTACTCACTGCCGTACATCGGGCGGGACGCTCGCATGACTTCGACATCGTATTGCTCGACGGAGGCTCATTCGGTTTGGCAGCAAGAATGCTTGGGGCGCAGGATGCCTGGAAGCATGTGCTCGATTCGCACCTCCGCTCTGAGCCGGTTCGGTATCAATCGCTGAACTTGCCGACGCTCATGACTGCCAGTGGGATAGGTTTCTTGGTGGCCGCAGGTGCGGGCGCCTCCGTTTCGCGCGATTTTCAAAGTTGCCGACGTACACGTAGCCAGCTTTTTGGGTATGTAGCGACGCGCGTTTTCGATCTGGTCTGTGGAGGGGAGAGCCTATCGCTCCTCGACGGCTATCGCGGGGCACTTGCGTATGACGGGAAGTTAGCTCCTGGCGAGCGCTGGATAGCGGTCTTCATTACATCGCTTCCACAACTGAACCGCAGAAGAAATAGGCAGACTCCAAACAACAGGAGCCTCTACAGTCTCGCATTCCGCTTCAAAGGAGACGCGAACAGGGCTCCAAGTTTGTTCCATTTGCTCGCAGGACGATGGGCCAGTGAAACACGTGTCTCGCAAACGATTCAACTTGAGTCCTCTCAACCTTTCGACGTCCTCCTCGACGGTGAAATCCAGCAAGTCCGTAGGAGCGGATTTCAAACCCACCCCTACGGACTCACAGTGCGTCCAGGTCCAACCTTTCGAGCATGGGTTCCGCGCGCCGTCGGGGCACCGGGGCTGGTACGGCCCCTGATGCCCTTTGAGCTTCAGCGCCCCTTTGCCCCGGCCACTCGCGCGGGCTCGTAGGCGTAGGGATTTCTTCCTGAAGGCCTAGTTTGAATCAGACTTTGATCTCGGCCGAATAGATCCATCTGATCCAGCAAGGCTGAGTCACGACGCCGATCGAGCGCGTCGATGAGACCTCGAAGACGCGCGCTGGAGAAACTTCTGATGACCATCGTCGGTTTCTTGAAGCGCTGAGCCTCTTTTTTGGCAATAAACACGCCGCTGTGGCTATTGATTTCGGTGATCACCACCACCAACTCAGCTCGCGCCACGATGTTACGGATGGTGTGAGAACTGCCGCTAGCGGGCTGCCCATCATGAAACTCCAGCTCGTAACCCGCAGCTTTGGCGATCTGGATCAGATCGCTTTGGTTCTTTTCTCGACCACCAATGATTGCAATGCGCATGGGGGGTATCCTTCCGCCCCAACCGCGATCAAGCACTGTAACAATTCAACCACTGCAACAAGTCGCCCGACCTTTGGGGGGCAATTCGTTGAATCCTAGCGTTGATGAATGTAGTTCTAGCGAACGCGCCCAAGTCCATTTTGAAGACAACAACAACACTGATGGCGCGTGAGCATGACAAAGAGATAAACCCCACACGCTTGCTCGTCAAGATAAAATCCGAACGTGATGTGATCGTTGGAGCGGGTTTCAATCCCGCCCGTACCGCGCGGGGGTAATCGTCGGGGGATCCGTTGGGGCGGTGATCGTGGGGGCGGGTTTCAATCCCGCCCTTACCGGATGATCATTGGGGCGGGATGCCGGATGATCATTGGGGCGGGTTTCAATCCCGCCCGTACGGGGCCGCCCGTACGGATCGTTGTGATCATTTGCTGGGTTGCCCTCGGGTGAAAACCAGCAAATGTTGTGGTCTTTGAATATTTCACGGGCGGATCAAAGCGGTTCGTAGCCGTGAAATGCCGATTTTTCTGAGGTTTCTGCGGATTTTATTTTGTTGGCACGACGCGTGCTTACAGAGGGGGGAAACGAACTTTACGTTCGTGGAGACCATTCAATGAAACTGATGCTCAAACTATCCTCCTCTCTGGCTGCGCTTGCCGCAGGATTCACTACCTTTTCTTTCACACCTCAACTTCTTGCTGACCCCTGCGACGAGCTAGGTCTGGAAGGGACGCTGATCTACGGCTCTGGAGGCAGCGCCGTGACACCCGTGCTGCGGGCCATCGCCGTCGGACTCGCAAAGCTGCCCGCCGACGAGCGGATCACCATCCTCTACGCTGATGAAGGAGCTGCCTGCGGCGGCTACGGTTGGTGGCGAGATCCGGCCGACACGGACGTCAACTTCAAGTTTTGGGACGAGAACAACGTGCAGGCAACCTGCCAAGCACCGCAAACGGTGCTTCAGTTCGCCCACATGGGCAACACGCCCGCGCTCTGTCCCGGTGATGTGCCCATCCCGAGCGGCGCCGCCAAGTTCGTGGCCACGGTACAAACCGTCAACTTCATCGCTCACGTCAGCTCTCTCGAAGAGTCGATTTCGGCAGAGGCCGCCTACCATATCTACGGTTTCGGCCCCGGTGCGTACGACATCGCGCCCTGGAACGAGCCTTTGGCGCTGTTCGGTCGCCAGACAGGCGCCTTCGTTTCGCAGCTCGTTGGTCACATCATCAACGTGCCTGCGACAAATTTCGTATACCAGGATGGCAAGACCTACAACACCAATGGTGAGGTCGTGACGGCCGTCGGGACGTGGCCGACCCCTGAAGAAGCTCTTGGCTTCGTGTCTGGTTCCAACGCGCAGGCCGGTGAGTACGCTTCACCCCCCACCATCAAGACCCTGGCCTACCAGCATTACGATCAGGACTGCGCTTATCTGCCCGATAGTTCTCGCACCCGGCCGGATAGAGCCAACGTGCGCAGCGGGCAGTACTTCATCTGGACGCCCGGGTGGTTCTACTCGAAGGTGGGGAGCAACGGCGAGCCCGAGAACGACGCCGTAAGAAAACTGATCCGTTGGGTGGACGGTTCGCTGGATGCTCCAGAAGGCATCCCGGTGCAGGAGATCGTCATCGGTGCCGGTGACGTTCCTCTGTGCGCGATGCAAGCGACCCGCCCGCAAGGCGACCTGTCGGCCATTCAATCCTACGCCCCATCCAACCCGTGCAACGGTTGGTACGAGTTCACGGCCACAGGAAACACTACCTATCAAGCGTGTGATGCCACGGCGGACTGCGACGGCGCCGAGCAAGACACAGAGGGAGCCGAAATAGGCGAACAGTGCCGCTTCGGCTTTTGCGAGGCCTACTGAAACGCGGGAACGCAACCACTTACCTCTGTACAACTAAGGACTAGCATCATGCGCAAGACTTCAATTGAAATTGTGATTCCCCTTCTCCTCGGCGTCGCTGGCTGCTTGGCGGCCTGCGGCGGCGACAATCCAACGCCATCGGACGACGACGAGCACACCATCCCACCGGGTGACGGGGACGGAGATGGCGACGGTGACGGTGACGGTGCCGGTGACGGTGACGGTGACGGTGCCGGTGACGATGACGATGACGATGATGATGAATACGAGAATTTCTACGGCGCCATAACACAGCACATGCGTAACAAGGGCGCCTTCACAAAAAAACTTGTCGTATGTCAGAGATATGATTTCTCGAAGTAGTGTGTTTTTAGTCTGGACTTGAACGAT
>CAYMQT010000103.1:0-10129 GCA_964392575.1 uncultured Polyangiaceae bacterium
TTGCCACGACGTACGAAAAGTGTGAGTCGGACGTCTTCATCACGGACGGCGAGGTCACCAAGGATTGGGGCTTCATTTACGACATGGCTGCCGCGGCCGTCTCCACGCCCGAGGCTGGGATCAAGCGCGGCTTTTTGCCCGCGGATCCTCAAACCAAGGGACGCCCGGTCAAATTCTGATCTGCTCGCTCCAATGACGGGCCCTCAATGACGGAGTCCTCCGACAATCTTCCGCTTCGAAGACCTCAAGCGCTCTCGCTTTCGGGCTGGCTTTTGTGTGGCTCCCTCGCATTTACGCTCCTTAGCTTGACCGATTTGGTGCTCAGCAGTGAGCGCCCCAGCGCTGTGTCGGTGACTTCCGGGCTTACCCTCAGCGCGGCTGTAGGCGCTTTGGTAGGTGTTGTGTTTGGCCTCGCCTTTAGCGCGCTTTCTGCACGGTCAGTGCGCGTGCGGCGACTCTTTTGGGGTGCGTCGGGGTTTTCAGCGGCCGTCGGCTTGATCATCGATCTGGGGGTCTTGGCTCGCCTTGCTGGAGAGCACCGCACCTTTGCGCTGTTGGCGCTCGCCGGTAGCCTTTTCATGGGCCTTTCCCTTTCGGTGGTGGCACTCTTGAGGAGTCCCACGGTCGAACGTCCGCGCGGCCATTTCGGCGAATTTCGCCCGCTGTTCTTGTGGACGTCCGTCGCCGCGCTTGCTCTCGTCAGCGCCGTGACGGTTTGGATGGACCGCACATTTTTGCCCGAGGGGTATCTGTCGGCGCACGTCGCTTTGCGTCTCACCTCGCTCCTCGGGCTCATGTTCGCCTTTTCGATCGCGCTCAGCGCGCCACTCCTGACGCGCCGGAGCAAGGTGCTGTTTGGCGCCACCTTCGGGGTTCCGTTCTTGCTGAGTGCTAGCGCCTTAGGGAACGAGGAGAAGGCCGTTCGCATTCTGCTTGAAGGTCCGCATACCTCGATAGCGCTCACTTTAGCGAGAGGCCTGACGGATTTTGATGTGGACGGGTACTCTTCATTCTTGGGCGGAGGAGACTGCGCTCCGCTCGACTCCAGCGTAAACCCTGGAGAAGAGGAGATCCCCGACAATCAGATGGACGACAACTGTATCGGCGGGGACGCTCGTCGTCGGGTCATTCGCGCCGATGAACTCAAATGGCCCGATGTTCCTCCCACTCGCAGCGTTGTTCTCATCACGGTCGATACCGTATCGGCGCTTCGCATGAGTCTCTACGGAGCCAAGCGCGACACGACCCCCAACCTCAAGGAATGGGCGAAGGGGGCCACCGTGTTTCGCAACGCCTACACGACGGGGGGCTGGACGAGTCTGGCCGTATCGTCTCTTCATCGGGGCATGTATCCACGGAAACTGACCTGGACCCGCCTCTTTGAAACGACGAACTGGCGCCTTCTGACCCGCCAAGAAAGCAAGCATTTAGAGAAGGGTGAGAGCATCAAGATGATGTTTGGCATGCCTCTTTTGGATCCCCACGTTCCGCTTGCGGTTTGGTTGAAGCGCCGAGGTCTCTACACGGCTGCTGTGATCAATGACGGGCAGTCGGAGTTCTTGGATCCAAAGTACATGTCAGAAGGTTTCGACATGTACCGCGATCTGGACGAAATCAGGCGCTCACCTTCGGTGCAGCCCTCGGACGCCCAGGTCACTCAGGCCGCGCTCGCGGCTCTTCATCAGATGCCCAAGGATCGTCCTTTTTTCCTGTGGGTGCATTACTTCGGTCCCCATCTCGGAAATTCGCGACACGCTTCGGTGCCCAAATTCGGTTCTACGGAAGCAGATCGCTACGATCACGAAATTGCCTACATGGATGAGCAGGTTTCTCGCCTCTTGACCGCTTTGGATCGGACGGGAAAGTCGCGGGATTTGGCCGTGATCTTGACGTCGGACCACGGAGAGTTCGTTCATGAGACCGGGCGTGGGCATGGAAGGTTTTTGCACGAGGCCGGGATCCGGGTGCCGCTCGTAGTGAAGGCGAAGGGATTTCGGCCTGGACGTTACAAGCCTATCGCCAGCATTGTGGACATCTACCCGACCGTGCTGGCGCTCACCGGGGCGCCCATTCCGGCAAACTTGGACGGAATAGATCTGAGAGAGGTCGTTTCAGGGAGCGAGAGAGCAAAGTCACGGGTGCTGATGACGGAAACGTGGCGCTACGCTCGGAGTGGCCGCCGCATCTCGGACAGCGTGGCCGCGTTCGATGGCAAGTTGAAGCTCACCCTCGAGTTAGTGACGCGAGCTCGCAGCTTGAGAAAACAGGGGCGCAGGGAGGACATTTCGGAGAACCTGCTCGGCGAGCCTGATTACGAATTTGAGCACCTCGAAGACGCCCTCGCTGAACACCTAGATTACAGCGGTAGCGCGGAATTCAAGAACTGAAGGGCGGAGAGGTGCTTGAGGGAAAAATACAGCTTCATCCGCGGCGCAGGTGCCGCCTCGAATGGAGAAGCGGAAAGATCACGTCGCCCTCCTCGTTGATGGTCGGGATCAGATCTGAAGGCAGAGGGGTGTAGGTGAGGGCTTCCCTCGGCAGTTCCGGCATAGGGGCAGAGTCTCGCTTCGCGACGATGTGCGAGTGTCTCTCTTCCTCCTCGAAGGTGGGCGGCGTCGTTTCATTGCGAATCTGTGCGGTGCGGTGGATCTGTGCAGTCGAAGCCTTGGCTTTCTCGTGGACGACGGGGGGCCGCTCCGTCTCGGTGTGGACGAGTGCCGGAAACTCGGCTTCCGGTTCGAGGTAGAGATCAGGAAAAGAGATCACCAAGGAGTCCCCCGTAGCGTCGAAGTAGAGTCGATCTCGGCAGCGGGGGCAGCGGGTTGCGCCGCAGCGCCCCTCGATACGCGTCAGGACCTCTCCCGCATGGTGCAACTGAAGTCCGCAGGAGGGGCATTGGATAGTGAGCGCGATCATGAAAGGTCCCTCTTTTCTCAAATGCGTCAGGTTCAGCCAGGCGATGGACTCTTCCAAAGTGAACGGAAGATTCAACCCTTAGCTTTCTACATCGTGCGGCACGGAAATGGGAAGCCCCCACGCTTCCTCACGTCATTTGACGCCGGTTTTCGGCTGCGACTGATTGTGACCTAGGGCGGAGTTCGGCCCGCGGGCCCAAATGCCGTCCCGATCCGAGTGTCTGAAATCTATACACTTGACTACTCGCGGGGGTGAAGCGTGAGTGTTATGGCGAAGGCTGGAGGACGGAAAGATGGGAATGGAAGGGGTTCTTTCACTGATTGCTTTAGGGGTGGCGGCGCTCGCCTGGGGCAGTGCGCAAGCACAAGGTAAGCGCACTCAAGCGGCTCTTGCCGTGCTCAAGCAGGAGCAAGACGAGCGATTCGAGCAGTGGGAGGCGCAAGAGAGTGCACGCGCGGAGCGCAGCGTCGCTGTTCCTCAGCCGCGCGATGCTCCTCTGCCGGCGACGCAGCTTCCCGAGCACATCGGGAAGATGGCATCGTCAGTACAGGTGCTCGAACTACGGGCGCTCGAGCACGATGCTCTCTTGTGTTCGCTGGTCACGGAAGACGAAGCTCGTCACCTCTGGAACGTGAGTCAAAATGAGCGGATGACCTACGAGCTCCATTCGGGCGTGGAGGGTGAACTTCGCTCGCTCGTGCGACGCGGCCTCTTGAAGAAGTCAGGTGACTTCAAAATTCATGAACTGCCGGCGAGCTTCGAACTCAAAGAGCATTTCCTGCTCACCGACTCCGGAGAAATGCTCCTTGCTCTCCGCAAACATCTGAAATCGACCGACATCCGGCGCCAAGATTCCTTGCCGCCCCGCGCGCCGGAATCCGGTGTGAAGGATCTCGCGGTATCCTCACCCAAAGTCGCTTTCACGGGCGGGTGAGGGATTTGCTCAACAGTCGCCTTCGCCGACGAGGCAGCTGAGGTATTCTTCGATGTTCGTGTAGCCGTCGTTGTCGTCGTCCCCGGAGTCATCGGCCGCGTTGGGATTGAGGCCGCGCTGCATTTCCCATGCGTCTGGCATGCCATCTCGATCAGTATCTAACGGTGCGGTGCCCCCCGCGACGGTGCCGACATGGGAAGGGATCCCGTTGTCGTCTTCTGTGTTGATGATGGCTCCCGCCGTTCCGTAGGATTTGACCTGATTGATCAGAAGCTCGTCCACTTCATCCCGGACGATCGATGCTCCCACGTGGTCGAGGACGTAACTGAGCGCTTCCTGGGCTGACATCTTTCCGACCACACCCGCGGGATGATCAAACGGGGAGCTCATCACCGTGGCGGTCTTGTAGTCCGTGAGCAGAGTGCCGTCCAAGATCCCGTTCTTGTTGGAATCAAGCCAGTTGTCGGCGACAAATACCTGAAACTCTGCGGTGGTGTTGGTGATGTGGGAGTTTGCGCTGCTCGAAGGGCCGTAGATGAAAAAGTTGCCGACGAGGTTGCACTGAGAAATGCCGTTGGTCGTATCACCCATGATGTAACCGTTGGTGCCCCAGTTGTACAAGACGCTGTTGATGAACTCGTGCCTACCGCGAGCCTTGGGGTTGCGCGTCTTGTTGTCGATATAAAGTGAGCGGATCACGGACCAGCGTCCATTGACACCGGAGGGCTGCATCAAGCCGCCGGTGGAGTGATTGCTGTTGTTGATCCCCTGGGATACGATGCTGTCCTGAAAGGACAAGTAGTCGATGGGTGTTCCGTTCACGTCCAGGGTTCCGTCTCGACCCCACGAGATCGAAACATGGTCGAACATGTAATTTTCGCCGGCAGAAATCGCGACGGTATCCTTTCCGCTATCGCCGTTTTTGCCCATCCGCACGCGGATGTAGCGAATGATGTTGTTTCCTGAGTCGCCGTTGAAGGCGATGCCGTTGCCATAAATCGTGATGCCCCCGCCGGGTGCCGTCTGACCCGCCACGTAGATATTTTTGTGCACGACGATGCGGGTGTCGATGTTGATGACACCGCCCACATCGAACACCACGATGCGGTTGGATTGACTCACGGCGTCTCGGAACGAGCCAGGTCCAGAGTCGTTCAGGTTGGTTACGTGAACGACCGTGCCGCCCCGGCCCCCCGAGGTCAGGCGTCCGTACCCTTCCGCACACGGGAAGGCGAGGGGACCGTCCGGATCAGGAGGACAAGGTGAGTGGGTCGAAGATCCACCGCCACTCCCAGAACCTTCGCCTCCGCTGCCAGAACTCTCACCACCGCTCCCGAAAGTGGAACCCCCTGCTGCGCCATTTTCCGCGCCACCTGCGCCCAGGCCTGCGCCGTCCGAGCCTCCGGTGGGTGAATCCCCGCTTGTGCCTTCAGCGGAGTCGGAATCGAGTTCGCTGTCGTCTTCGGAGCCGTCCTCAGTGTTGGTTGCGCAAGCGAGGGAGAGCCCGGCACCTGCACAGAGGATGAGCAGGGACAGGGCGACGCGAGGAGGGCGCCTCAGGAGTGAAGGCGCGAAAGCAGGATCCATAGAGACTTGGTTGCTCAGCAGGATTGAAATCCGTCACTTTTTCCGCCACTCGGGTCGAAGGCGCTCTTTTTCCTTCGGGTTTTTCTCAGGAATTCCAGCAGTGGGAAATCATTCCCATACAGGTATCAGTTGGAACCGCCCTGCCTCGTCCCCGCCATCCAGGTAACCCCGCTTTAGCGATTCCCGAAGGGGCGCGCCTGTTTGATGTAGAGGGTCGGGGTCTCACCTTCCGGTGCATCAAACTTGAACTCGACGTCCATGGCCCACCATCCGGTCATCCCGAAAGCGGGTCCGTAAGCCGGGGCGAAAAAATCTCGGATCAACACGAGCGCTGCTCCCAGCTCATTGACCTGGCGTCGAGTGAGTACGGTGGTGCCGCTTGGGACGAGGTTTGAGCGGCTGAGATAGGTCGTGGGTTGTCCTTGCTGGCCGTAATAATAGAGGAATTGATCCGTCGAGACGCCCGGCGGCGGTTGCACGACGGATTCCCCTTCCGTCTGCACGTTGACGTAGAACGCGGGCTCGAGGCCAGACTGATCATAGGGGTTGTCGGTGAGCGCGACGCCGTTGGCTTCTTCTTCGGGGAAGGAAGGATGGGCCAACAGCGCCATGCCTACCGCCAGATGATCGATGCTGCGGTAGCTGCGCTCCTCGAAAGCGCGAAAGTACCAAACACTGGACCAGACTTCGCGTACGGCGTCGAGGACAGGATCAGAGGCGTCATTGAGGTCACCGCTTTTGGACGTGTAGAGGCCGGCACCCGTGAAGCCGTCGAGATCCTCGGCGTTGGTGCTGGAACGGAAGCGGATGCGCTGCTGATCTGTGGGATAGTCGGCGGCAATCTTCTCAAGCAGCATGGCTTCGAACTCTGCGTTGACCGGGGCGACTTCCATGTCGTCACGCAGGGAGGCGAGCTCTTCCTCGCGGACGGCCGGATCTTCCTGAAAGGCGGTGTCAGAAAGCATTTCTGAGAGGCGGACGTCAAAGCCGTTCTCCTCCATGAACTGAAAGTAGTAGTAGATGGGGATGCCGAATCCGTCAGGAACGGGCAATCCTTCGATGTGGGTGAGCGCAGCGAAGTGCGCGGCTTTGCCGCCGAAGGCCCGTGTTGCTTCCTTGATGGTAGCGACGAGCGCTTCACCGTCACTCGGGTCATCGAGGGTGAGCATTTCTTCGCAGTCCGTGAGGGTCAAAACCTCGAGGTTGGCCCCGGGGACTTGCACCTCCTTGGGCTTGTTTTCTTCCCACCAAGTATCAGCCTCCTCCTTGGTGGTTTCTTCTAGTTCATAGTCGAAGGGTCCGACCTTGAGGCGGACCCATTTGTCCTCGAGATCTCGAAATGAATCGAGGTCAAAGGCGCCTCGGAATGCCATGTTGGGGGTGCCGCGATTTTGAGACAGGACGTTGACGTGAGCGAGGGGCGTCTGAAATTCCGAAGTGATGATGCCCATGGTCACCGAAATGTCGTTGGGGACGCGGTCGAGTACAACGATGTCTCGAAAGGTGACAAACTCGGTGCGCAGATCACTTGCCGTGAGGAAGCGAAGACGACCGTAGCTCTCTGCGACGTTGAGTGCCTGATAATCGATGCCTTCAAAAAGGACGTCCGTAGAAACGAGAGGCACAGAGGCCGGGAGTGACGAAGCGACGCCCTCGATTGCTTCTGAAGTCGGGTGAAATTTGAGATTCTTGCCGAAGAATGTGTGCGCGGCTACTTTACCGAAGGCGAGTTCTATCATCTCCGCGCTTGCGGTGTCGTAGGGAGAAAGTTCAAAAGCCCAAACGTCGGGCCCCTCGTAGTGAGTGACGGCCCCCAAAACAAAGCGTCGATAAGCGGAGGTGTATTGCTCCTGGTTGAATTCAGCAAGAGTCCCCACGGGCGCAAATCCCGCCGAAACGGACAGGTGCTCGCTGACGAAATCGTAATGGATCTGATATTTTTTGCTGTTCTGAAAGTAGAGGTCGTTCTCGTTTTCGAGGTCGACGACAAACTTGAGGGAGCGCGCGCCGGGGATGCTTGCGTCGAGCGGCGCGGAAGCAAACGTAGCGAAGTCGTCCTCGCAGCCCACTTCGGTGAGAAAGTCGGGCGCTTCTGCGTCCTTTTCGAGAGCGCATTCCCAGACGCGCTCTTCCGGCTCTGCCTGCTTGGGCTCTGAGCAGGAAGCGAGGACGACGAACGCAAAAAATCCGCCAAAAACTGGCCGTATACTCATCCGCATGACTTATCCTGTCTGCAAGTTTCCCCGTCCTGGCAATCCTCATCGCTGGCACAAGAGACGAGACCGTCAATCACAATCGGCAGCGCGAGACGCTCGACGACAGTCAACTCGACTTCATGGGGCGAGTCCGCTTTTCCGACGGCTTTTCTGCTGAGGGTGACGGTGGGGAATCCGGCGTAACCCAGGTGAATGAGATCCGTGATCATCGAGGCCTCGATGGTGAAGGAGCCCGCGTCTTCTGTTTCGCAAACCAGCTTTCCTTTGGTCCCCCCGTGGTGACTGATTTCTACGAGGATCTCCATCTGTGACTGAGCATCCTCACCCGGAGGATCCCAAGTGAGGGTGACGGGTTCGTTGACGGAAATGGGGACCTCTGTTTCATCGGTGGTCAAGAGGCTGATGCCGAAGCTTTCGACCGAGAGGGGAGCAAATTCGCCCCCCGGGGCCGTGAGGGTGATCGGACTTCCTTCTGGCGCTGGGGGATAGGAAAGCTGAATCGAGCCGGGGAGGAGATAGTTTTTCGCGGCTCCCACGGGATTCACGGAAAAGGGGGATTCTCCTTCGAGAGTGTCGAGTCCTGAAAGAGTGAGCGTTCCGACGCTCTCAGGAGTCGGATCGACCAGGCAGACGTCATCGACACAGGTTTCGCCCGAAACGCAGGCTGGATCGCAGAAAGGGAAAGCAGGAACGAAGAGCGTGCAATCGCTGTCCTGCTTGGAAATCTTCCAGCTGATCCCATCGTTGGGTTTCCCGTTGCGGAGATACCCCTGAAAACTGGAGAAGGCGGAATTTCCGGTGTCCGCATTTGCCCCGGTGAGGAGAATCACGAAAGAGCCAAAGAGACCGCTCCGACCGTCGCCATCCCCATCACCGTCGCCATCGCCATCACCGCTCGGTAGGTTGTCGCCGTCTCCCGTTGTGTCGTCATCGCTTTTGCTCGAATCGTCACAGCTGATCACAAGAGGGAGCGTGCACAAGAGGAGCACGCCACGGGTCCATCTGAGAACGGCACTCACAGGCCTGTCTCCGCGAAGCAATAAAATCCTCCGTATCCACCTGCCGAACCCACTCGCTTGGTGCCGTCAGGACCTCCGCCGTTGGGCCCGTCTACGAGGACGCCACCCGGAGCGCAGCCGCCTTCATTCCAGACAGAGATCCAGTTGATCCCGCTGATTTGTCGTGGCCAAGAGTGCCCGACACGGGGGCAACCGACCTCAGCGGAGGTGGTCCAGTCATTGCACGTCGCTGCTGCGACCGACCAGGTATCAAGGCAGCCGGTGCCCGCTCCGACATTTTGGTCAAACAGGCGACCGTCGAGGTCTGAACCTGTGAGAAATTGATGATTGTCGACGTGAGAGCCGTTGGGGTATTGATTGGGTACCCCGTCTTCGTTGGGAAAATCATCTTTGATCGAGGGATGTGCGTTGATCGGGCGATCATTGAGGAGTTCGGACAGGTTGTTGGCCAAGAGTCGGCCCAGCCGATCATGCCAAGGACCGCTTCCGATACGATCAATGGCGTCGACGGTACTGGTGCTCAAGAACGCTCGCCACACCTTCTGGCTTTGGCAGGGAGAAGAGTATTCAGCGATACTTTGGCAAATGGCATCGGCGCCGGCGAGACCTCCGAGATCGCCTCCGAAACCATCGGGGCTTCCGGATTCCCGCTGAAGCGCTGCGTGACTGGTGGCGAAAAAGCTGAAGAGATCCTCTTCCTCGGTGGGGCAAGCCGTTGGATTTGCGTCGCCGTCGCCGTCCCCATCCCCGTCGCCTTGAGATCCACCGCTTCCGTTGTTCTCACTACCGCCAGAGTTACTGGGTCCTCCTCCGGATCCCGACTGATCGCCATCTCCGTCCCCAGGCGTGGGGCCATCGCCATCCCCTTCACTGTCCTCATCGTCTTTTTGAGTGGGTCCGGTCGAGCAGCCGAAAGAGAGGAGCGGCATGGCAAGAAGCGCTCCAGCGATGGCAAGGAGAGAAACGGGGAGCGTGGAAAATTTCATAGGAGTTCGTGACGATAGTGTAACGTTGGTGTTACGTGCTGTGTCACATGCGCTGTGAGCGGTCCAACTACCGCTCATGACGCAATCTCGCACTGGAGTCGGATTTGATGGCGAGAGAGATGTTGATGAGGTTTCACTTTTCTGGTCGCCTCGGATTTATGCGTTCATGAGTGCGTCGACGAGAGTCGGAAACGTACGCTAGACTCTCTGCTTGAGCTTGAGGTGCGCGGAGAACCTGCCTCATGCAAGGGAGAAGAGTGGTAACCATGGCGTTCAAGTTTGTTTTCGGCGGAGTGGTGGTGCTGGCGATGCTTTCTGCTGCGTCTTGTGCAGGTGATGAAGAGAGCGGCAACGGCGACGGTGACGACACGCCGGACGGCGATGGAGACGACCTGTCGAGCGGCGACGGCGACGGTGACGACATTCCAGGGGGCGACGGCGACGGCTCCATCCCAGGGGGTGATGGTGACG
>CAYMQT010000103.1:10139-17693 GCA_964392575.1 uncultured Polyangiaceae bacterium
CGGGGTGTCGGCCGGGTGGGACAGGACGGCTCGCAGCTCTCCGGCGCTGGGTACGACGCAGCAGACGTTGCCCCCTTCCAGTCCCTGTCGAAGCGCTTCCGAGCGAGGGCTGCGACGGCGCCGCGGATCCACCAAGCGGACCGCTCACCCTGAACGTGGGTGACGATGAGCGATCCTACATCGTGTCCCTTCCCGATGGCTATGATCCGAGCGCGCCCTATCCTGTCATCTTTGCCTTCCACGGTCTGGGAGGAAGTGGCGCGGGGGTGTCCGGACAGTGGTACTTTGGCATCGAGCAAAAAGGGGGGACCCCGACGATCTTCGTTTATCCCGATGGTCTCGAAACCGATCAAGGTGGAGCTGGGTGGCCCAATCAAGGCGGCCGGGATGTGGCGTTCTTCGACGCCATGTTGAGCTCTCTCACGGCGGGCTACTGCATCGACGAGAACCGCGTATTTTCCACGGGCCACAGCTACGGCGGCATCATGACCTACACGTTGGCTTGCGAGAGAGCCGATGTGCTGCGCGCGGTGGCTCCCGTGGCGGGATCGAGATGGGCTCGGTCTGCGTGTCAGGGTCCGGTCGCTGCGTGGGGCGCCCACGGGGATCCCGATGATCAGGTTTCCTATGAGAGCGGGGTCGAGGCGATGGCGCGCATCATCGAAGAAAATGGTTGCGATGCAGACTCTGCCGCGCCGATTCCGGGTGAGGAGCCGTGTGTGGCGTACTCCTGCGATCCCGGAAGGCAGGTCGTCTGGTGCCAGCACGATCAAGGACACGACTGGCCAGATTTTGCCGCCCAGTCCATCAAGTCCTTCTTTGATGCGTTCTAGAGAAAACCAATACCCGCAGCCAATGTAGGTCGCAGGGGATAGCGGCCGACGAACACGGTCTCTGTCTGATCCGTCACAACCTGAAACCGCGGTGAGTAGACGTCGAATTCCATGTCGAGGTGCAGATTGATCGCGAGCACCCGCGACAATTTCACCTGGGCGTACATGCCAGCGCCGAGCATGAGCGCAACGGAAGTGGCCGGCGCTCGCACCTCTGCCACGTCCGCTCGTAGGACGCTCGGAGCCCACCAGATCACATCGAATCCGCCGCCGATCTGGGCGCCGACGGCGAGCCTAGAATGACTTGGCTTGAGAACCTGAAGGTAGGTCCGGGAAGCAAGAGAAGTGAGCTCGAGCTCCAAGCCGTCCTCCTCATAGCTAGAGGGAAGCTGAAGTTGCACGCTCGAGTCTATCCCAAGCAAAGGGTCACGGTTACCTCTGAGGAGTCCCACCCCCAGCCCTGGTCCGTGCACGAAGGGGATCTCCGGTGAGTATAGCCCGACCTTGTAGAACGCCCTGGCATCGCTGAACACGGAGCGAGTCGTGGAACGCCAGCCCGGCGTGGGAGCTTTTTCCGGCGCGTCCTCTTGGGGGGGCGTCTCAGGCTCCGAGCTGAGGCGGAGATGAGCTTCGGCGCGATTGAGCGTTCCCGCAGAGCCGGCCGAAAGGGCCCGCAGGGACCAGGCGATGGCTTGAGCGAGACTTTCCATGTCCATCTCGTCCATCGAACCAGAAAGTTCGAGTTCGCGAATGGCGTAGCGCGCGTTCTTTGAGTCGGAGAAATAGAGATGAACGTTCCTTCGATCCGTAGCGTCCACCCAGATTTCGATCGCGTGCGGTTCGCTCCCCGAGCGGCTTAGAAAGGCTTCCTCGTCAAAAGCGCTTTCTCTCCGTGCGGTCAGATGCAGACCTTCCGGAATATCCGAGCCCACGGCGTCCTTGAGGGCGGAAATCGGCAGCGCTTTCCCGATAGCGATCAGACGGACTTCGACGGGCATCGTCGGACCTTCGTCCACGGGAGCCGGCTCCTCTGTTCCTGTGGGCTCCTCTGTTCCTGTGGGCGTCGCTGATGCGGCCGTGTCTTTTGGTGGATTGGTGAGGGACGGAGTGCTTTCTGTCAGGGGCTGCCCGAGGGCAGCCGCCCGCCCCTCCGAGGCAGCCGAAAAGAAAAGGAGAGCGAGGACGACCGCAAGGCGCTCATCCGACCTCGACTTCAACGGAGCGCTGCGAGGCGCGTACGTGCTTCCTCGCCGTAGGGAGACTTCGGGTAGGAGTCGAGAAGTCTTTGCCAATTCTGGATCTCGTCGTTCGTGCGTCCGAGCGCTCGGAGTGCCCGGCCACGCCCATAGAGCGCCTCTGCCCGGAGGCTCGCTTGCGAGCCTGAGGAGAGGTAGCGGTCAAATTGAGTCAGAGCCCCTGCGGCGGCTCCACTTTCAAGGAGTACCCCGCCGAGCGACACTTGCGAAAGAGTTGCTTCGCTGGCGCTTGGAAAAAGCTTCTGGAGGCGTTGGTACTGCTGAATGGCCGTGGTTCTGTCTCCCTTTCGGCGAGCTTGGTTGGCCTCACGGAAGAGGGCAGCGGCACTCGCTGATGTGCTTGCCTTCAGAGAGCCGGAGGCGACGCTCTGTGATTTTCCGGTCGTACGCTCACCCGCTTGAGCCATGGACCTCTCCCGGAATGCCTCGGAAAGAGAAACCGGGGCAGGCAAGTCCGAGGAAGGTGAGCCCGAGGAAGGGGAGTCAGGTGCGTCTACGGGTTGGGGAGAGAGAGAATCCGCCGGGGAGATTTCATTCCCGTAGGAGGATGCGCCCTTGGACGAAGCACCCAGGGCAGAAACATTGTCGGCGGTTTGATCCGACGTGTCTTTCCCCCTGGAGTCGCTGTCGTCCATCAGAGGCGCGATGAAGGTCCCCGCCACGGCGACGCTGCCTAGCGCGAGAGCTGCGAGGGCAAAGCGGGCCACAAGACCAGCTTTCTTTTTTTGTGTGAAAAGTGCGATTTGTGTAAAACCCGGTGCGGTTGGTGTAAAAATCGGTGCGGTTTGTGTAAAACCCGGTGCGGTTGGGCGCGAGGCCGTGATGCGTGCCTGGCGTCGGGACGCCATCACGTTCGCCGTCAGGCGCGCAAGGGTGACGCTATCATCGGGTGCGGCACCGATGCGTTCAAAGTCGACCCGCATGTCGCGCGACATGCGACAGCTCTCGCAGTTCTGAACATGGGTGCCAAACGCTAGCCTATCCGTCTCAGTGGCCAGGCCGCTGAGGACGCGACTGAGCAGATCGCCCCGACATTCCATGGTTCCGTCGCCGCCGCTGAGGATGTGTCGCTCGCTCATAGGGCCTCTTCTCCGAGCGAAGCCGGGCCGCGAGAATGTTGCAAAAGGTCTGCTAGCCGTTCGTCTTTTACAAACATCTTCCGCAGAGCTTGTTTTCCTAGACGCAGACGACTCCAAATCGTGTTCACCGAGAGACCTTCGGCCTCGGCAATCTCAGGTATCGTGAGTCCGAGCATGAAGTGAAGAGCCAAGGCCTCCGCGATCGGCTCGGCGAGCTGATCCAGGGCATGGCGGACGATTCTCAAGCGCTCCTGAGAGATGAGCATATCGAGGGGTGAATCAGCGTGTTCGTCGATGACCTCGAAGTCCACTGCGGAGAAATCACCTACGCGACTGCGCACACCCAGATGCCTCCGCGCATGCAGCGCCGTTCTCAGGGCGACGCGGACGGCAAAGTGAGTGACCGAGCACTCCCCGCGAAAGGAGCTGATCGATTTTGCCAGGCCGAGCGCCGCTTCCTGGGCGACGTCTTCGACGCTGGGATGATTGGCTCCGAGGGCGCGACGGACCGTCCGGAGCATCGGTCCGCCCACTTCCATCAAGAGAGTTTCAAGGGCCTCATCGCTGCCTTGTGCGGCTTGTTGCGCAACAGCTCGCAAAGGGTCCACCCTCATGCGCGGAGCTACGCTTTGATCGTTTCGGAGTTCCAAAGAATCGGCCACAGCAGTTACCAGAGCAAGGTTACCCGCCAGCGAGGGACCTGAACAGCTTCTTACGACCGCCCTTCCGGATCGCCCGCCAAATTCAGTGCTCAGTGAAAGTTTCTGCATGATTGGTCTGCTGGTCTGCTGGTGCTCGTCATTGCCAGTTGCTCGTCATTCCCAAAGTCGGTCAACCGAGCGCCAAAGTCGGTCAAATCGAGTCGGTGAATCAGGGGCGACTTTTCTCGACGCCGCTCCGAGGCCATGGCAGGCTCGCTTTTGATGTCGCGTCGTTGGGCTGCTCGTACCGTTTCCGTATTGATTTTAGGAGGTTCCTTGTCCGTCTCCTGCATCGACGCGGTGGTGATCGGAGAGTGGCTTGGGCCTCAGTCAGGAGCGGGAGCAGGGGGAGAAGAGGGCGGGGGGACGGGCTCCGGTGGCCAGAGTAGCCTTGGCGGAGAGGGGGGGAGCGCTCCTACTCCGCCTGAGCCGCGTCCCGTCTTTCAGTCGCCGATCCTGGTGGCCGAACTTTCTGATCCAGACGCCAAAGATCAGGATCCGACGCTGACGGAAGATCTTCTCGAAATCTATTTCTTCTCAGACAGAACCGGCAACGCGGAGATTTGGACCTCGCGGCGTACTGATCGCGAGGCCCCTTGGGATGCGCCGAGCCAAGTGATGGAGCTTGCCGCGCCGGAATTGGACATCAATCCGGCGGTCAGCCGGGATGGGCTCAGGCTGTGGTTTCACTCTCAAAGGACGCCTGTCGGGATTTGGTTGACCGAGCGACCGACCCGGGACGACCCTTGGGGCCCGCCTGTTCAGATAGACGTCTTCGGGGGAGAGATTGCGCCGGGGCCGAGTGCGGACGAGCTCCGGATGGGGATCTCCGTGATCCGCGAAGGCGAATCTCAAAGGGACATTTTCGAGTCGACGCGAAGCAGTACCAGCGAAGCATGGAGTACGCCGGTCGATCTTCTAGGAATCAACACCATGACAGACGATTCCACGCCTTTTTTGATCGGCGACGGACGAGAGATCCTCTTTAGTTCAGCGCGCACGGGATACGGTGATCTCTACTTCGCGAGGAGAGTGACCCTTGCCGATCCTGTGGAGGAACCGCTGGCCCTCACTGAGCTCAATGAGCCGGAGAGCTTGGAGTCGCACCCCCACCTTTCCGCGGATGGCACGAGGATCTACTTCGGCTCTGCGCGCAGCGGGAATACTGACATCTACGAGGCCGAGCGGGTGCAGCCTTAGCGTGCTCTTAGCGTACGTGAATGTCTGGCTTGGGCGGAGCCACCATGCCGCTCCCGATGTGAAAACCGGGATGCGGAGGCTGATTGTAGCCGGTCTGTTCGGCTGACACCTGAGCCCGGTACTGCGGGTCGTGCATGAGGGTGTAGATGCGCCGAGCGGTGACATCTGTGGTGGTGTAGAGCCGGAGCGCTGAGTTGTTCGACTCGCGCCAGATGATTTCTTCGCGCCAATCACCCAACAAGTCTGCCGTGAGAGTGGGCGTAGACTTGGTTCCGTTGTTGGAAGAGCACTGTGCACACTCCTGGAGAGTTCCGCCACCGTGCTTGCGAATGGAAGTTCCGTCCTCGAGCTCCCGTGATTCGTCGGCGTCCCAATAGATCAAGAAGTTGGTCGAGGAAGGTTTGGCCCCCAGGTTTTCGTTGGTCGTCGCGGAGCGGAGCCCGTCCACGCTCGATGACCACATTTCCGCTCCTGGGTTTTCGGGCGAAATATCTGCGGCCACACAGCGACCCGTGTCGGCACCGTTGATGGGTCCTTCATGGATGATCTCACAAGTCCCCGCGTCGCGGATGTAGTGCGCTGGGCGACTCCCGTCTTCATTGCACATGAAGACTTCGATGCCTGGGCGCGACGGAATCAGATCCCCGGCGTGCTGCGCGTCCCCATGATTGTAGCCTGTGGAGCAAAGTCCCTGTCCGTTGTGATCGACGGCCATGGCGCCGTACATGATCTCTTGTCCGAGATCATCGTCAGCGTTGGCAATGGTCATGCTGTGCGCCCCCTGACCGTAGTAGTTGTTGCCGTTTTCGTCTTTGGGAGTCACGTCGCTGTCAAATTTCCAGAGCTGCGTGATCTCTCCCTCGCGAAAGTTCCAGGCCGTGAGCGTGGTCCTCGTGTAGTACCCGCGGGCCATGATGAAACTCGGCATTCCTGTGTCATCGAGAAAAGCTCCCGTGGCTAAGAATCTGTCGACTCGATTGCCGTACCCGTCGCCCCAATCGCTGACCGTTCCTCTTGCAACATCGAAGTCCACCGTGGCGAGTTCTTCGCCTGAAGGACCGCTAAAGACGGTGAGGTATTCCGGACCTGAAAGGACGTAGCCTTCGCCGTTTCTATAGTCCGCATCGTGGTTGTCCACGGCGGCAGGGCCGAGACGGAGGTATTCGCCGCTCGAATCACGGCTACCTGGCGCCGTTTTCACTGCGAGTTCAGCGCGACCGTCGCCATCGAAATCCGCGACGACGAATTGCGTGTAGTGAGCGCCCGCGCGAATGTTTCTTCCTAGATTGACGCGCCACAAGCGGGTTCCGTCCAACTTGATGCAATCGATGTAGACGTCACCGGTCACACCTGCCTGAGAGTTGTCTTTGGCGTTGTTCGGGTCCCATTTGAGGAAGATTTCGTATTCCCCGTCACCGTCCGCATCCCCCGTGCTTGCGTCGTTGGCGCTATAGTCCGCGCCTGGCGGCTCGATGGGAATGCGAAGGAAGTTGTCTTCCCACGGAGTGACGGCCTTGGAAGGTGCTCCTTCTGCGCCGTCAAGAACGAGGCGCACGTCGTAAGACGAGCCGGGGCTGCCGCCTTCATCGAGGTAGTTGGTGCTGTCGGTGACGGTCGCGATCAGGGCGCCATCCCGATAGAGGGCGTAGGCGACGCTTCCGGGATTTTCCGGGTCGTATTCATACCCCATCATGCGCCAACCCAAATAGATACCGCCCTCGACCTGGATGGCGACGAGTCCTCGGTCGAGATCTTCCATCTGGTAGAACCCGTTCGCGGTCGATGGGCTCTCTCCGCCGGTGCCCGTCGCGCGACGAGTGTCAGGCATTCCTCCTGCACCTTCAGGCAGACCCCCGCTGCCACAGACAGCTCCACAGTCGCCGTCACCGTCGCCGTTTTCATCGGCGTCTTGTCCTGCGGAGTCATCCGTCTCCGCAGCGTTGCCGGAGCAGCCGAGGGGAATACCAGCCAGGGCGACGGTGGTGAGCAAGAAGCGGGAGAGCGTGAACTTGGGGGGAGACATCGTGACTAACCCGTTGCGCTGGGCTCCCAAGACCGGTCATCACGCCAGCGAATTCCTTCGACTTTCGCTTCTGATTGAACGATTCGCACACTGACGGAAATGGCAAGGAGATGGTTCACTCCCCGCGTGAAGTCGCTCCATAATTATAAAATATAAATTTAAGAAGCGCGGAAAACCGCCGCCGAGTACACACCAGCCCAAAGGGCGAGGTGTGTAGCAGTCACCTCCCAGCAAAAATCAAGGCACACCAGCCCAAAGGGCGAAGTGTGCAGCAGTCACCCCCCAGCAAAAATCAAGGCACACCAGCCCAAAGGGCGAAGTGTGCAGCAGTCACCCCCCAGCAAAAATCAAGGCACACCAGCCCAAAGGGCGAAGTGTGCAGCAGTCACCTCTCAGTCCGCAGCAGTCACCCCCCAGCAAGAACAGCCCAAGGCACGCGAGCCCGCAGGGCGAGGAGTGACG
>CAYMQT010000104.1:0-17616 GCA_964392575.1 uncultured Polyangiaceae bacterium
AGGGTACAGCCGAATGAAGGGTACAGCCGAATGAAGGGTACAGCCGAATGAAGGGCGCAAAAGTGATCCCTAGCCGCTCTCTGCTCGCAGCCTTTCTTCTCCCTCTGGCCCTCTCTCTTGCCACCGTGTGGAGGCAAGACGTCGTGCTCCCTTTGCTGCTGCTCGATTGTCTGATCTTCCTGGTCGCGGTTTTGGACCTCGCCGCCACCCCAAGCGGCACCTTCACCTGCGACGTCCATTCCCGGGATGTCCTCTCGCTGGGGCAAAAATGTCCCGTCCGGCTGGAGCTCTCTTCCAGCCTGAAGAGACCCGTCCGGGTCAAGATCCGCCCACACATCCCCCCGGAGTTTCAATCTCCAGAACTCTCCGAAGATGTACTCCATCTCGCCCTCGAACTTTCGCCCGGAAGAGCACAATCCATCGTTTATCACCTCATCCCCAACGAGCGCGGGGAGTTTGAACTCGACAAGCATACGCTCCGCGCTGCAAGTCCCTTGGGCCTTTGGGAGCGCGAACAGCCGGTCGGAGCCTCGCGGAAGGTCCGCGTCTACCCCGATCTTGCCATGATCCGAACCTACGAGATGCTCGCGCGCAAGCATCGACAGTACGCCCTCGTGCGGGCAAGCCGCCTCAGAGGAGGCGAGTCAGAGTTTGCTCGACTCAGGGACTATACCAGCGATGACAACTACCGCTTCATTGATTGGAAGGCGACCGCACGACGACGCTCCCTCACTACGCGCGAGTATCAACTAGAAAGCGACCAGAATATCTTTCTCTTGCTCGACGGAGGGCGTTTGATGACTGGTCAAGTCGAAGGGCGGACTCAGTTTGATTGGGCGCTCAATGCTTCTCTTTTGATGGCGCATGTGGCCACCCGGGGCGGGGACCGGGTCGGCATGATGTGCTTTGATGAGGAGGTGACGGCCTTTTTGCCTCCCGTGGCGGGTCCCAAGGCCACGGCGGCGCTGGTGCGGGGAACCTTCGATCTCAAACCGCGCCTGACGGACTCTGCCTATCAAAAGGGTCTTGGGTTCTTCGGAACGAGGGTCAAGCAGCGGGCTCTCCTCATTCTCTTCACTCAGCTCATCGACAAAACGGCGGTCGAAGAACTTGCCCAACAACTGAAACTCCTGAGCCGAACGCACTTACCCCTCGTGATCCTTCTCGAAGACATGGATCTCAACGACATGGTGGCCGGCTTGGACGGATCTATCCCCGTGCGCGAAGAACTCTATCGCAGAGGGGCCGCTGCCGAGCTCGTGCTGTGGAAAGAACAGGCGGCCTCCGACCTGAGAAAGACCGGCGCCCACGTCATCAGCACTCCCGCCGCACAGCTCAACAACCGACTGATCAATCGCTACTTGGAGATCAAAGCCCAACACGCGCTCTAGAACGCATCCCATAGCCCCGAAGCATCTCGGCCAACCATCTCGGCCCATCGGTCGACAGAAAATACAGGATGCGTCGGTTTGGATTCTGGGTAGCTTTTCCTCACTTTCAGTGGCGACGGTTGACGTCCTTTGCCGCGGCTCGTAGAAACTATGAATGATAGCGGTACCACATAGGAAAAGTGCTCTGCTTTGGGCACTGTTGGCTGCGACGAGCTGGGTTGGCAACGTTGCCTGCACGGAGACGGAGGAAGACTCTGTGGTCGGCACAAAGAGTCAGCGGCTCATCGCAGAAGCTAAGCTCGTCACTATAATCCTTCCCGACGGCGCCGATGTCACCGAAGAAGGCCTCGTCGCCAGCGAAAGCATAGACTTGCGCGATCGGGCCAAGGTGGTGGATGAGGATGGCTCTCCCTTCGCCCTGAAAGCCCTGGGAATAGGCACGACGACGGTCGGAGTGCAGGCGGTGAGCGGCACCATCAACGCAAAAGGTGCCGTGTTCTTGCGCAACTACGCCTCGGTGGTCGGCGATGTCAATTCCGATTCTACCGTAGAGCTTCAGCACGGAGCAAACGTCTTGGGCGCGACCAACGCGCACCAGAGTTCCCCCGATCCGATTGAGGTTTCCTGGTTGCCAGAGATCACGAGCGATAGCACGCGGCCTTACAGGTTGTGGCCAGATCAAAGCGGTTCCCTCGCTCCCGGTGGCTACGGTGCTCTGGAGATCTACTCACGAGCCACGGTGACACTCACCTCCGGTCAGTACGCCTTTACTCGTGTTCAGCTCGAACCTCAGGCGAAGATCGTTCTCAACAACGATTCCGAGGAAGGGCCTGTGGTCATCTATACGGACAGCGTCACTGCTCTCCGTGGGACCATAGAGGCGCTCGATGGTGAGACAGCAAGCTCCCTCTTGCTAGTGTACACTGGCCATCAGGAACTCCGTCTCGAAGGCGCCTCCTCCCTAGCTATCGTCGCTCCGTCGGCCAAGGTGACCCTTGCCACGGGTGGGACTCGCCATCAGGGCTCCGTCTATGCACGCGCCGTCGGCGTCGAACCCGATGTTCAATGGACCTACGTGCCCTTCGAGTACTGGAACTGGATCCTTCCGCCCAAACCCTTCGTCAGCTGCATCTACCCCTCCGGACGCGGAACATTCGCGGCGGCGTTCGGCTACGAAGCACGGCCCCATTCCGAGATCACGATCGAAGCCGGGGAGTTCAACTATTTCAATCCGGATCCGGGCTCTGCCTACCCCCCGGTCACTCAATTTCAGGAGGGACGCGTGGAAAAGGCTCGCTGGATCCCCATGGGGGCCGGCGGACTTTCTTGGACCATTCACGGCCAAACAGCCACTGCAACAACCGCTGACCCGCTTTGTGACTTTGGAGCGCCGCTCGTCAGTACCGACGGACCGAAAGTCTTCACAGAGGGTCGCACCTATCCGCGCGCGAGTGTCCCTTCCGTCCCCGCTCCGCACCCTCAGGGGGAAGTCGCCACCACCAACGGATTCGGAGCCGGAAGGTACGCCGGAAACTCGCCTATTTTTACCATTCCGGGCTCTACGGTGCAGGCCCTCGGGGGCCCGGGAGAAACTCCTCCGATCGCGGGGAAGCCCGTCTCAGTACCTGATGGCTTTACCAAGAACGCCGCTTTACCTGTGACCCTCTCCATCGAAACCCGCGTTCACGACGACAGCGGATTCGAAGGAAAGAACCTTCAGGGTGTGAGCAGAATGAATGGTGAGGTAAAAGATTGGAGAGACATCGGGACCGGAGACGACGTCGGAAACTGGTCACAGACGATCACGGTTCCGGCAGATGCCACTTTCGACGTCTTCTTTCAACAGATCGAGAAGAATACCTTCAAGTCCCACGAGTCATTCTTGGGAGAGGTCTCGGTCAACCTGTCCACAGGGCGCATCTTCGGAACCTGGGAGAGCGGCGAAGTGGAGAAGACGTGGGTTTTCCCGCTTCCCATCACTCTGACCGACTACGACATGCACAGCTCGCATCACGTGAACGTTGGCCTGAACGAGGAGGTCGTCTCGTCCTTCTATGGGGATAACACCGCGCGCTGGAGCATCAATGCACCTCCCGCCCTGAACGGGAACACCAATGTCTGCCCTCACTGGACCGCCTATTACGTCGACGAAGCCGTGCCTTCTTCGGACAGCGTCACGGAAGGGCACACGGGTATTCAAATGGGCTCGCACCGAGTCCGCGCATACCCGGCGAGCTTCGCGAAATACGAGGTAGTGGTACGCGGCGCGCGCGCCTCCTTCAAAGAGGAAGGGACGCTGGACCGTTGGGGCTGCCTAGAAATCCCCAAAGCTGCTCTCACCTATCAGGATGACATCGACGACGGAACGGAAGGCGGCATCAACTTCTTCATCAAACTGACAGGAGATCTCGACTATCCATCGGAATTCGGTGGCACCGCGCACTTCGACGTCAAAGAAGACGGCTCCTTCATTGAACAGCACATGCACTTCACGGCTTTCGATGGTGCTCAGGGCTGGGCGCTTGAGAACGGGTTCCGCGTTCCAGGCAACCGGATGGATTTGGCCGCTCCGTGGCGTACCAATGCCTCTACCGTGGCGGCAACCATCTCTCACGCCTTGAGCCGTTTCGCCAATCATAGCGCCATATCCATTCCCCCCAAGACCATTACTGTCAACGTCGGTGGGGGAGTCAATGCCGGAACCGTAGACTTTGCTGGCCGAACGGTGCTTGATTCAGCGGCCAATGGAGCGTCTCTGGAAATCGGTGGAGCTTTCTTCCCTTGCGGAACGAATCCTAGTTCGAGCACAGATTGCCGGACGGCCTGTGCTCGGGACGACGACTGCGCGGGCGGGCAGTTCTGCGCAGAGGATGGAGACGCAAACGCTGCTTGCACCGGCGACGATTGCTTCTGCTCGTGGGCTGACCAGGGCACCATGAAATTCGTCACAGCCCATGAGTTCGGACACGTCATGCAGGACGCGCTCACGGGAGGAATCACTCTCGCCGGCAGCTATACCTTCGAGTGCGAGGACGATGGCAACGCGAACTGCACAGTGAACCTCGGTCGCCTCGACGATTCTCCCTTTTCAAGGTTTCCCTTCCAGCTGGTCGACCCTCCCCTCATGCACGAGGTGTGCGGTTGCCAGCACGTAAATGCGGCCAACGCCCTACACTGTTTGCAGTCGACGGAACGCATCTCGCGCGCGGATAGCGAGGGATTTGCTCAGTTCTTTGCCTCGATGATCTGGAATGAGAGTTCAGGAAACTGTCGCTTCAATTACTACAAGGAGTTCCTAGACATTGAGGGAGGGTGTCGAGTCACCGGTGATCCCGAGGCCTGCACTAAGTTCCCCCTTCGGACCCCAACGACGACGGGCCTGATGGAAGCCGACGTCACGTTCCCGCCTGTCGCGGTGGATTGCGCTGTTGGACAAAAATGGCGGAACAGGAACGAGTGTGGCCTCTCGAATATCATGGGCCTTGAGGAGCTTGAGATGAATCTGATGGGGACCGAACTAGACTGGATGACGTTTCTAAATGGCATCTTTCGAGACCGAGGCCTCAACGATCTGATCAGGATTTACAACGCGGCCTGTCATCCGGTGCTTCCGCCAGGCACGACAAGCCTTCAATGTGGAGACTCCAATACCGCGATCCGAACCGGTCGCGGCCTGCCTATCGCCTGGAGGGACACGGATTGTCCGGATTGGGATGATTCTAACTGCGGGCTATCTGCCACCAACGCTCCAAACGTGCTCCACGGCGGGATGCTCGATGGCACGCGCCGCCACTTTGGCGCCGACAGCGCAGCAGCACTACTGGTTGGGGAGTTAGGTGAGGAGCACGGCGTGGGGGACCCGCCATGATCAAGCACCGGAAACTCAAACTCAAAGGCCCCCTCATCACCCTCGTGGGGGTGCTGGTTTCTGTCAGTTCGCTTGTGGCATGCCAAGAAAAGAATTCGAACCACCCCTCGAAGTCGTCTGGGGGACAGCCCGACCAGGATCCACCTGGCGATGGTGGGGGGGACGGTACCGCGGGAGGAGCCCCGGGCAGCGGCGGGTCGGAGACCACAACAGGCCCGCTTCTCCATCCCCCACCGGGATTTGAGGAGTGCGAGCATGCTCCTGTCGAGGCCGAATGCTCGGGGGGGTGGTGTCGCCTCCCTGCTGGCTGCTTCGTGATGGGCTCACCGATCACCGAATGGCGCAGAGGAAGAGACACCGAGGATCAGGTCGCTGTGACCTTCAGCTCGGACAAGCTCGTTCAACAGCACGAATTTTCGCGCGGGGACTTCAAAGCTCTCTACGGCACGGCTGTGCCGACGGAGGAAGGGTGTCTGGAGGACTCTTGTCCGCTCACCTTTCTGTCGTTCTGGGACGCCCTCACTCTCGCTGACGACCTCTCGAAAAAAGAGGGCTTCGCTCCCTGCTATGAGCCGGAAGGATGCACGGGAACGCTCGGGGTGAGCCTTTCCTGTAACCAGGTCACAGCTCCGGAAAAGTCCGTCTACGGCTGCGAGGGCTACCGCCTGATGACTGCGGCTGAGGCCGAGTACGCGGTGCGTGCTGGAACGATCTCAGAGTACTACTCAGGAAGAATCACTGAGTACAGCAACTACAACTGCAATCCCGATCAGGCTCTCGCGCAGATTGCCTGGTACTGCCACAATTCTGGGAGCAAGGTGCACCCGGCGGCAGGACTCGAGCCAAACGGTTTCGGTCTTTACGACTTGCTCGGAAACGCCACCGAGCGGCTGAACGAGGAGAAACACTATCTGTCGTCTCCCGGCGGGACTGACCCGAACGGCGCGGTCGGCACGGTCGGCACGACGAGTGACAGTATCGTGCTTCAGGGCTACATCGCGACCAACTCACAGCTTCGTGCAGCCAGCAAGCTGTCCATTCCCCGCGCCTACCGAGGGGAGCGCCAAGGCACCCGGCTGATCCGAACCCTTCCTTCCCCGGATTGATTCTCGAGCCGCGATGATACGAACTCTAGCGTCCACCATCCGATTGCGAGGGAAGTCTCCAATGCAAGAAACCCATCAGCCTGGGCATTCGAAAGAACTGCACCATCAGCTGCGAAAGCCACTACGATTGCCCGAGTGGCTCCGTCTGCAGCTGCCCGAGTGGCTCCGTCTGCACGACTGAGGACGTTTGCTTCCCCCATCCTTTGAAATTGAAATCTGATGAGGGGGGATGAGGAAAGCTGAGGGCATTGAGGTTTGTGGGGGCTTGGTATTCCAATCAAGCCTCTGGCAACGCATGCGCCCATGCGAGAATCATCTTGTCGATTTGATCGCGGATCGCTGAGTGACTCGTCTTGGTCCCGGTGACGACGACACTGAACGCGACGGGGGGACGTCCGCCTTCGCGCTGAATGTAGCCGCTGAGCGCATCGACGTCGCGGATGGTCCCTGTCTTGGCTCGCACGCGGCCGGCCAAGGGATCTTGTCGCATTCGACGCGAAAGAGTGCCGTCCGTAGCACCCGTGGCCAGTTGACTGACGAACTCTTGATAAATGCGAGGATTGTTCTCCACATGCGCGAGAACCTTCGCCAAGAGTTCCGTGGTGACCCGATCCGCGTCAAAAAGACCGGAACCGTTCTTCATCACCACTCCTTCGAGCGAAAATCCCAGCTTCTTGAGCCAGCTCAGAAGCACCTCGCTGCCGCGCTCTGACGACCAGGGTTCGTTCGCAGAAGCCTTGGCTCCCGCTCCGCTCCCTTCCGCCCCAGAAAGCCCAATCAGTAGCATTTCGGCGACGAAATTGTCGCTGTCCTTGCCTAGGTCCCGCACGAGTTCCGCCAGGGGCGCTGAGGACCAAACGGCGATGCTCTGTTCCTTCTTCCTCTTTCCCAAACGAACATCACCTGAGATCTTGACGCCGGATTCCTCCAAAAGCGCCCTCAAGGCAAGTCCTGGCGAAAGACGCGGATCATGCAGGCGCCGTGCGTAGCGATGGCGCCCTGAAGCAGCGGCCAGACTGCCGCCCACCTGGGACACAAGCACGCCTGTGTCCGTCTCTGGATGGAGGGCCCACGTCACGCGATCACCCTTGTCCGCCGCGCTGGTCATCACCGTTCCCTGAGAGCGAACGACAGAAGGAGGATCATACCAGATCAGGGCAGGTTCACCCGCCGCCTTTGGCACCACGTTGAGTGATACGCTATTCTTGTTGAGGGCGAGCGCGCTGACAGGCGCTCTGAACGGCGCCCACTCGTCAGGCTGTTGTTCAAAGGCGGGCGGCACGAACTGATCCGTGAACCGCGACTGATCGACGACGATGCTGCCCACACTGAGCATCCCCTGCCCCCGAGCAACACGAATGAGGCGATACAAATCGGACGTTTCCAGATCCGGAGCGCCCCCACCCTCGATGACGAGGGTCGAGATGTGACCCTTGTCATCCTGATCGCCATAGAGCGAGGTGACAAATTTGTAGTCGCTCCCCAAGAGCTCAAGGGCCGCCGCCGCCGTGAGGATCTTCGCGTTGGAGGCGGGGTTGACTGATTCACGTTCCCCCGAGCGCACGAGCCAGCTGTCCGTCGTGAGATCAACAGCGGCCACCGAAAGCCGTCCGCCGTGCTTCCTTACGAAACCGTTCAGGATCTCAAAAGCTGCCCGAAACTCTTGAGAAGAGCCTTCGGCAAACGTGGCAGGAATGCCACCGCCGTCGTGAGCGGGTTTTGCGACGGGAGCGTCCTGTTGCTCCTGATCCCATTCCGAGACAGGAGGGAGCGGGGGCGTGCTCTCCTCTTTGACCGGCGTAGCGGAGGAAATCGGTGTAGGGGAAGAGGAGGGCTTTTCGCAGCCCGAAAGCACAAGTGCAAAAACGAGCGACCAGCTCGCGAAGCCCGCAAAGCAGATGATTCTCACGGGGGTGAAACTGCTCATCGGCATGACCCCGCGTGCCGAAAGATGTGCTTTTTCGCAAGCGCGGTGTTGCGATGCGAGGAAAAAGGCGCCACAAGCGCCCCATGCACCGAGCCGCGACCGGACTTTCTGCAGCGCTTCTTGGACTCCTTGTCCTCGGCGTCCCGGAGAACGCTCGCGCCAATGAGCCGGAGCCCGTGCATCGTTACGGGGACGACCGGGCGCCCGCCCCCATCACCAAACCCAAGGTGATGCTCCTCGGCCTGGGGGTCACTGCCGCTTTTTATGCCCCGGTTCTCGGGGCGTCCTACCTTTGGCCTGAACGCCGCGGTGCCTCTGATATGCGTATCCCCATCGCTGGCCCCTGGATGGGGATGGCTCAAACACGGCTCTGCAACAAGGACCCAGAGCAGGATCCGTGCAGCAACTTCTTGCGCGTCACGAGCGCTGTTCTTCTCGTGCTCGACGGCATCGGCCAAGCCGGTGGTGTGGGACTCATGCTCGAAGGATTGTTTCTCAGAACGATGCGTGAGGGCAGAACCGCCTCCTTCCTTTCTCCGACGGGACCTCAGGTCAGCGACCGAGCTCCCAGCTTTCTGAGCGTAAGAGCCGGTGACTTTACTTTGACTCCTGCCCCCTTCGTCGGAAGTCGCGACGAGCTGGGAATAGGATTTCTCGGCCAGTTCTGACGCCTGCTCCGCAGATCGGAACGGCGACTCCCGGGTGGAATTTCCTGAGGCTCGCGCTCGAAGAAAAATGTCAACCCATTTCAACGCTCCGCTGCACTTCAACGCTCCGCTGCACTTCAACGCTCCGCTGCGAGTGAAGTGACCAAGGCGACCCTCGAGCCACGACTCCCAGCGCACTCGCTCGAAAGACCATGTGGCGCCGCGAATGCTTCGCCCCGTTGTCCGCTGAACGGAAATGTGGTCAAGAGGACCGGGCCGGCCGAGCCGACCCTCTGTCACCCGCGGGCGCCCCACCCGCCCGTAGCTCGCCATTACCCGCCCGTAGTTCGCATTGGAAAAATCGTGAAAAACGAATCCGGCTCTCAGGCTCCGCAACGTCGGACAAAGTTTGTCCTCGTCACTGGCGGAGTCGTGTCGTCCATCGGCAAAGGACTGAGTGCCGCGTCCATCGGAGCGCTCATGGAGGCGCGCGGCCTGACCGTCACGCACATGAAGCTCGACCCGTACATCAACGTGGACCCGGGCACGATGTCTCCGTATCAACACGGCGAAGTCTACGTCACCGATGACGGCGCCGAGACGGATCTGGACCTCGGTCACTACGAGCGTTTCACCTCCTGCACCCTGACCCGAAATCACAATCTGACCACGGGGCGCATTTATCAAAGTGTCATCTCGAAAGAGCGCAGGGGCGAATACCTGGGCGCCACCGTGCAGGTCATCCCGCACATCACCAACGAGATTAAAAGCCGCGTTTACGACGCCACTTCCGGGGCCGACATCGCCATCGTGGAGATCGGCGGGACTGTGGGTGACATCGAATCGCTGCCCTTCCTGGAAGCCATGCGGCAGCTCATCATCGAGCGCGGTCCGGAAAACGCGATGAGCGTGCACGTAACCCTCGTTCCGCACATCCCCACGGCCGGAGAGATGAAGACCAAACCCACTCAGCACTCCGTGCGCGAGATGCGGGAGATCGGCATCCAACCTGACCTTTTGATTTGCAGATGCGACCGGAACATCACCCAGAACTTGAAGGAGAAGATTGCCCTCTTTTCCAATGTTCGGGTCGATCGAGTCATCCCGGCCGTGGACGTCGGTTGTATCTATGAACTGCCGCTGGCTCTTCATATGGAGGGCATCGACAATCAGATCGCCGAGCGCCTCAATATCTGGTCCCGTCAGCCGGACGTGTCCCCCTGGGAGACAACGGTCGATCGCTTCAAGAATCCCCCCAAGGGTAAGGTCAAAATAGGCCTGATCGGAAAATACGTCCACCTCAAGGACAGCTACAAATCGCTGCACGAGGCCTTGGTCCATGGCGGTCTTTCCGGCGGCGTTTCCGTCGAGCTCCAGTACATCGACTCAGAGCATCTCGAACGGGAGGACTCCTCTCTGGCCGCGCGCCTGGAGCATCTCGACGCTATTTTGGTCCCGGGAGGATTTGGCGACCGCGGAGTCGAAGGAAAAATTCTGGCCATTCGCTACGCGCGCGAGCAGCGCATCCCCTTCTTCGGGATCTGTCTCGGTATGCAGCTCGCCGTGATCGAGTATTCGAGGAACGTGTGTCATCTCGAAAAGGCAAGCTCCGTGGAATTTGGCGGGCACCCCGCGCATCCCGTCATTGACCTGATGCCGGATCAGAGAGGGGTCGAGGCCAAGGGCGGAACGATGCGCCTCGGCGCTTACCCGTGCAAACTCATCAGTGGCAGTCGCACCCAGGAGATCTACGGAAAATCAGAGATCAGCGAACGGCACCGCCATCGATTCGAGTTCAACAACGACTACCGCGATCAACTGGAACAGGCGGGCCTGGTCTTCAGCGGAACGAGCCCAGATGATCGACTCGTCGAGATCATCGAGCTTCCGGATCATCCACACTTCATCGCCTGTCAGTTTCACCCGGAGTTCAAGAGCCAACCCAACAACCCCCACCCGCTCTTCGAATCTTTCGTCCGTGCAGCCATCGTGCGTCGCGAAGGAGCCGGCCGCGGGACACCGGCTCAGCCTGAGCACGACGCGCACATCCACTGAGAAACTGAAAACCTGAGAAGTAGGCGAACCAGGCGCCACCAAGCGAGCCAAAGAAACGCTCCTTGATCGAGGGAGGAACGTCTCTTTACCGACGCCCTGCAACCTGGAAGACTCCGCCCTATGCTTGCCGCGCCGGACCGCTTCGCACACGACCCAAGACTCCGCTTTGTCACAGCCTGGTGTGTTTTTGTTGCGGCCCTGTGTGTTTTCGTGTCTGGCTGCGCGAGCGTTCCGGGGATCGGCAAGGCCCGCGCAGGCGACTACGATGGCCTGCGCAAGATCCTCGAAAATGAAACTCTTTCTGCCGGGGATGTGCGGAAACTCGCGCAAGCGACCCTGTCAGGAGAAGTGACACGCGCCCAGGACCGCGAGGATCGCGCGTTCGTCCGGAGCTTGAGAAGCTGCCCAAGGCCGCTCATCGGTGCGTTGCGTGAACGGTCAAAGACCCTCGATGGCGTGGGTGGTGAAGCCGCGCTCGTCCTTGTGGAAGCCGGTGAATGGAGGGCGCGGAAGGGCAAGTATCTCGCCGCGGACGACGGCGCTTGGCGGGCTGTTTCGGCACGTCAAACTCAGCGTAAACCTGCCGAACGAAGAGCTTTCTTCACAGATCCAGACGAGCGCGTGCGTCGCGCCGCGCTCAGCGCCGCGCTCGACGCCCAAGATCCAGAAGATATTCCGCTTCTCCTCGAAGTCTCTCGCCTCGATCCCGATCCTCTCTGCAGAAGCCTTGCCTATCAGACTTTGGGGCAAATGGGCGGGAAGCGCGTTGCGCTCGCCCTCGTCGATCGCTTCTCGGTAGCGGAAGAACAAGAAGCGCTCTTCATCGTAGATGCGTGGGGGAAACTTCCCCTCTTTTCTGCCGGCGGCAAGGAGCAGCTGAGTCGGCTCGTGAACAAGGGAGACGGCATGAGCACCCTCAGCGCCGCGGGGATCCTGGCGCGCGACGGTGATGAATCCACGCGGAATCTTGCTCTCACCAGGCTCACACGCTTCATGCGGGACGGGTCGCGGGACGAACGCCGCCTGGCCATCCGCCTCTTACCCCACGGACTCGGGGCTATGGACGAAGAGCTCATCCGCGCGACCAAGGCGGAAGACGAAGAAGTCGCGGTCATCGCCTGGGCGCGACTTCTTTCCAGAGACGCACACAAGCGAAACGCCCAAGAGCGTCTCACACAATGGGCCAAAACATCGACGAGTCTGGGCTACCAAGCGCGCGCCGCTCTCGCCGCGAGTGGAGACGCTGACGTGCTCCCCCTCCTCAAAAAACAAGCCCTCGCGACTGACCCGACCACCCGCCGTGTCGCGGGCCAGGGCCTCTTGCGCCTCGGCGCCTTCGACGCTGCCGCGCTGCTTCTCGCGGACAAAGATTCAGAAGTGAGGCGAGACATCGCCTGTCGAGCCTTGGCCCTCCCCCCACGCCCGAACGTTGAATAGCTCATGCTTCCCATCGGTAGTGAGTGCACCCTCCGGGTCGTAGAACGAATCCGTTCCGGGTACGTCCTCGGCGATGGTCAGGAAACGATCCTTTTGCCGTCCAAGCTGGCCACAGGGAAACTTGCGGTGGGTGCTGATGTCGTCGTCTTCCTCTACACGGACTCCGAGGACCGTCCCATCGCCACGATGCAAAATCCCAAGGCGAAAGTCGGTGACTTTGCCCTGCTCAAGGTCATCGACGACAGCCCGCACGGCGCATTTCTCGACTGGGGTCTCGACAAGGATCTCTTCGCCCCCAAACAGGAGCAGCACGGCGACTTGCGAGTGGGAGAGAGTTACGTCTTCGCCGTCTATCTGGACAATAGAACCGGGCGCGTGGCGGCAGCCAGCCGTCTGGCCAGTTTCTTCAACTACGATCTGAGTGCACTCAAGCTCGATCAGGAGGTCGATCTCCTCGTTTTCGGCCACAATGCACGGGGCGTACAGGTGATTGTCAATGATCAGTACGGAGGTCTGATCTACGCCGACGAGCCCACAGGTGACCTGAAAGTCGGCGCTACTCTCAAGGGATTCGTGGACGCTCTGCGCGCGGACAACAAGATCGACGTGCGCTTGCGACGCGCCGGTGCTGAGGGAAGGAAGGACGCCCGGTCGAAGATCTTGTCGGCACTCGAGGCAGCCGGAGGGGAGCTCCCTCTCGGGGACAGGAGCGACCCCGCGGAAGTATTCCGCGCGGTCGGTCTGAGCAAAAAGGCGTTCAAAGCAGCCGTGGGTGGCCTCTACAAGGATGGGCTCGTCTTGCCCGGGCCCACGGTCCTTCGCCTCAAGACTCCACCTAAATCCTAACCTGCTTAAATCTTGATGTGCTTCCAGCTACCGCCGGCGAATTTCAAGCTCATCACCGCCGTGAGGAGCACCACGTAGACGACAGCTGCCCCCCAGATCCCGACCAGACCAAAACCGAGGCTAATGCCGAGCAAATAGGCCAGGGGAACCAGACAAGTGAAGTGCAGCACCAGCTCCACGATCATGACGAACACGCTATTTCCAGCGCCAAAGAGCGCCTGCGTCAGGATCATCCCTACGGCAATCATCGGCGTCAAGATCCCCATCATCCTCATGGGCATGAGGGCAGCCTCTCGAACCGCCTCACTACTTGAAACGAAGGCCAAGATCTCTTGAGGGAACACAACGCCCTCCAGAAATCCCACCACCCCAAAAATGCCGAGTCCGAGCCGGACCGAGACCCAGCCAAACCTCGACGCCTTGTCCCCGTCTCCCTCTCCCAAAGACTGACTGACCAAAGTGGCCGTCGAAGTTCCGAAGGCCAGACAAGCGGTGAACGTCAATTTGAGGATCCCAACGATGACCGTAGTCGCCGCGCTATTGACAGCTTCTGCCTGTACCATGGCTCCGGAAGCCGTCCGCGCTGCTTCGATGGAGTCGAGGTGACTCACGATCACAGAGAAGAGGAAGAACCCGCTCATCACCGCAATCGTCGCGATGGCCGACGGGACCGACAATCTCAGAATATCCATGACGAGCTGTCGGTCAAACTTGGCAAAGGAAAAGGGGTGATAGAGACGCTTGTATTTCGGGCGGAGCGCCCAGCCGACCATGATGAACAGTCCCACCCAAGTCGAAAGCAAGGCGGCCAAGCCAGCACCAGAAATCCCCATTTTCGGCGCGCCAGCGTTCCCGAAAATGAAAAAATAGCAGAGCACGACATTGATGAGGTTCATCACGATCGCGCTGATCAAGTGAACGTGAGTCTTGCCCACTCCGTCAAAAAACGCCTTGAAAGAGAAGGTCACGACCATCGACGTGATCCCGAGCAAGCGATAATCCAAATACGACGCTGCGGCTTCCCTGACTTCCGGCATCTTGATCGCGACGCTGAGTAAGCTTGGCATCACGAGGTACGCGACGGCGGTGAACAGGACGCTCGATGCGGTCGAAAAGAGCCAGGAATTGAGCAGAACCGCCCCAGATTTTCCCAGGTTGTTCTCGGCAAATCGACGCGCGGAAATCACCTGAGTACCCACGGAGATCGCGCTGAGCGAGCCGCCAAAGAGCCAGAGAATGATCAGACAGGGAAACAGCGCCGCCTGAGCGGTGGAACCCTCGGACGCCGGGAGCCGAGAGAAGAAGACGATATCGACTTCGTTGACTACGCTCTGCGAAAGCATCGCGACCACTGTCGGCATAGCCAGCCGAAGGACTACAGAATACGGGTTGCCGGTGGTGACGACGTTGGAGGGGATCCCTTGTATACCAGCCATTGAGCTCACGAAGGGCCGCAGGCGACCACGGGTCGTTTAGCGGAATCCGAGCCTGCTCCAAACAAAAAGTGCGATAGCCGACGCACTCTCAGCGGGTAGCAAGCTTTTTTCCCTGATATTTGTCGAGCAATTCCCGGGCCGGAGCATAGCCCGGGTGCGCGGAAAGGACGGACTCTAAGGTCTCGACCGGGTTGCCACGCAAGGTGGCCTTCTGAAGGCGAGCGAAGGCCACGCCTGCCTCAGGATCTCCCGTTTCTGTGAGCCACGATTCCGCAGCTTCATAGGCTTCTCCCCATGCCGCCACGGCACGCGCCGTTGCCACCAGACCGCGCTTGATCTGAATCGCATCCGGAAATTTCTTCGCCAAGAGCTTCATCTGGTGATGAGCCTGAATCGTTGCGCCATCATTAGAGCGAGCGATGATTTTGTCCACTTCCTCATCGAGGGGATTCTTCATCAGCTCCTCCTCGCTCGGTTCGGGGGGAGCCTCGGCGTGCACCTCATTTGCTTCGTCCGTCTCTTCTACCTCATCCGTCTCTTCGACCTGTGCCGAAAGAGCGAGTCGATCGAGATCCAGCGCACGAGCCTCGATCTCGACCCCTTCTGACTTTCCAAACAGCGCAAAAGCCCCCAGAGAGCCCACGAGAAAGAACGCCGCGGCAGCGCTTGCCGGTACCACACGAAACGCAGACTGCTTACTCAGGGGCTGTCTCTCAAGAGCACGCAAGGTATGCAAGACCTGATCGGTGTCGGCAGTCCTGCGTTCAGCCGAGCGTGAAAGCATCTTGAGCACGAGACGATCGAGAACCGGAGGAATGATTCGACCCTGCCCGACCACGGAGGGCGCCCGCGGGGTGATCGAGATCTTGGCAGTCAAGAGTGCCGGCAGCGTGGGGGACCCTCCCTCGCCCAGGGGATGAGGCACCTGACCCGTCAGCATCTCGAACAGAACCACCCCCAGCGCGTAAATGTCACTGCGCACGTCAGCCCTGCCGCCGGCCGCTTGCTCCGGAGAAATATACTCCGGCGTACCAACTAAAGTGGGCGCGTCGCCCGTCTCGTCTTGATGAAGCTCCTGAGACTTCGAGACACCAAAATCCAGCAGCTTGATCTTTCCTTCGCTCGTGACGAACAAATTCGAGGGCGTGATGTCGCGGTGAACGATTCCGGCCCGGTGAGCCGCGCCCAGGGCCTCGGCGGCTTCGATGGCAAAACGTACAGAGTCTCTCAGATCGAGCGCTCCCCCCTTGAGGCGAGCTTCGAGCGTTTCGCCCGTGAGTAGTTCCATCGCGTAGTAGCAGCGACCTGCGGCAGTCACGCCAAAGTCATGAACATCTACGAGACCCGGATGATTCAAACGCGCCAGCGAGCGCGCCTCGGAACGAAATCTCTGCCGGGCCTCTCCGCTCTGAGCAGCCCCCTCGGGCATGATCTTGAGCGCCACGGCGCGGCCAAGATCGACGTGCGTTGCCTCCCAAACTTCGCCCATCGAGCCGCGCGACAAACAGGTTCCGAGGCGGTACCTCGTTCCTTCGAGAAGACCCTCCCCATCCTCGGACACGACCTGAGCCGGAGGCGGTGACGGATCGGGGATGCCCGGAGACTTGGACGGGGTCTTCTTACCCGCGAGAGTTTCCCGCGCATGAGCCACCCGACGCGCAAAATCCGCGCGGCTTCGCGCAGGTTCCGCCGGATACAGGCGCTGCATCATGTGCGCGATGCGACCACGCACGCTCCGATCTCCGTCTGCGAGAGAGGGGCCGCTCTTGAGTAGTTCCACCAGGTCCTTGACCATGAGTTGAGCCGAGCCGTAGCGCTCGTTGACGTCGTTCGCGGTAGCTTTGGCCAGGATCGTATCCAACAGGAGTGGGGCCGAAGCCGTCTTCGCGATGGGTGGAAGAGGACGATTGCCATGCGCAACTTGCGCCTGGTGTTCCACGGCATCACCCTGAAGAAAACGTCGTCCACTGACAATTTCCCAGATCATCACGCCAAGAGCATAGATGTCGGCGGGCGCTCCTCCGGGCGTTTGATTGGCGACCTCAGGAGCGACATAGCCGGGCTTGGCGTAGACGATACCCGAAACGGTGCGACAGCGCCGATTCTCACCGCGCGCGGTTCCAAAATCAATGAGCTTGACATCGCCTGCGTAGCCGATCATGACGTTTTGAGGACTCAGATCGCGGTGCGCGATCTCTAGCGGACGACCGGAAGGGTCCTGCCTCTCATGGACGTGGGCCAAGGCGTCTGCAAAACAAATGGCGATGGCTACGGAGTCGGCCCAGTTGAGCGCTACTCCCAGCTGATTGCTGCGCGCCAAGATTTCACCAAGATGACGCCCCTCGACGTACTCGACGACAGCGTAGGGACATTCATCTTCATCCGTGGCCGCTTCCAGAATTTGCGCGACCCCTGGGTGCTGGAGCTGCGCCTGCACGCGCGTCTCGTCCAAGAACCGAGCGCGAAAAGACTTGTCGGACTGATGCTCCCGGCGGATCTTCTTGACCACACACGCCCGCTCTGCTCCTTCGATGCCGCGGGTTGCTGCCAGGTACACCTCTCCCATACCCCCGCGAGCCACACGCCGAAGAAGGGTCAGCCGCCCGAACTCCCGGGGGAGCACTTCCGTGTCTGTCCCGAGATCAGTCGGATTCTCCTTTGATATTAGCATGTTATCTCTGTCGCACGAGCCAGCCATAACCCTATGGTGCCGATGTAGGATAAAGTAATCAAGAAAACGACATAATGATGCGCCCCAGTTTTTTCGTGGACTGAAGCCGGACCAGGGCAAAAAGAAGGAGAATTTCGGAAGAAACAGGGTCTGTCGACGGTTCTTCTCGGGGGCGAGAAAACCTCCAAAGCAGGCTTCTTACCGAAGTAAAGAACGCACGCCCCCCTCGATC
>CAYMQT010000105.1:0-17382 GCA_964392575.1 uncultured Polyangiaceae bacterium
CTCGCGCCTCGTGCCGGTGGTGATGCGGCGCGAGGGTTCAACATCAAGATCAGCCGGAACAAGAAACACGCTGTCCGCTCCTGTCGCGATACCGATGCTTACCTTCGTGGACTCGCTTTCTAGTGGGGGGAACCGCTCTTCCAGCGTTCGGAGAGTCTTCAGATGCGCGGCGCCCGTGAGCGTCCAGGGCTCCTCACCCGAAAACCACGAGGCGTAGACTTCGGCCAAGCTTGAATGCGCGCTCTCCTCAAGGAAGTCACGAGCCACTGCGGAAGCTGATTTCTCATCGACGCCTGAGATCGTGTAGACACGCGTGTGGTCGCCCTTGCCATTTCTGATCACAAAGATCGCCGGGTAGGCCGTCACCTCCTCTTCAAAGGGCGACCCGTCTTCGAGCCCTATGTAGGCGTCTATCCAGTAGTTCTGGGAGATCAGCTTCCGCAGGACCTTCCCGTATTTGTTGTTTGTCCAGCGGTCGGCACAAATGAACGAAAGGCGTCCTTCAGGCGCGAGCAGCCGGAGCGATCGCTCGATGAACGCGACATACAAATCCGCCCGGTCGTAGAGGGTCGGGTACCTGTCGCGGTACTCATTTTGAAGCTCCCGGTGGATCTGTTCGATGCGTACGTAAGGCGGATTCCCCACAGCAAATGCAAATCGCGCCTCTAGCGGGTGGAGAAGGAAATCCGCCGAAGTGATCCAGCTCTCTACAAGCTTTTCGGCAATGACGAGCGGCACGTCCTCATCGATCAGTTTTTTTCTAACGCATGACTTTGCTCGTGATGTGGTCTCTGCGTCCACTTCAATGGCCACGATTGCGTCTGTCAGTGATTCTAATTCGATCTGTCGGGCGCGTGCCGACGCAACCAACCGCTTCGCGGCTTCCGCAACAAATGCCCCGTGTCCACATGACGGCTCGAGAAGGGGTAGTGTGTGCAGGGGTCGATCCGCCGTGTACCCCGCCAGGTCGAGAATCAGTTCAACCACATGACTCCGGGTCATCACCACACCATGTGTGAGGCCAGAACTCCGCTCACCCATCGCGTAGTGGGATTCCGAGAAAGCCGGAAAAATATTAAGCTTCTGCTGCGTCATTTTGCTTGGATCGGCCGATTCTCTCCGAGGTTGCCAAGAAAAGAAGCAATCAACCAGAAACGGCTGTTGCCACGTGTCCCGCCAGGGTTGCAACGAAGCGCTTGACGGACGTCCCTTCCGAAAGCTCCTTGTAGGCGCCGTCCGTCCCCGGATTCTTTTTTGAAAGAATCACACTGGCTGCTGTGTAGATCTTTTCCTGCACAAGCATTTCGCAGAGGATCTCATACCGTTTCGAGTACGAAACACCGCCCTTGAAGAGCGCAAGCACCGGAAAGTGCAGCTTTGGCTCGCGTGATTGCCTCCAAACCATCGGGTTATCCTCCAGGAGGAAAAAGTAGCCCACGAACGGCATGGGAGCACCCTTTCCAAACGCACCCTCCCGGTGAGCCTTCCAAAGATCGACCCCAAGACCAATCACTTCCTCTGCACGGTTGTTGGCGTTGTTTCCAAATGAACCGACTTGCGACTTGAACTCAATCGCCGCAATGAGGTGGTCCCCGTTCATCACCACAAGGTCCCAATTCTTTGTCGGCCGAAAGAACCCAGGCAGGGTAAGGAGCGGCCCGTTGACGTGCACGTCGGGCGCCTTGACACCATTTTTCTTGATCACATCCACAAAGAAATCCGCTAGCGCATGCAAGTGCTTTCCCGCAGTTACCTGTCCGCGCGTCCCCTGATCAACCTTCTTCCCCGCTCGATGCGCTGCCTCGTGCCGCGCCAACCAATGAAGCCGCACTGCTTCAGGAATGCGCTTCTGGTAGTTGCAGAGGTTGATGGGCATGGGGTGGGCAACGGTAACTTACTCAACACCTAGGTGAAAGTGCCTACCCCCTCGGGGGAAACGAAAGTGTATAGCGAAGAAAATGCCCTGAGCGTTATGGCGAGCAGTATTTTCGTAGATGCTGCTGCGAAGCGAGAGCCCCGCGCCTCGAAGGAGCCTGACGGTCAGTCGAAAAGCCGGACGTCGCCGACGGCTCGACACACCAGGATGAGATCGTCGAGCTCGTAGAGCGGCTGATGAGCATCGCCCCCAGACAGGTACGGGGCGCGACTCACGGTGACGATTTCAAGGCCGAGAGGGACGAGGGCGGTGGTGACCAACTCGGCCGTGGCGAGTTCAAACTCGCTTTTGAAAAGGGGAAGTCTTTGAAGCGGTGCCCGCGCTGCGCCGCGGTCGTACACGAAGGGGTGGTACGGAAGGACGAGGGCGATCAGAAGCAAGCCACCCGGCCGGAGGGCGCTCCGCGCTTGCCCGAGGAGCGTGAGCGGTTTGTCACAGCGGTCCAGGACGTTCAGCAGGCTCACGCAGTCAAACGGCCCCGGAAGTGTGGGTAGGGAAGCGACGTCGCCTTCGATGCATTCGTAGCCTTGCTTACGAAGGCGCGCTGCCATTTTGGAGGACGTCTCGGTGACCATGGTCGAGTCGAAGAGTCGCGCCAGCTGTGCTGTGGCGTCCCCGCGCCCAGCGCCGACATCGAGCAATCGCCCTCCGCATTCTGGTAGTAAGGTTTGCCACTGCGCGGTCGACAAAACGTGCATCGGGTACGTTCCGAGTAAACCGTTGATGTCAAAATCGCTCAAGAAGTAGCGGAGAGCCCGGTGCGCGAGGGTCATGAGAGTGCCGTGCCGGGCGGCTTCGGAGTTCTTGATGTAGCGCGCGGTTTCTTCGTCTAAACACAGCTGCGTGAAGGGAGCGCCGACGGCACTCAGCCTTCCCAGATCGGCCGTGTATCTGAGGAGCAATCCGGCTCGTTCGGCAAAGGCGCGGGCTTCATCCGGGGTCACGGGGGCGCCTCATACACGATTTTCGATTTCGTTACGATGTTCCGCGCAGGCGCTCGAAAGGACCGCGTATGGCGAGGGTCAAGCCGTCTCCTTGCAGATTGCAGAAGAGCGTACTTGCGTCCGGGGAGAAACAGACCCCGGCAAATTCGCTCATGCTGAGAGAATTCTGAGCGATCGGGTAAACCTTGCCGTCGCTCGTGAGCCCGCGAAGATGTTGGGGCGGAAGGCCGTCTTCGGCGAAAATCAAGTCACCCCACGGAGCGACGGTGATGTTGTCGGGGCCGGAAAAGTCTTTCTGAGTTTCGGCTTCGCACAAGAGGGACAGCTCCCCTTTCGAAAAGGAGAGGCGGAAGATTTGCCCCAAACTTGCTTTGCCACCGGAGGTGGCCGTGAACACGACGCCGTCTCCGTCGAGCCAGATCCCTTCCAAGCGACTGAAGTGTGCCGCGCCACGCGCCGCGGCTTGCGCGCGTGTCGAGAGGGACTTTGCTTCAGGATCCTCGACGGGGACAAAGTCGACCTTGAGCGGTTTTCCGACGACGGCACTCTGGCCCGTGTTGAATCCGGGCTTTCCGATCACGCGCAGAGCTTCGAGCTTTCCAACAAAAGGTTTTGCCTTGTCGTGGGGTGTGAAGCGGTACAGTTTAGCGTCTCCTTGATCCTCGGTGAGGTAGGCCCTGAGAGTCGAGGGATCGACGGCGACTCCTTCGTGGCGGAAGCGGCCATAGCCGCGTAGGGGTCGGGGCGGTTTTACCGAGGTCGCGTCCGGGGAGCACAGGAAGGCGTAGCCGTGCCCGGCTTCTTCGACTTCTTCGCAGGTAATATAGCCAAACGGACTCGGCCCCGCGCCGCAGTTCCGCTTCGTTCCCGTGAGCACCATGTTGGAACTCTCGACGCGCAACGTCTTCGGATCGAGGACCAAGCGCGAAACGCCACCGTGCGCCTCCGGATTGAAGGCCTCTCGGGGCTGTCCACCAGGATAGGCGCTGAGCTCTCTTTCTCCCGAGAGTTCGTGATTGCGGAGCAGGATCCACTTTCCCCCTCGTGAAAAGCACGCCATCCCGTCGGGCGCTCCTGCCGTCTTCGTCAGATCCCCGAGGAGATCGCCGCGGCGCGAGAGGGTCGCGACGGTGAAGCCTTCCGGGACCAGGAGGGGCCCGGAGCGGGATAGGAGTCCTGCGCTCGGCGCTTGGATGCGCGTTTGGGCCATGCGACGGAGAAGAGTGCCGCCGAGGGCGCTCCCTGCCGCGAGGGCACCGCCGAGGATGAGGGCACGTCTTTGCATGGCAGTGAGTCTAGTCCATCCCGAAACAGAGCAAGAAAAGATCGGAATTTACCGGCGAACGGAGCCGTCCCCTGGGCCGCTTTCCTCGTCCAGAACTTCGCGCATATACTGCGCGCCCCGAATCAGGTCGGCGTTTTGCCGATGCTCCCGAACCCACACCCAAGGATATTTCAAATGGAATTCAAAGTTCCCCCGCTTCCCTACGCGAAGGACGCTCTCGAACCGGTCATGAGCGCAGAAACCCTAGAGTTTCACTACGAGAAGCATCACAAGGGCTACATGACCAAGCTGCAGGCTGCTCTTGAGGGCAAGCCGGAGGCAGAGAAATCTCTTGAGGAGATCGTCAAGACAAGTTCAGGCGGCGTCTTCAACAACGCCGCTCAGATCTGGAATCACACCTTCTGGTGGAACAGCATCAAGCCGAACGGCGGTGGAGCTCCCCCGGCAGGACCCGTCGCTGATCTCGTGGAGGCGTATGGAGGTTGGGACAAGTTGCGTGCGGATCTCATCAACCAGGCAGGAGCACAATTTGGCTCCGGCTGGGGCTGGTTGGTCCTCAGCGGTGGCGCCCTCAAGGTGGTCACGACGTCCAACGCCGACACCCCTCTCACCGGTTCAGACAAGCCCCTCTGCTGCGTCGACGTCTGGGAGCACGCTTATTACATCGATCACAGAAACGCGCGCCCCGCGTTCCTGGAGGCCTTCTGCGACAAACTCCTCAACTGGGACTTTGTTGCGGCCAACCTCTGAGAATCAGCAGAATCTTAGAGCAAGAGGAGCTCTAGGCGACCGCATGGGGCCGCTCATCAACAAGGGGCGCTCATCAACAAAGGGAAGGAGGCGAGTTCGTGTGAGCTCGTCTCTTTCCCTTTTGTTCGCAGGTTGTGTGAGTGGAGTGAGTGTTGAGCGGAGTGAGTGGGTGAGCGGAGTGGGTGCTGGGTGCGTCGCACACACGAGATTACCTTCACCCTCAAATCACCTAAGGAAGCGCTTTCAAGTGCGTTGGGTTTCGTTGCGGAAGATCGGGCGCTGCTTCAAGATTAGACTGATGCTTAAGAAAGTCCTTTCGGGTTGGTCACTTCTCCTTTTTGCGGCTGCTGTTGGAAGCGCAAGCTGCGCAACCGTTACCGGCGGGGAAGAATTAGAAGACGAGGACGGCAAAACTGGAACCGGAACCGGGGGCACAACGTCCAGCAGTGGTACCGGTGGCTACACGCTCGGGTCGTCGGGCGGTTACACCTCACTAGGGAGCGGAGGGATCGGTTCGAGCACCGGAGGCGCGGTGATGGACGACTGCGAGGCGGGCGCGACGGAATCCTGTTCGATTCATGCCCCCGGAACTCCGGCCGGTCTCGCGGTCTGTGAAAGCGGTGCCTGGGTCACGACGGGATGCTCGTCGTGCGCGCCCGACGAAAAAGTTCCCTGCTCGGACGTCGACCCTTCGCTTCCAAACGGTGAAGTGACCTGCAACTCGACGGGCACGGGCTTTGTCGAACTCCCCTCGGAAGTCTGTCAGGCTTGTGAAGTCGGCACCAAGATCGACTGCACAGACGTGAGCAACACATCGCCGAACAAAGTCGGCAAGGCCACGTGCACCGAGACCGGATACGATTTTTCGACGTGCAAACTGTGCAAAGTCGACGACACTCTGGCTTGCGATGAAGTGCCCGGAAACAGCACGCTTCTTTTCGGAGAGGCGGTCTGCAATACAGCGCGCGACGGCTGGGATCTGACGAATTGCACGGTCTGCAATAAAAACGGCAGCAGCACGAGCGACGGTGGACAGATTGCGTGTCGAGACATCGCTAGCAGTAGTCCCGCCTTCACTGGCGGAAAGGCGGACTGCAATACGGCGGGCGACGGCTGGGACACGGCGAGTTGTGAGTATTGCGGCGACAACCTCGTCAACGGAGAGGCGCCCGACGAGGAGCTGTGCGACGGAACTTCTGTTTCTGCGACGACTTGTGGGGCGCTCGGTTTTGCCGGCCCGACCTCGGGTGACACGGTCGACGAATGTACGGCTGCGTGTGTCTATGACACGTCGGACTGCGGATACTGTTCGGCTGGGACGGCTGCTGCCGACTGTCTAGAGAACAACGCGGGCTGCACTGGAACCTCGTGCTCGAACAAGGAGTGCGGCGGAGGGTTCACTTGCAACATGGCTTGCGGAACAGGTCCTTCCGCGGTTTGTACGGGAATGAAGTGCGGGGTCGACGCGACCTGCAACGTGACGAGCCAGAACGGTGGCAAGACGACCATCGATTGTCTCAGCGGCAGTGATTGCAATGTGGCCTGCGCGACGAACTCTCCGGCCGCCTGCACGGTGACTTGTCGCTCGGGCGCGGAGTGCTCCAACACCGCCGACAACGGCACCAACGTAAACTACACCTGTCAGTCTGGCTCCACTTGCGATATTCAGTGCGGAACGAATTCTCAGACTTGCACCGTGAATTGCGCTTCTGGCTCTCAGTGTGATGTCGACGCGGCGCGCAACGGAGGCGCTCCTACCGGCACCGCGAACTGCGTGAGCGGAACCTGCACCTACGCTCTTCAGGGTTCTTCCAGCATGAGCGTGAACTGTGAGGGAGGGACGTGCGACTTGGACGTCTCCACTTACACCACTTGGTCCGGCGGAATGACATGTCACGACGGGGCGATCTGTGACATGACGGCAGCCACCGGATCCAAGCTCAACGGCGGCCTGAAGGAATGCCGAGACGGTTCGGAATGCCATTTCGAAATTAGGGACTGGAACGCGAGTGCCAACAACATCGTTTGCCGTAGTGGAGCCACATGCGATTTTACCTTCGGGATCGCCAACCGGAGCAACGTGTTCACGTATACCTGTGAAGCAGGAGCGTCCTGCAACTGCACTCCAAACTCATCCGGAGACAGCCGCAATCAGTGCGCCTGCACGGGGAGCGGCTGCTAAGCCGAGTTCTGAAGGCCGCCCCGGCTTGAGCTGCCCCGATTGAGCCCGTCGCCAGGACCGAAATCACCAGAATTTCGTTCTATCTGTGTGATTCGGTTGTTTTTGCCTGCTCGCTTGAGTAGGTAATTGCCCAGCGAGGAGCCATGGAAAAGGCGTTAACGTTCATCGACACAACGATCGGCAAGAAGATCGTGATGGCGATCTCAGGTTTGGTGTGGTTCGGGTTTGTGCTCGGGCACATGCTCGGAAACCTACAGATCTTTTTGGGACCAGATGTGTTCAACGGGTATGCGGTGGGGCTGCACGAGATGGGGGCCTTGCTCTGGGCGGCTCGTTTCGTGCTCGCCGTTGCCTTTGTGGCTCACGTCGGAATGGCGCTCCAGTTGGTCTCGCAATCCTCAGCGGCGCGTCCCGTCGACTACAAGGTGAAGAAGAACGGACGGACGACGTTCGCCGCACTCACCATGAAGTTCAGCGGCCTGACGCTGCTGCTCTTTCTCGTTTATCACCTGGCGCACTTCACCTTCCCGGGCGTTGCCATGGGCGCGTATGAGCACCAACATTACAGCCAGGCCTACACGAACTTCGTGAACGGCTTTTCCATTCCCTGGGTGGTGGGCCTCTACATCTCGGCGATGGTGTCTCTTGGACTTCACCTTTACCACGGCTCTTACAGTCTTTTTCAGACCGTGGGCCTGAGCAACCCGCTCCGCAATGAGACCATCAAGTCTCTGGCGCAGTTCGTGGCGTTGGTGATCACCGTCGGGAACATCATTCTCCCCCTCTCTGTCCTCTTGGGGCTGGTGCGCTGAACGAGCTGAAAGAATCGTAGAGTCATGGAACTGAAGTCAAATGCGCCCGACGGTCCCATCGAATCCCGGTGGTCTCGCCACAAGTTCAACATGAAGCTGGTCAACCCGGCCAACCGCAGGAAACACAGCGTGATCGTTGTGGGGAGCGGTCTGGCGGGGGGGGCTCTCGCTGCCACCTTGGGTGAGCAAGGCTACAACGTAAAATGCTTCTGCTATCAAGATAGCCCGCGTCGCGCTCATAGCATTGCTGCTCAGGGCGGGATCAATGCAGCCAAGAATTACCAGAACGACGGGGACAGCATCTACCGCCTGTTCTACGACACGGTGAAGGGCGGCGACTTTCGCGCTCGTGAATCCAACGTGTATCGCCTCGCTGAGGTGAGTGTGAACATCATCGATCAGTGCGTGGCGCAGGGGGTTCCCTTTGCCCGGGAGTACGGTGGAGGTCTCGCCAACCGTAGCTTTGGCGGCGCGCAGGTCTCGCGCACCTTCTACGCGCGCGGTCAGACGGGTCAGCAGCTGCTTCTCGGCGCCTATCAAGCGCTGTGCAAGCAAATGGACGCCGGCACGGTGAAGATGTTCCCGCGTACGGAAATGCTCGATCTGATCAAGATTGACGAGCGTGCTCGCGGCATCGTCACGCGCGATATGGTGAGCGGCAAGATTGAAGCTCATATGGCCGATGTCGTGGTGCTTTGCACCGGCGGCTACGGAAACGTATTTTTCCTTTCGACCAATGCCAAGGGCTGCAACGCGACCGCGACTTGGCGCGCGCACCGCAAGGGCGCTCTGTTCGCAAACCCTTGCTACACGCAGATTCATCCGACGTGTATTCCTGTCAGCGGCGAGAGTCAGTCGAAATTGACCCTGATGAGCGAGTCACTCAGAAATGATGGCCGCGTGTGGGTCCCCAAAAAGGCGGAAGACTGCGACAAGGATCCGGCAGAAATCCGCGAGGAGGATCGGGATTACTACCTTGAGCGCATCTACCCGAGCTTCGGCAACTTGGTTCCGAGAGACATCGCCTCTCGTCGCGCCAAGGACATGTGCGATCAGGGGCTCGGGGTCGGACCTCTGGTGGCCGGTCAGCGTCGCGGGGTATACTTGGATTTCGGTGATGCGGTCAAGCGTCTAGGCCAAAAGGCCGTGGAAGAACGCTACGGGAACCTGTTTGAGATGTATGAGCGCATCACTGGAGACGATCCGTACAAAACTCCGATGCGCATCTACCCGGCCATCCACTACACGATGGGCGGCCTTTGGGTGGACTACAATCTTGAGAGTACAATCCCGGGGATGTTTGTCGGCGGCGAAGCAAACTTTTCAGATCATGGGGCCAACCGCCTGGGGGCGTCGGCGCTCATGCAGGGCCTGGCCGATGGGTACTTCGTTCTACCCTACACGGTGGCCAACTATCTCGCTCAATCGCCCGCCTCTGATGCTGACGCCAGCCACCCGGCGGCTGTCGAAGCGGTAGCTGAGGTCAAGGAGCGGATGCAGAAGTTCTTGAGCATCAAAGGCACGCGCAGCCCGGATTCCTTTCACCGAGAACTCGGACAGATCCTCTGGGACAATTGCGGGATGGGTCGGACGAAGGAAGGCTTGGAAAAAGCCCTGGAACTCATCCCCAAGCTGCGGGAGCAGTTCTGGAAGGATCTGCGGGTACTAGGCAACGGAGACGAACTCAACGTCAGCCTGGAAAAGGCCGGCCGCGTCGCAGATTTCTTTGAATTGGGCGAGCTCATGTGCCGCGACGCTCTCACGCGCGAGGAGTCCTGCGGCGGGCACTTCCGGGAAGAGTCTCAGACCGAAGAAGGGGAAGCCAAGCGCGACGACGAGAATTTTCAGTTCGTGTCCGCCTGGGCGTGGGGCGGGGATCCGGAGAGTTCGGTCCTGCACAAAGAATCCCTTGAGTTTGAGTATGTGAAGCCTTCTCAGCGGAGCTACAAGTAAGAGGAGCACGACACAGATGAGCACCATGAATCTTGTTCTCCACGTTTGGCGTCAGAAGAAGGCAGGCGCCGCCGGGTCATTCGTTCGCTACGAAGCGAAGAATGTGTCGGAGCATTCCTCCTTTCTCGAAATGCTTGATCAGGTCAACGAGACCCTGATCGAAAAAGGCGAGGAACCCATCGCCTTTGACCACGATTGCCGCGAAGGGATTTGTGGCGCGTGCGGAATGGTCATCAACGGCTCCCCGCACGGTCCTCAGAAGGCCACCACGACGTGTCAGCTTCACATGCGTCAGTTCAAGGACGGCGATGAGGTGTGGATCGAACCCTGGCGTGCCCACGCTTTCCCCGTTGTGCGTGACTTGATCGTGGACCGAGGGTCCTTTGACCGCATCATTCAGGCCGGCGGCTACATCACGGCCCGCGCCGGCTCTGCTCAGGACGCAAACGCACTTCCCATTGCCAAAGACGACGCAGATCGCGCGATGGACGCTGCGGCGTGCATCGGTTGTGGCGCTTGTGTCGCAGCTTGCCCCAACGCTTCTGCCATGTTGTTTACGGCCGCGAAGGCCGGACACCTCAATCTACTGCCCCAGGGCCAGCCGGAGAAAGACTCCCGCGTGCGTAAGATGGTGGCGCAGATGGAGGCCGAGGGCTTTGGCCATTGTACGAACCACTACGAGTGCATGGACGCATGCCCGAAGGGGATCGATGTGGAGTTCATCGCAAAGCTCAATCGCGACTTCGTGACAGCCACGGTTCGGGCGCGCACCAAACTCAGCCGCCGCAGTTAGTTTTTTTATAGGAGGGCGGACGACGCCCACCTCGTCGGCGCAAGTAATCGCTCAAGGGGCGCCGCACTTGTTTCGATAGCTGCGGTCCGCTTCTGAGCAGGTTTTTTGGGCTTCGGTGCACTGTTTTTTGGAGTCGATAGAGGAAGGATCGGAAGATTTGCAGATCCGCTCGGCCAGAGAACAGATGCTCTCTCTCAGGGGACGCGCTCCGGCGCAGCTGAGCTCTTCTGCTCCCATTTGACTCCGAAAGTCGACAAGGGCAGCGGCGAGTTGTTCGTTCATGGACTGCGCCTCCTTCTTTTTTTCTCGTGGACCGAAAGGCCCGGCGGGCAAAGTCTCTTCGTCGGAAGTCTCTCCCTCGAATTGTCTCTCTGCGCTTTGCGCCGGAGATTGCGTTTTCTCGTCTGACGGGGGCGCGGGTGCTGGCTCTTGGCTCCTCACGGCGTCAGCATCGGCTCGGACTTCCTCGGTGGAGGACTCCTCTGGCGCTGCCGCTTTCTGGGGATGATGAGCCCCGCAGGCAAGCAGAGATCCAGAAAGCAAGGTCCAGATCAGCAAGTGATCGACAAAGGTTCTTTTTGACCGGTTCACGGGGTGAGCAACTCCTTCTCCATCAATTTCTGATTGACCTTCATGGCTTCTACGAGGGAAGCGCGCATTTGCTCCTTTTTGCCCTGCATTTCTTCGGCATCCGCGCGGGCGACAAGCAGGGAAGCCAAGGGGATGGAAGGCTCGCTAGAGGTGTGGATACCCGCCTTCGCGATGCGTTCCGCTTCGTTGGGCTGATCTGCGGTGAGATAGAGCTGTGCGGCGCGGGCGGCCAGATCTTGTCTGACGACAATGGCCTGGGGGGAGGCCTCCTGGCTTGAGTGGAGAAAAACCTTCTCAAGTTCTCGGGCAGCGCTCAGCTGTTTCTCACTTGTACCCGCGCGATCGGCGCTGGCGTGAGCTTCCGCTGCGAGCTGTGCCAAACTGATTTCTCCTTCGGAAGGGACAGAGGTGTCCGCGTTCTGGCCGGGGGGCGATGCGGGCCTTTGCCCCTCGGGCGAGGAGCGGAGCACCGGCGGTGGCGGCGAAACGGCGATACTTTCCGCTTTCTCCCTGTCGCTCTCTTGGACGCAACCGGATCCGAGGAGCGCCGAAAAGAGCAGAAGAGTAAAGGCAAGTCTTCGCAAGGGCTTCACGGCTCATTCCCTATCGGAGCGCGAGCTCCCGTTTCGAGCCGGGCCAGAAGTTTTTGGCGATAGCCGCGCATTTCTATTTCGAATTCATCCTGGACTTCTAAAGCTGCCCGCTCATCCACTCGTGCCTGAATCAACCGTGCTTGCGCGTGGATGAGCTCGGGCGCGGGGAAAAAGTCCAGGCTGATTTTTGCCTTCGCGTCAGACGTGGACCTTCCGGGGCTCGCTTCTTCGTCCGCAAAGGCTGATTCGCTCATCCGCGCGGCTTTGGGCATGGGCTCTGAGGCGGGCGTACGCTGCCACAAAGCGAGCCCGAACCCCGCTGCGACCGCAAGCGACACCCACGACCACACGCGCCCTCCGCGGAGCCCTCCCGAGCGGCGCTTATTTCGCGTCGCTTGCTCGGCAGCGATCTTGAGCACTTCGCCGCGCAAGCGGGAAAAATGAGCTGGATTTTCTTCTCCCTGTAAGGCGAGGGCGAGAGCCGCTGCTTGTTCCAGCTCTTCTTCCGTGGCGTCGGTCATGTCCATCATGGCGAGGGGCCTTCCCGGGAAGCTTGCCAGGCTTTGCGCAAGGAGCGCAGGGCTCTCAGGAGAAGCACGTCAAACGTGGCGGTCTTTACATCGAGCGCTTCGGCGCAATCTTCCCTCGATTTCTCTTCGAGAAATCTAAGTTCGAGCGCTTGCCTGTAGCGCGGGTTGAGGGATTCAAGGGCAGCTTTGAGGGCTTGACCGTAGGCAAATCGTTCGGACCGGAGTTCGAGTAAGTCGTCTGCTCCTGCGAGGGGCTCCATCAGCGGCACCATCAGATCCGTAAAGTCCGTGAGCTTGCGCCCCGTGACCGAACGCACTCGATGCATGTCCATAGCCTTGTTGTGGGCGATGCGGCACAGCCAGGCGTAGAGGCCAATGTTCTGATCCTTGTACTGATCGAAGTGCTCGATGGCGGACTTGAAGGTCTCTGAAAGTGCGTCCTCGGCCGCGGTGGAGTTGGAGAGACGAGGCATCAGGATCCGACGATAGAGGAGGTGAGCGTAAAGATCGTAAATCTGCCCCCACGCGCTTGAATCCCCTTTTTGGATCCGTGAGGACAGAGCCCGGTCTGCTCTTAGTTGCTCAGATTTTCCGTTCACGCGCCGCCTGTGGAACGGTGCGCGGATGGGGGCTCATGAGGTCAAACGCGCAACCTTTCTCTTTCTTACACCTGTCCTGAAGAAAAATCGTCGGTCGGCTGATTTTTGATTTTGCTCGGCTGATTTTTGATTTTGCTCGGCTGATTTTTGATCCTGTTCGGCTGATTTTTGATCCTGTTCGGCTGTGGGCCTGTAAGGGCCGCCTCCCTTCCTCGTTGTTTTCGCATAGGCCGGAAGCGACCGGCCCCCTTTCCGAGGAGACAGTCATGAAGCATCCGAATCTGAAACTCAGCCAGAATCCCAACCAGGCATCCGTTCCTGCCGCCGCACCAAGGCCACTTTCACGGCGTGTGCCCAAGCTGGTGTTTGCCCTCTCAATCGCCGTTTCCCTCGGTGGGCTCGTCGCTTGCGGCACGAGTCACAAGACGGCCGAGCCTACAGGGGGAGAGTATGCCTCGGAGCGGGCGAGCACTTCTCGGGCTGAGCTGTATGATAAGGCGGGAGCTCCGGTTGCGCTGGGTGGTCCTCAAATGGAGCGTGAACGCAGGCCGTCGGGTCCGCCTCCTGCGTCACCTGCGCAGAAGAAGAAGGAACAGTGGAATCAAGTTCTGGCTGGGGCTGACGCGAAGGAAGAGGCTGCGGAAGACGAAGGGGACTGGTCGTATCAGAGCCCCCAAGAGATGAACACGGAAGCCTATGATTCGATCATCGAAAATCGCTTCATCTCGGCGAAGAATGCTCCGCTCTCGACGTTCTCCGTGGATGTAGACACGGCGAGCTACAGCAATGTTCGCCGCTTCCTCGCGCAGGGCTCGCGTCCGCCCGCGGGCGCGGTGCGCATCGAAGAGCTGATCAATTACTTTGACTATCAGTACGAACAACCCCGAGGAGATGCCCCGTTTGCGGTGCACACGGAGGTGTCGACCGCTCCCTGGGCTCCTGAGCACCGCCTGCTCCACATCGGTCTTCAGGGGAAGCGCATCGATATGCGAGAGGCGCCTGCGCGAAATCTGGTGTTTTTGCTCGACGTGTCTGGATCCATGGATGAACCTACCAAACTACCGCTACTCAAACGATCACTGCGCGCACTACTCGATACTTTGGGCGGTGAGGATACGGTGAGCATCGTCGTCTATGCTGGAGCGAGCGGGATGGTCCTCCCCCCGACTTCTGCGGGAGATCGAGAGCGCATCCTCGACGCTTTCGAGAGACTACAGGCCGGGGGAAGTACGAACGGCGGGGAAGGCATCGAACTCGCTTACAGGACCGCTGAGCGCAGCTTCAAGCGCGGCGGCGTCAACCGAGTCATCTTGGCCACGGACGGCGATTTCAACGTCGGAACGACGAGTGAGAGCGAACTCGTCCGCCTCATCGAGCAGAAGCGAAAGTCGGGGGTGTTCCTCACGGTCCTGGGGTTTGGCATGGGCAACTACAAAGATTCCACTTTGGAGAAGCTCGCGGACAAAGGGAACGGCAATTACGCCTACATCGATACTTTTTCGGAAGCGCGCAAGGTTTTGGTCGAGGAAGGAGGGGCGAATCTGATCACGATCGCCAAGGATGTCAAAATCCAGGTGGAGATGAACCCGGACGTCGTAGGAGCGTACCGGCTGATTGGCTACGAGAACCGGGCCTTGAGAGACGAGGACTTCAACGACGACAGCAAGGACGCCGGCGAGATCGGCGCCGGTCACACGGTCACGGCGCTCTACGAAATTCTGTCGCCGGAGCAGGCGTCCCGCGAGGTGAACATTGATCCGCTCAAGTACAGCCGTCCCGAGCGTGGTGACAGGCGGGGTGAACACTCGGGGGAAATGGCCACGATCAAGTTGCGCTACAAGACTCCGGAAGGAGAGCGGAGCCGTCTGATTCAGTACGCTGTCAAGAATACCGAACTCTCTCCGAGAAAAACCTCGGATGCGTTTCGCTTCTCAGCTGCGGTGGCCGGATTCGGCATGCTGCTCCGCGACTCGGAGTACCGGGGCAACGCCAATTTTCGTATGATCACCGATCTGGCATCCGGCGCCATGGGGTCGGATCCCTTCGGACACAAGCACGAGTTTCTCGGGATCGTGTCCCAGGCAGCACGCATGTGAGACGCAAGGAAAAAGAGAGGAAACGCGGCAAGCTCACTCGCCAAATTCTAGAGGAAAGCGTCTCCCTTCCCGCACCAAAGCGATATCAATTCTGCCGTCAAGCGCCTTGGCATAACGTTCCAGGGTGGACAGGAGGTGATCCTTTCGGCGCTCCAGTCGACTCAAATCGCCCTGGGACATCCCGGCTTTCTTCGCCACTTCTACTTGCGTCCGACCGAGTTTCTTACGCACGTTTCGAAGACTCATCGTCTGGTGTTCCTCGGGAAATTCTGAAAGTCGCTCCGTCCGTTCGTCTCCCGGTAAGTACGCTGGTTGAGGCCTTCGGTCCGCTGTCATCTTCGCTCCTGCTATGGCGACTCCCGAGAGTCATGTTCCAAAGACAACAACGGCCGACGAAGGTGATACCTAAGTCCGGAAACCGAATTCGGTTTACTGAGCTTTTACGGGAAGAATGGGCGCCCAATGGATGCTTTCCAGCATCTCATCGTCCACAATCATTCCCTTGTCGCTGAAGTGGAGGGCATTTTCGGAGGATGCTTCGCGATTTTCACCCACGAAAAGGATGCCGCGGCCCTCTCCATTATACCCTAGCTGTACGATTGCATTTTTGAGCCACCGACCCCCATTTTCAAACGTGAGGTCACGGGGCAGGGTATAAAACCCTTCGCTGGGAAGTTTTTTCAGCGTTCGGGACCAGGTCGGACTGCGAAGGGGAATGGTGGGTTCTCCCCAAAACCAGCGATTTTTGCGGTTTTCTCCGGGGCGGACGATGAATTTCTGGCCGCTCTTTTCGCCGACGTAGACCAACACACTCGAGGGAAACGCGTCCTCATTCCCTGGCATGGCGGTAGTCGTTCGATAGAGGCCGTTTTCTGGTAAGTCGAGCATTTCGGCGGCCAATCTAAGGACACGCGCTCGGGCTGGCAACCCCAGGACGCGCAATGTGCCAGACTAGCGTCGGAGCCCCCCCCGCTTCCCTCCCTTGTGCAGGGCGCCGGTAAGTTGGAACCTTTGCTGGCGACGCCCAGATCTCTTTGGAAAAACGGATGAAGAAAAGGAATGTACGCTCGACCTCTGCAATTTTTTGTCTGTTTCCGGCCTTTTTGGCGCTGGGGTGTGGCGCCGGAGGGGGAGAGGACGACTCGGACGGTGACGGCGCCCCCTCCGGCGACAAGCCGATAGAGCTTCAGGAGATCACCTTCGACCTGGACGGGGATCGCATGCTTTCGTCTCTCAGCGATGAAGAGATCGTCGGCGCCTGCGATGAACTGGCCAGTGGTGTCGTTTCCGCTGACGAGCAGATTGCGTGTCGGGTCGTCGCCGCAGGTGAAAACGACGATCCCGCCGCTTGCGCAGAGGCGCGCGAGGTGTGCCTTGAAAATCCCGGCGCTGTGCGCGATTCAGTGACCATCAGTGCTTCACCGGCTCCCATCAACTGTAGTGTGTTCAACGCGGAGCTTACCGTCGGTTGTGACTATCCGGTTTCTCTTCTTCTCGCTTGTGCCAATGCGCTGGCAAGCAGCGTCATTTCATCGGGTGACGCCGTTTCGTGTCAGGACGCGGCGTCCTTCTCCTCCGTCGAAGAGGCGAACAAGGCTGCGCTTGACAACCAAGGGGTCGAGTTTGTCGGCGTCTGCTTGGAACTTGAGTCGTGTGAGGCCTTGGTTCAGGCCTTGATTTCCGGTGGTGAATCGGAAGGGATAAAGTGATGGCTGCCAAGAAAACGTCGAGCAAGTCTGCCGCAAAAAAGATCGAGAAACCCGTCGGAACGAAGGCGAAGAAGGTGGATGAAACAGCGAGTTTCACTTTGCTGAACAAGAAGGCGCCCTCTTTTTCCCTTGAAGATCAGTCCGGGCACCTCATCAAGTCCAAGGATCTTGCTGGAAAGCCGTACCTGCTTTATTTCTATCCCAAGGACGACACGCCGGGGTGTACGGCTGAATCCTGCGACTTCAGGGACGCCATCGGGAACTTTCGCCGCGCGTCGGTGACTGTTTTAGGTGTGAGTCCTGATTCCGTAACGAGTCACCAGAACTTTGCTTCCAAATACGCTCTGCCGTTTTCACTCTTGTCGGATAGAGATATGGTCTTGGCAAAGGCCTATGGCGTCTGGGCCTTGAAGAAGAACTATGGGCGGGAGTACTGGGGGATCGTGCGAAGTACATTTCTGATCGGGGGAAACGGAAAGGTTCTGGCTGAATGGCGCGGGGTGCGTGTGAAGGGCCATAGTGCCGCCGTTCTCGAGCAGGCGAGGAAAGCAAAATGAGCTTGGTTCGCCGTCGTGCTTTCACCTTTTTGCTCGCGCTCTTCTGTCTTGG
>CAYMQT010000106.1:0-17111 GCA_964392575.1 uncultured Polyangiaceae bacterium
CATGGATCTGCTCCAGATTCCTCAGGGTGACGGGGGACATGTTCATAACGCCCTACCGGTACATCGAAGCCTAGCCAAAGGCCCAATTTTGAGATGTCGACCGCGGAAGCCCATCTCTGAGAAGAGGTCTAAATGCGGACAAGTCCCCGCAACTGTTCGGACTTCCATATGGTCTCGGCAAGTTCCTGAGCCGGGTCGCTGTCGGCAACAATCCCCCCCCCTGCAAAATAGTGGGCTTCGCCCCCTTTCAGGGTGAGGGTTCGGATGGCCATCGAGAGCCTGAGCGTTCCTGAGCGCGAAAGATACCCGATCGCTCCGGTGTACAGGCCCCGCCGCTCGGCCTCCAGGCGTCGTATCAGATCCATGGCGGCGACCTTCGGGGCCCCCGTCACGCTCCCACTTGGCATCATGGCCGAAATCAGCTCTTCGCGACTGATGTTCGGACGAAGCTCGGCGCAGATCGTGGCCTCACGATGATGAACGGTGGGGTGGGTCACGACGCGCGGGGGAGAGACGAGGTGTACCGAGCCGGGCAAGGCCAGACGCCCGAGATCGTTGCGTTCGATGTCGATCACCATCGTCAGTTCCGCCTGCTCCTTTTCGCTCTCGTCGAGCATTCTTGCCAGAGCCTCGTCTTTCTCCGGATCGGGATGGCGAGGACGTGTTCCCTTGATCGGGCTCGTCAGCACGTGACCGCTGGGACTCATGCTGAGGAAAAGTTCTGGCGAGGTGCTGACCACCTGAACGTCTCCCAGATCAAGCGCACAGGAGTAAGGCGCCTCTGCCAGCGAACCGAGAGAATCCAGAATTGAAATGGCATGCCCTTTTGCGAAGAACCGGAACCGGCGTGCCAAGTTCACTTGGTACAAAGCGCCCTTTTCAATCTCCGAAAGCGCCACCGAGATCCGCTGCTCATGCGTGGAAGCCGTCTCCGGTTCCTCTGCCCAGGTGAGCTCAGGGAAAGCAGGCTCTGTGACGACCCGTTCAATTCCACTCCGGAGTCGCTCTGCGTGTACTTCGGCGGAGGCGATCAATTCCACTCCGTCCGTCTTGAACTCACCAACAGCTTCGTACTTGTGCCAGAGCGGCGAGCTCAGGTGCGGCTCTGCTCGACGGTCTTCGGACGTCGTCCTCTCCTTTTGGCGAAAGGCCTCATAAGGAAGGACCCCGACCCATTCCGGTTGATCCCCTGAGAGGTGTCCCTGAGACAAAGGTGCTGGATCGATCGCTTCACTTCGGTCCGAGGGGAAAGCCCCGAAGTACTGGCGAGATCCGTCTCGCAAAACAAAGGCGGAAGGCAACGAGCAGAGCGCGCGTCGGACCTGCTGTTCGGATAGCCTGAGCGTCTCGCGCACCTGCTTCATGGACCCGAGACCTGCATGACTTGACCGCTTGGAGTCACGATGCAGCGAAAAAGAGGCGCCCTCGCCGTCGCTCCTGCCAAAATGACGGTATCCTCGATGGTTCCGCGACCGAGAATCGTCACGCGCTGACCGATGGACGAGTTGCGAACGGTCACTCCAGGCGGAACCCTGACCGACGACGGCTCTGTCTCCGCAAGTACGCTGAGGTTCGCTTGCAAGTACGCTTCTGGTGTCCCCACATCGCAAAAGGTTCCCTCTACCATCACGGTCGAAACCCGGCCCCCTGCACGCAGGTGCGGCAGAGCAAAGTCCCCTACAAGGCAGCCTTCTTGAGGTAGCGTGCTCAAGCATTGGGGCCCCAGCCAAGCTGCACCCATGTAATCCCCCGATCTGATCTCCTCGCCAAACACCTCTCCTCGGAGCCGCACGACCCTACCCCCAGAACCAATGCCGACCGTCCCTTCACCAAAAGGACGTTCGACCGCTGCCAGCAAGAGACCATCACCCCGAGCTTCGAGCAGGGGGTTCACCGGTAAATCGCCAAGGATGTCTCCGTTGACGACCAGTACGCCCGTCGGAAAGTGGGAGCGAGCATGCCCGATCCCGCCCGCCGTCCCGAGGATTGTTGCCTCCCGAGAAACGTGAACGGCAAACTCCAAGCCGGTCACATACTGTTCAATCTGTTCGCTTCGATGGTGAGTGTTGACCACCAAGCGCTCGGCCCCTTGGACGCGAAGGCTTCTGAGAATCAGCCCCAAGAGTGGAATGCCACCTATCGGAACCAGCGGCTTGGGGATTTCATCCGTGAGCGGCGCGAGGCGCGTCCCGAACCCGGCCGAAAGCACCATGGCGTGAAAAGCGGCGACAGGGGGCACCCGAAGCTTTTAACCCAATCAGAGCCCTGACAAACCGCCCTCTTCGCAAAAACTCGCCCGGAGCTGCTGCGGCGTGGTACCCCCGGGCTTATGGAGGCTCTCATGCAAGGCCGTCACCGCGTCCGTTCCCCTTTCCGCTGGTTTTTGCCGATCCTCGTCTTGGGATCTCTGATCGGCGCTTGCAACACCAAGGCGGTGGGGATCCAGGAGTGCCGAGACGTGGAATATGCTCGTTGCACCGCCTCCGTACCCTGCGGAGTGGTCGAGAAGGGCGACGTGGAAGCGTGCCAGCGCTTTTATCGCGATCAATGCCTGCACGGAATCTCGGGCCCCGAGGTCCCGACCGCCGACGAACACCAGACGTGTGTCGATCTCATTGTGAACGCAGGCGTAGACGCCTTACAAAGCCTCATCGATGATCCCGAGGGGGAGCCCGATGAAACTGCCTGTAGAATTGTCGCCGCGCCTTGGCGACGCCCCGAATGCGACTATTTGAACCCTGAACCAAAGGGAGCGGGAGGGGCACCCAAGGACGAATCAGAATGAAAAGAGAGATCTTCGCGCTGACCCTCTTCACCCTCGCAAGCGCATGCGGCGGGAAAAACCAAGAGCCTCCTCCACCTATCAAGAAAATCAGTGCTGCCGATGAAGTGCTGCGGGTGAGCAACGTTTGGACGAGTGTGAAGCCAAACAAAGGCATCCTGTCTCCGCCCAGCAAAATCAGTCTCTTTCGAGGCTCTCGCTCCAGCGAGATCCACCTCACAGAGACGAGTGCCACAGAAAAGCTTGTGATCGAAGAGGAGCTAGAGCTGCGCGACGGAGGTACCGTGCGCTGCCGAACCGTGTTTGAGCACCCGCTCTCAACTCGATGGGGACACAAGGCAGGTGAGCCTGCGGTCGAACTCATCAGACCCGCTCTGTCAGGTGCCCGCTCGTGCGACGGGATGCATCCGGAGGGGGGGATCTCAGAGCCTCCTCTGCGCGCCCTGATGGTCTTGCGCTCCGATCAGCTGGTGGTCATCGAGCCCCTGGTCGACCAGAGAAAGTATTTCCCCACCCAGCTATAAAGCCGCTGCTCCTTGCTTTTCCGCTGCTCCTTGCTTTTCCTGGGTGCCATCGCCTGCTAGGCCGGCGCCCATGCGTCAGCGTCATCCATTGCTCCTCGCGATCGCCCTGGTCGCAGCCTGCACAAGCGATCCTGATGAATCGACGCTCGCCCCGCAGCCCACCCGCGTGACCGTCTCGCCCTCTCTCTTTCTCGGTGAAGTCCCCTGCCATCCGGGGGGGGGCATGGTCCGGTATCAAGCGCGACTCCTCGACGTCACTGAAAGCCTTGAAAACGCATTTGTGCTGCCTAGCTCACCCGTCGTGCCTTGCTCAGTGGATGTAAGCTTCGAATTCGTGCAAGCCGGACACCGCTACATTGCCGAGATCGTCGGGTTCGATCGAGACGACATCTCCGCTCAAAACCCGGGCTCCCCGATCGTCGTCGACAAGGGAGGAGCGAGCGTCCTCCCCCGCTTTACGGGCACGTGTTGGGGACGGGAAGGCGTCCCTCTACCCTTCGAGGACGGTGCTGACTCCTCTTCCCTCGGCGGCCTCGGGGGCGGCGACTCCTACGGACTGGGGGTCCTCGCCTATGACCGTACCGAAGTGTTCGTTCGAGGATGCGAGCCTCTCGTTGATTCTGGAGAGCCTGGTCAGACCTCGGTCATGTTCTCCCTCGAAGGTCTCCTTGGTAGCCTCACCTGCGGGAACAAATCCGGCCAGGTCTTGGGTTATCGAGTGCTCCCCGCAGGCACGGATCCCGAAGACGCCGGGGCCGGAGGCGCAGGCGGAGCTCCCTCGAGTCTTCCCCCTGACCTGACCGCTTGCAGCGAAACCCTCACCTTGACCGACGTCGCCGCCGGATCGACCCTCGGATTCACGCTCTTCGCCTACACGGAGGGAACGGATTCTCCTTCCTGGAACAGCGAGTGCAGAGCAACGACGCTCGCCGGCATCACCGTCGAAGCAACCTGCAAGGTTCTCACGCCCGTTCCGTGAGTTCGCGTCCCTCCTTTGCTTCAATCTCCGGACACGCTTGTCGCAATGAGTCGTGAGCGCTAGATCTTCGATCCATGCAAGGACAGTCACAGCTCACGCTTCGACCGCCAGGGCGCGTTCTCAGGATCGTGCTCGTGACGCTGTTTCTGTTCTGGCTCGTTTTCGCTCTCGGCATCAACTGGGGTGGAGCATCCGGTCAGAGTTTTCTCTGGCTCGCGGGTGATCTCAGGCTGGCACGGGAGGGCGAGATCTGGCGTTTCTTCACGCCTCTCTTCCTGCATCATACGGGAAGTATCGGCCACATCCTGAGCGTGATGCTTGGCCTCTATTTTCTGGGCGCGCCCCTCGAAGAAGAGTGGGGTTCGCGCCGTTTCGCACGTTTCCTCGCCGGCGCCGGTACCCTTGCTTACTTTGCACAGTTCTGTCTGGCTCTCCTTCTCCCTCTTTCGCTGCAACAAAAGCTTGTTCCAGACGTGTACTTCGGGTCGATGCCCGTCGTGGAGGCCGTGGCTATCGCTTGGGCCTGCTCCTTCAAGGGCAGGACCGTGCTCCTCTTTTTCGTACTCCCGGTCAGTTCACGCGGACTCATTCTCCTCGTCGTGGGTGTCAGTTTGATGGGACTCATCGCGAGCACCACCCCTCCCTCAGGACACCTGTCCCTTTTCGCGGGTATGGGCGCGGGCTGGCTCCTCGGGGGAGGAAACCCTTCACCTCTGCGGAAGATGTACCTTCAGTTTCGCCTCGGAGCCCTCGAACGCGAAGCCGAGGCGGAGCGAAGGGCGCGAAAGAAGCGAGCCGTCAAGTCCGGTCTCAAAATCATCGAGGGCGGTCGCGATTCCGAAGACCGCTCGGGACCGGACGGAAAAATGCTCAACTAATTCCGCCGGAGCCCGCGGGGGATGCGTGGGCTAAGTCTCTGTGTTAGCCCTTTGCCCCGATGAGAACGCTGCTCAGTCCCGAAGACGCCGAACGCGGTCTGCAGAGGCTGTCGGGACAGCTCATCGAGGATCATCGAGGAGTCGGTGGCCTCTTTCTCGTAGGGATCCGCCGGGGCGGTGTGCCCTTGGCTGAACACCTTGCGAAGATCCTCGGGTTGACCGGGGAAGAGATTCCCGTCGGCTCTGTGGACATCAGTCTCTACCGGGATGACGCCGGCACGGCCCTGCCCAACCCGCGCATCGGTCCCACTCATCTGCCCGTGAACATCGAAGGCAAGCGGGTCATTCTCTGTGATGACGTACTTTTCACGGGGCGCACGGTACGAGCGGCTGTCGACGCTTTGCTCGACTACGGACGACCGGCCCAGATCCAGCTTGCCGTCCTTGTCGAGCGTGACGGACGAGAACTCCCGATTCAAGCCGACTACTTGGTCAGCAAAGTCGTTGTCACGCCGGACGAAAGGATCGATGTCTTGGTCACCGAGAAGGGTTTTCTGACTGTGGCTGCCCTGAAAGGCTCACCCTCGACTCCTCCTCCGAAAGTCTCTGTGAGGGAGAGGCCATGAAGGACGTGCGCTTACGCCACCTGCTCGGGATCGAGGATCTCTCGCGGGAGATGGCTGAACACATCTTGAACACCGCTGAGAGTTTTCTGGAGGTGACCCGACGACCCGTGCGGAAAGTGCCGACATTACGTGGGAAGACCGTCCTCAATGTCTTCTTTGAAAACTCCACCCGCACGCGGACGAGCTTTGAGCTAGCCGGAAAACGCATGGGCGCTGACGTCGTGAACATGTCAGCCAGCAGCTCCAGCACCACGAAAGGCGAGACGCTGTACGACACCATGGCGACTTTGAATGCCATGCATGCCGATGTCGTCGTCATCCGTCACAGCGCCTCCGGTGCCCCGCATTTGGTCGCGGCTCGGAGCCGCGCTTCGGTGGTGAATGCTGGCGACGGGATGCACGAACATCCGACTCAAGCGCTTCTGGATGCGTTCACGATGAGACAGCACATGGGCTCTGACCTCTCCGGAAAGGTGATCGCCATCTGCGGTGATGTGCTGCATAGCCGCGTCGCCCGCTCGAATGTCCTGCTTTTGAAAAAACTTGGGGCCGAAGTGCGACTCGCTGGGCCGGAAACGATGCTACCTTTGCGCGCCAGAGAGCTTGGGTGGACCGTACACAACCGGCTCGAGCCCGCCCTCGAAGGTGCCGACGTCGTCATGATGCTACGCATCCAACAGGAGCGTCTCGGCGGGGGTCTCTTCCCGTCCCTGCGAGAGTATTCAAGAGTGTGGGGCCTCAATGAACGCCGGCTTGCCCTCGCGAAACCCAGCGCCTTCGTGATGCATCCCGGTCCGCTCAACCGCGGGGTGGAAATCCATGAGGACATCGCAGACGGAGAGCGTTCTCTCATCCTCGACCAAGTAGAATCCGGAGTGGCTGTGAGAATGGCTGTTCTCTACTTATGCGCGGCTGATGCCGGCTCTGATACGTCAGAATAGGGGCCCGCCGGACCGTTCTACTCAGGCTTGAGATCGATCTGGTCCACGCGCGGAGTGTGCTCACCCAAAAATAAGTCAGCGACGGCCTGAAAACCGCTCGGTTGATCTGTCACGAGCAGCTCGAGTTGAACGTCCGCTGGCGGAAGCGTTCTTTTGGCAATCTGGGCGCTGTCCAGCATCTCTTGGGTGACGCGCGCCGTCGCCTCTGCGCTATCCACCACGGGGATCGGGCATCCTGCCAGCTCAAGAAGCACTTTGGAAACGAGCGGACGGAGAAGCGGGTAGTGTGTGCACCCGAGGACGACTACCCCAGCACCGGCATCGAGCAACAGACCAAGGTACTTCTTCACGGCAAGCTCCGGAACCTCTCCCGAAAGCCACCCCTCCTCGACCAGAGGAACCAAAAGTGGCGCCGCCTGACCCACGACTTCAAACCGCGTCGAGAGCTGCTGAACATGTCGGTGATAGGCGCCTGAAGCGATCGTTCCTGCCGTACCCAGAACACCAATCTTCGGCGGGGGGCCACCGGTGCGGTCCGCCTCAGCCTGCGCAGCCTCCACCGCTGAGCGGGCACCTGGACCGACCACTCCGATCACAGGCATGTCGAGCTCAGCGCGCAGGTGTTCGACAGCAACCGCGCTCACCGTGTTGCAGGCGACGATGAGAGCCTTCACTCCCCTTTCGGTGAGCACCGTTGCGCAGCTGCGCGCGTAGCGGATGACCGTGGACGCCGAGCGCGTGCCGTAAGGGACGCGGGCCGTATCCCCAAGGTAGATGATGCTCTCGGCCGGAATTCTATGGCGTATGGCACGCACCACCGTGAGCCCCCCAAGCCCGGAGTCGAACACACCGAGCGGGGCATTCGCCTCGAGCGTCCTCATGTTAGACGTCCTCGATACGAATGAAGCGCGGCTGCCCGCTGAGGACACTTGAGCCAGCCAGTTTTGTAAACGCCGCCCGGAGGTCCCCCTCTTTGCACTCGTGGGTGATCATGAGCAGGGTGGCCGAAGCTCTTGCCCCTTCCTGCACCATCTCCTCGATACTGACCCCGCACGACCCGAGAGCCCCCGCGATTTCGGCTAAAACCCCAGGAGCATTGGTGACTTCAAAACGCAGGTAAAAGCGGTTTGAGATCTCGGCGGTCGGTTCGAGCTTTCGATCACCAAAAACGATAGCTCGTGTCGAAAGGCCGTTGTGCCCTTCCAGGCGCGAACAAGCGACGTCCGCCAAATCAGCCACGACACTAACGGCCGTGGGCAGATCGCCTGCGCCTCTACCCATGATCATGCAAGGACCCATGGCGCGGCCCTGAACGTAGACGCAGTTGAGCACACCGTCGACATTCGCTAGCACGCTACTCTTGGCAATCAGCGCGGGATGCGTATGAAGTAAAAGCCTGTCCCCCAGTTCTTTTCCCACCGCAAGATGCTTGATGGTGAATCCAAAACGCTCCGCTGCCGCGAAATCAATCGAGTCGATCTTGGAAATGCCTTCGACATCGGTGTCCCCCGCGCCAAAGGAAGAGCCAAACGCGAGCATACTACAGATGATGAGCTTCTGGGCGGCGTCATGCCCCTCCACATCCAAAGTCGGGTCAGCCTCCGCGTAACCGAGTTGCTGCGCGTCCCTCAGTACCTCGTGAAAGTTCGCTCCCTCATTACGCATCCGGGTGAGGATGTAGTTGCAAGTCCCGTTCAAGATCCCGTGCACGGAAAGCACTGAATCACCCGTCAGCGCCTCGCGCAGCAGTCGAATGATGGGGATCCCTCCCCCTACCGATGCTTCAAAAGCCAGATCTACCTCATTTTCCGCGGCCCGCTTGAGCAACTCCGGCCCGTAGGAGGCCATGAGAAACTTGTTTGCGGTCACGACCGTGACGCCACTGTCGATGGCGCGCTCGATGTAGGATTTTGCGGGCTGCTCCCCGCCCATCAGTTCGAGCACGACGTCGACCGTTGGATCCGAAAAGATACGCTCGGCGTCCGTCGTGATCCACTCGGGTTTGCACTGAGGGACGCGAACCTTGTTCTCATCGCGAACAAGGACGTGCGCCACCTCAAGATCAGCACCCACGGTCTGCGAAAGGGAGGAGCGATTCTCGTCGAGCAAGCGGAGCACGCCGCCGCCCACTGTCCCACAGCCGAGCAAGGCAATGCGGACCTTCTTTTTCAACGGACCTTCTTTGGCTGGCTGATTCACGAGCCCGCTCTCTAGCCTGAGGCCGTCTCTACCTCAAATCCTCGCTGGATGTAGGCCTCTCGGGCGGCGACAGAGGGATCCCCGGTTGCTTTTGTGCCTGCTCCCTCGCCTTTTTGAGGACTTCCCGCCTGACCCGCATCCGCGCCACAATCTTCCGTAGCGGGGCGTTCTGCATCTCCCCCTCCCATGATCGCGCCTGAGGTGGCCCAGCATTCGCCAAGACGACCGTCGGGATACCCGTCACAGGGTCTTTTTCGTCAATGATGAAGGAATGATAGTGAAACTTCCCGTCATCCTTCAGGCCGTAGATGAACACTACGTCGCCACGACGGTAATCATCGGCATCACGCCCAAGTGCTTGAAAGAATTTGGCCCGATGTCGGAATTTGATTTGCTTGTCCTCACTGAGCCAAAGCATGTCGAACCACTCTGGGTTTGCCGTCGCGAACTCAGCCACGCTCTCGATGCTCCTCGGATTTTCGATACCGAGACTTCCAAAGTGAATCGCGCCTTTCTTGTACTCACGCTTTTCACTGCGTGAAGGCCAGCCTCCACCCGTCCCCCAGTCAAAGGCATCCGTGATGAAGTCGATACACACCTGCGGTAGACGGGGGCGACCGTAACCGTCAAAAACATAATATTGATCTCCGTTGAACTCGTACTGATAGGCGTGGTGACGGTAGGCCTGTCGAAAGTGCAACCTCAAAAGTCCGTCCTGCTGTCCTTCTTCAGTGCGGGGTTCGTCGAAGGGGAGAGCACGCGCGATCATCTCATGGGCGGCACCGAGAACAGGTGCGATGAGGTCCGCGTCCTCTCTGGCCTCTCGGCGCGCCTCCTCGAGGCCCTGAGGATCGGACAGCGAAACCTCACACTTCAGCAACGCCTTGTCCTCCTTGCGGTCGAGAACGAGGGTGCTCTTCTTTCCATACGTCGCTCCTTCCGCGACAATTCCGTCCGAAGTCCATTTTTTGATCCGCAGACGGGACAGTCCGAGCTCAAGAACGAGGGGCTGAAGATCCATGTGAAGACTCTCACTGAATTCTTCTTCCTCCGCTCGCACCCGGTCAAACAAGAGGAGGTTTGCGAGCTGAGGGTTGTGCACCTTCTTTCCCTCTTCAGCCGGTGCGGGCGGAAAGAAATAGCGCCCCTCTTCACGAGTGACCCTGAAGGTTTCCGCTCCTCGACGGATGACTACAGTTTTCTCCGTAAAGAGGTGATCGATACGCAAGATCTGTGACAGGCGTAGGGCCAAAAGTGGCTGTTCGGCATAGAGGTATTGCTCCGACAAGAACACGGCTCGCCGGATTTCATAGTCGCGGCGCGTCTTGCCAAGTATTTCCTGGATCGCGTGGGCCGGATCTTCTGCTTCGAGTAACTGCTTTCGAAAGTGGAGCACGCGCGCTTCGGCACCTTCTGGAGGACCTGGAGCCCTCAAAAAAACGACCGGTACGGAACGCGCCCGAGCGAGAACTTCCGCCCGGGTTTCATCCAGGGTCGGTGTTCCCGGATGAGCTGGTGCGCTCCTGAGCGTCTCGATCAAAAGCTGACACGGGTCGGGCTCCGGACTTTCGGGAGGCGCAGAGCCTTCGGAAAGGGTAGAGTGCTCTCGTACCGGGAGCGCGGACTCCGCCTTCAGGGGATCCGACTCTTCCCGGCACCCCCCAAGGCTCACAGCGACTATCAGGGCCCAAGTTCCCTTGAACCATAAAAACTGACTGCTACGAAAATCTCCCATGGCCCGGGGCATGGAGAGCTGAGCGCGCCCCAAGATCCCCAGACTAGCAGAAAACCGGCCCGATGACCCCAAGCGCCGGGATTCCGGCGCCATGGTCCAGAAAGCGAGCTCAGTTCGGCTTAGTTTCCTGCTTGGCTTCCTGTTTGGCAATCTCATCCAAGTACGCCTGAGACGGCTGAGGCATTTCCTCGAGCGCCGCTTCAAGCACTTCTTCGACCTTTTTGACAAATACGAACTCAAGCTCGTCGCGAATTTCTTTGGGCACCTCTTCCAGATCCGCCTTGTTCCGATCAGGAACGATGACCCGCTTGATGCCCGCGCGATGGGCAGCGAGAGTCTTTTCCTTGAGGCCACCGATGGGCAAGACGCGGCCCCGTAGCGAGATTTCTCCGGTCATGGCCACGTCGTGACGGACCCGAATGTCCGTGAGTAAAGAGACGATAGCCGTGAACATGGTGATGCCAGCACTCGGCCCGTCTTTGGGCATGGCGCCTGCCGGGATGTGAATGTGAATGTCGGCTTTCTCCAGGAAGTTCTTATCGATTCCGAAGCGCTCGGCATTCGTTCGGACATAGGACAGGGCTGCGTGCGCGCTCTCCTTCATCACGTCTCCGAGTTGTCCGGTGAGCTGCATCTTACCAGAGCCGAACATTTTGGTGACTTCGATGAACAGGATCTCACCGCCCACACTCGTCCACGCCAAACCTGTCGCGACGCCGCTCTCTTCCGTCCGCTCTGCTACTTCGCTCGTGAACTTGACCGGACCGAGAAACTCCCGCAGGTCGTCCTCGGTTTTGATGACGAAGTTCGACTCGTCGCCTTCGGCGACCTTCACGGCTACGCCACGAATGACGCTTGCGATGGTGCGTTCGAGAGAACGCACGCCCGCTTCGCGCGTGTAGTGCTCAATGATTTCTTCCACCGCCTCATCCGTGATCAGCAAGCGCTCTACCGTGAGCCCGTGATCCTCGAGTTGTTTGGGGATGAGGTGCTCTTTTGCAATCGCCAACTTCTCCCGCCGCGTATAGCCAGGGATTTCCAGCATCTCCATGCGATCTCGCAAAGGTGGAGGGATCGGATCTGCTATATTTGCCGTAGCCACAAACATGACGTTGGACAGATCGTAAGGGATCTCCAAATAATGATCCGCAAAGGTGTTGTTCTGCTCCGGATCGAGCACCTCCAAAAGAGCCGCACTCGGATCGCCCCGGAAGTCATGCCCAACCTTGTCGATCTCATCCATCATGAACACAGGATTGACCGTGCCCGCCTTCTTCATACCCTGAACGATTTGTCCGGGTAGCGCTCCGACGTACGTCCTTCTGTGACCACGGATTGCAGCTTCGTCATGAACTCCACCCAGAGAAACTCGCACGAACTTCCGGTCGAGGGACTTGGCAATGCTGCGTCCGAGTGAAGTTTTTCCCACACCGGGAGGTCCGACCAGACAGAGAATGGGGCCCTTTTTATCCTTCTTGAGCTTGCGTACGGCCAGGTACTCCACAATGCGCTTCTTGACCTTGTCGAGCCCATAGTGGTCTTCGTCGAGCACCTTGCGTACGGCCAAGATCTCAAGATTGTCCTCTGTGGATTCCGTCCAGGGAATATCCAAAATCCAATCCAAGTAGGTGCGCACGACCGTGTACTCTGCGCTGCCCACCTGCATGCTGCGTAGACGCTTGAGTTGCTTCTTGGCGACGTCGTCTGCCTCCTTGGGAAGAGCGGCTTTGACGAGGCGCTCTTCGAGGCCGTCCAGATCCCCTTGGTCACCCTCATCCTCACCCAGTTCTTCCTTGATGGCCTTGAGCTGTTGACGGAGGACATACTCGCGCTGATTCTTCCCCATCTCCTCTTTGATCTGAGAGTTGATGCGCTCACGCATCTTGAGGATCTCAAGTTGTCGCGTGAGAAGCCGGAGCACTTTGCGAATGCGCTCCTTCACCTCGACGGTCTCAATCAACTGAGCCTTTTCTTCGACCGGAGCGTCCAAGTTGGCCGCGACGAGGTCCGCCAAAGCCCCGGGAGCCTGAATACTGTCAATCAAGCTTGAAGCCTCGCGCGGGAGCTCAGGCATGAGCTGAATCACTTGCTTGGCCACATCACGCAGGCTCATGGCAAGTGCCTCCGCCTCGACGTCGTCGACGGGCGGCGTCGCGACGCGCGAGATGGTAGCTTTCAGGAAGGGGTCGTTCTGCTTCACCTCGTCGAGACGAATGCGCGTCAGTCCTTGAAGGATGAGCGAATAGTTTCCAGAGCTGTGCTTGAGCGCCTTCAGCACTCGGGCGGCGCACCCTATCGGGTAAAGGTCGTTCTGACCGGGGTCATCCGTCGACGGATCACGCTGAGCGAAGATGGCGATCACGGGGCCGTCTAAGTTGTGCACGTCCTCGACAAGGGCCACGGATTTTTCCCGACCCACATCAAACGGCGCCACCGCACCGGGAAAGAGCACGGCGTTGCGGATGGGCAACACCGGGAGTTCGTCACCGAACTCAATCTCATCATCAGACGGGGGCGGAGGCGGGGCGGAGGAGTGATCTCTATCGCTCATTTTTGGTTTTGCTCTTTCGTCGATTTCCGCGATTCGGAAACGGGCTTCTGTGCAATCTAACCACTCTTCGTAGGGCCACAACCACCCAAGAAAAAATCGACCCGCAAAGGTCGCCCGTCGCACAAAAACCGCCTAAGCCTTCGCCTGTGAAGGCCATTTTTTGCGGAACCCCAGCCATCGCCGTCCCGTCCCTGATAGCCCTCTCCCGCATAGCCGAAATCGTTGGGGTGGTCTGCCAGCCCGACCGCCCCCAGGGCCGCGGGATGAAAACGACACCGCCGGCGGTAAAAATCGCCGCGCTCGAACTCGGGCTCGACGTCTTTCAACCTGAGAAGGTCCGCGATGGAACCCTCGCCGCATGGATGGAAGGGAAACAGGCGGACCTGGCGCTCGTCATCGCTTATGGACGTATTCTCGACCGCCGATGTCTCGATGCTCCGCGACTCGGTTGTCTCAATTTGCATGCCTCCCTCCTCCCCAAGTACCGCGGCGCTGCCCCCATCCAACGCGCGCTGATGAATGGGGAGCGAGAGTCCGGAGTTTGTCTGATGCAGATGGACGAGGGCATGGATACCGGACCCCTACTCGCCGTTCATCGCCTAGCGATAGAGCCTGATGACAATGCCGGATCCCTCGCCCTTAAAATGAGCGAACTCGCCGCGGAGGTGACACGCGTGGAGATCCCGCGCGCCTTTCTCGGCTCTCTCGTCCATCAAGCACAGCCTGAGCAAGGTGTCAGTCACGCCCACCCCATCACGAAGCAGGACACGGCCCTCGACTTCACTCGGCCGGCCCCGGATCTTCGAAACCTCGTGCGCGGCCTTGCACCGCAACCGGGAGCGGCGGCCTTGCTCCATAGAAAAGGTGAGGCTCCCCGGGGCATCAAGCTTTTGGAGGTCCGGGTCGCCACCGAGGACGCACCCGTGACTCCGGGCTCGATCGTCGTCGCTGCCGGATCCCTCCTGGTCGGGACGGGGACCTTTCCTCTGGAGATCCGTGAGGCCAAGATCGAGGGAAAGAGAGCCCTTTCTTCCCAGGACCTCATGAACGGGCGGCTCCTTCTAGAAGGAGATTCCCTGGCTTGTTGAGGGAGCAGCGATCCCTCCGTCCCCAGACTCCACCGGGGCGCCAACTAGCTCGGTGTTCGAACGCGGGAAGATTCCCTGAAAGCTGTGCTGAGTTTTCGCGCAGAGCGAGCCTGATATGCTAGAAATAACGTGCATCTAGCAACGTTGAGCTACACTGTACGTGCCTGTCCCACACCCTGTTCGCTCACGCTCCCTTGAAAGTTCGTCCTGAATGGCTGTTGTCGGAATCGATCTAGGAACCACCAACACTGTCATTGCCGCCGTGCGTGATGGCCGAGCGACAGCTCTCAAGGATAAGGTCGGCCGGGCCCTCCTCCCCAGTGTGGTGTCCTTCACTGCCAAGGGGGCCGTGAAGGTAGGATACGAGGCCAAGGATCGTAGGACCATCGATCCAGAAAACACCGTCTTCTCGATCAAGCGGTTGATTGGCCGTACGTTCGACAGCGAGCACGTTCAGAAGGCGCGCGGAAGGCTCCCGTTCGAACTCAAGGAGGGACCCGGAAAGTCGGTCCTCGTCTCCTGCTACGGTCAAGATTACACCCTGCCAGAAATCAGTGCGCTCGTTCTGGGGCAAGCTCAGAAAATCGCAGAGGCTCGCCTCGGAAGCAGCGCCAGCGACGCCGTCATTACGGTTCCGGCCAATTTCAACGATCTCCAACGGGCGGCAACGAAAGTGGCCGGACGCACCGCCGGACTCGAAGTGCTCCGCATCATCAACGAGCCGACAGCAGCGGCCCTGGCTTACGGGTTCGGAAAGACCGGCCGCGAACGCATCGCCGTCTACGACTTTGGGGGCGGTACCTTCGACGTCACTCTGCTCGATCTCAGTGAAAACGTCTTCGAGGTACTGGCCACGGCAGGCGACACCTTTCTTGGTGGGGATGACATCGACCGCGCGATCATGGATCGCATGGCGGAGGAGCTACTCAAGAAGCAGAAAGTCGATGCGGAAGAAGATAATCTCGTCCGAGAACAGCTGCGCGCGGCCGCGGAACGACTCAAGATCGATTTGTCCACTCGCAGCATGGGCAAGGTGAATATCGAAGAGCTTGATTTCGAGTTCAGTCTGCGACGTTCCGAATTCGAAGCCCTAACTGAGCCCCTTCTCGCTCGTACGCTTGAAGTTTGCCAGGAAGCCATGGACGTGGCCGGGATCACGAAGCGAGACCTGGATCAGGTTTTGTTGGTGGGCGGCTCCACGCGCATCCCCCTCGTACGACGGCGGATCTCGAGCTTCTTCGGGAAGATGCCCCAGAGTCGGATCAACCCGGACGAAGTTGTCGCTATCGGCGCCTCCATTCAAGCCTCGAGCCTCGAAGCAAAACAGGCGGGAGCAAGTATCCCCGCCGCTCCGCGAGGTCGAGCCAGTCATCATCCGTCGCGGGCGCCCTCACCTTTAGGAGCACCGACCGGCGGAACGACTCAAACTGGCCTGGCGGGACTCAAGCGTACCTCCCCAGGCGGAGTGTTGCTCTCCCCCGGCACGACAGAAAACTCCGTCCTCTCAGGACTCAAGTCCGTCCCTCCGTCGGTTCATCCCGCCGGACCCGGGCAAAAGCTCGGACCCGCGAAGACCCTGGCCGGGGTCGGGCCGAGCGGACACGCCTCCTCTCCTCCACCGAAATTCGCTGACTCGCCCCGCCCCCCCCACAAAACTCTCTCCGGCGTGGGCACCGAAGAAAGCCCGCTTGAACGCAAGCGGAGCAACACCTTGGCGGGGCTCACCGAGCGCGGAAAAGGCTCCACCAATCTCGGACTTGGTGGTGCGTCGCCAAGCTCCCCTCCACCGATGATCGGACAGGCTCCACCCAGCGCGCGCAAAGAAGAAGAGTTTTTCCCTCGAGAGAAGCAGGGAACCCTGCCTGGCGCTGCCGCACCCGAGGCGGGCATGGATGAAGGAGACGAGATCACCGACGGCTCAGTCACCTTCGACCTCTCGGCCCTCGAAGCCACGGAGGGCGAGGAGGACGCTTCCGGGTTTGAAAGCCTGAACGAAGAGACGACGGCGGTCGTCGAACCAGCGCAGGTCGCGGCGCTCGCTGCCGGCAGTATCCAGGACTTGGGCGAGAGCGCTCTCATGAGCATGGAGGAAATCGATCTCGATGACGAGGCGGATCTTCCGATGCCCGTTTCGTCGGTCCGAAGTGAGGAAGAACTCTCAAGCAGCGCCCTTTTGTCCCTCGACGACGACGCTTTCGCAGAAGATGACCTCCCCTCCCTCGCAACCGACCTGCCCAGTCCGCGAGCAAAGTCGGTTGCGCTTGGTAGCACGACCGTGGGCCTGCCTTCCCCTGTAGAGCAGCTGCCGACCGTAGCACACGGGCTGCCGGCCGTACCTCTGCATCTTCCCGAGCGCGCTTCCGAGGAAGCCGCCCTTCCTCTTGTCGGTCATCACACCCCCGAACTCCCCCAAAGAAAAGGCCCCTTGCCTGGGCGCTCAGCCTCGGCCGAGCATCGGCTGGGGCTCGATAGGACTCAAATAGGAGTTGCACCCGCAGCTCCCGACTTTGGATCCGCGACAGGGCCTTCGGTCGAAGAACTCGACGAACTTTCCGTAGCTGCATTGCTCCCTGAAGATCCTGAGGAGGACGCCGACCCGGATCCCCTCGAGTTTGGCCTTGGGGGTGGAACGCTTCCCCTTCCACGAAATCAGCTGGCCGCCCCGCCACCGCCCGCTCCAAACCCCGCCTTGGACCGGACTTCACCCTTCGGCTCTCAGCCGATGACCGAGGACTCCGCTCCCGCGTTTCAGCTGTCCCCACGGTCACTCCAGCGAGCGGAGCCTCTGGCAGAGGACGTGGGGACAGC
>CAYMQT010000107.1:0-17053 GCA_964392575.1 uncultured Polyangiaceae bacterium
ACGACCTGCTCCTTGCCGCTCTGAAACAGGATGAGATCCCCGTCTTCGGCTCCGCACGCGCTGTTGATGGCTTCCCGCAGCTCCGGAGTCATCATCTTGTTCAGGGGTGACTGCGTCCAAGTGCCGTCGGCGGACATCTTGGCCCGAGCGAGACCGCCTGCGCCCATGCTCTTGGCCATCCTCTCAAGCTCATCGCCGTCCTTGCGACTCAAATTCCCGCTAGCCGGGACGACCATCACCTTGATGATCTCTGCGGGAAGATCTGCTCGGTAGGTTCCGTCCTCAAATTTCTTTGAAATCGGCTCCCAGAAGGGCACGCCCCCACCGCTGTGCTGGACCACAAGCTGCGTGATGTCGAAATGCTTCATGCCGAAGCGCAAGTCAGGCTTGTCGTTCCCGTAGTCCCGCATGCTGTCTTCAAACTTCATACGCGGAAATTTTGGTGCGCCGTTTTCTCCGCCCGGATAGAGCTTGGCGAGATCGATTCCGGCCGCTTCTTTCCAGATCGCCCCGATGAGTCCCTCAATCAGGGTAAACAAGTCGTCCTGGTTGATGAAGCTGGCTTCAATGTCGATCTGAGTGAACTCAGGCTGCCGATCGAGGCGCGAATCCTCATCGCGAAAGCAGCGAACGATCTGAAAATAGCGCTCAAAGCCGGCGCACATCAGAAGCTGTTTGAAGAGCTGAGGGCTCTCGGCCAGAGCGTAAAACTTCCCTTCGTGCATACGACTTGGCACGAGAAAATTGCGCGCGCCGCCGGGGGTGTATTTGACGAGAAACGGAGTCTCGACCTCCGTGGCCCCCTGAGAAGACAAAAAATTGCGCGTAGCCTGACTGATCGTGTGCCTGGTGCGCAGGGCCTTCTGTAGCGGACTTCGTCGCAGATCCAGGTAACGATGCGTGAGGCGCACTTCCTCGCGCGTCTCCGTGCGGTCAGAAATCTCAAAAGGAGGGGTCTCGCTCTTGTTGAAGACTTCGATCTCCACGACTTCGACTTCGATGGCGCCGGTCGCAAGCTCTGGATTGGCCGCGCTGACCATTTTGCCTTCTTTTTTGGAGAACTGTTCGCCGCGATCCTTCACCTTGCCGCGCACGCCAATGACCCATTCACTACGCAGAGCTTCCGCCGTCGCGTGCGCAGTTCCTGAGGCCTCAGGATCGAACACGATCTGCGTGATTCCGTCACGATCCCTCAGATCCACAAAGATCAAGTTGCCGTGGTCGCGGCGGTTGGCAACCCAACCGAAGAGGACCGTCTCCCCTCCGATGTGCTCGGGACGCAGAGCGCCGCAGGTATGGGTTCGCTTGAGTTCATCGATAAAACGGGCCACGGGTCCTCGAATGGTGGGGGTAAAATCAAGGGGCCAACAGCTTGGTCCCGACGGGGAGGGGGCTTGTAGCGCGGAGGGGGGGCCCGCTCAATGAAGCTATTTGGCACCCGGACGAGCCTTACGCGGCCCTTCGCTTGGCCCCGTCACGCGCGCCAAACCCCTGAAAATTTTGCCCGTTTCGCTAAGTAGTGCGAGGGATTCTAGAAGTGAAAGACAGCCCGGGGTCCGTCCGCGCAAAGCACAGAAGCGGCCCAGGCCGCGTGGAGAAGGTCCTTGTTTGTGTCCTCCCCTTGGCAGGCGCGCTCTCGCAGACGCGCGGTGTGCCCTTCTTTCGGAGTGATGAGGCCGTGCTCTCGGTGCTGTCGGGCGAGCCCTCTTGGTCCGGCGCCGTGTCAACGTTGCTTGCGCGCATGGCTCTTCACGTTCCGGTCGGCAGCCACGACTTTCGCATGGCCCTCCCGGGTGCTCTCGCTGCGGCGGTCGTCGGACGATGTGTCCTTTCCCTCTGCCATCTTTTGTTCCGAAAACAGCGAGGCTACTCACCCCTGGACCCTTGGCTCGCCCTCGGCGCGGCCCTCGCTGCCGCATTCAGCCTGCCCTTGCAGAGCGAGGCCACGATCATGGGCGGCGGCGCGGTCGGAGCGGCCCTGTGTCTTATCGGTCTCCTTTTCCTTCTCGGAAACGACCTCGACCGGGACCCTCAACGGGCCTTGCAGAAGGGGATCCTCTTCGGAGCCCTTTGCGTGGAGAGTGCGTGGTGTGGGGCGATCTTATTGCTTTCGGCCATCGCGCTTCACCCGCTCTCTAACCAAAAACCGCTTTCGGACCAGAAAAGCGCGCGCGCAAAAACTGACAGCGGCTTCCCCAGATTCATGTTCAGCGGAGACATGGTCAGCAGAAATCTCCTCTCGACCGGGGCGATCACTTTAGGCGCCCTGACTAGCGCCGCGAGCCTCCTGTTTCTTGCGGGCAAAGGACAGCTCCCGGGGCTTTTCGTGTCCGGGTCACAGGCGACAAGTCTGGGCCAAGGGTGGCTCACGACGCCCCTCGCTTGGGCGCTTCAGATGGGCGTCCTCTGGTGCCTCGCAGCGGCGGCGGGCTTCGTGTTCGGTCTTGCGGATCGGCGCCCGCTGTGGCCTCTCGTGGGCGCGATCCTCGCCGATCTCCTTGTACCGGGCGGGACCGTGGCAGGCTGGGTAGAGGCCGCGGAGGTGAGTTCCGCGCGCCTCAGTCTACACTTGGTAGCGGTCTCCTGCGTTGCGCCCCTCGGGGCGCTCGGTCTTCGCGCGACCGCGGAATCGGCCCAGGCCCTCAGGCTTTTCGGGGCGGGCCCTCTCTCCAAACTCGTAGCAGCGATTGCAGTCGCCGGTTGTGTGGCGAGCGCAGAAGACACCATGCGGATCCTGTCGCAGACCAGCGCCGACGGAGCTCACACCTACGCAGAGGAAGCCTTTGACGAAGTAGAAGCGCGCGCGCTCATCCTCACCCACACCAAGGCTCTCGGCAGTCGCTTCCTCGCAGCCCAGGCGGAAGGTGCACGCCCCGACGTCCTCGTGGTACCCCTGTCGGCACTCACGGAGCCCTCTTCCGTACGCGCGTGGCTCAAGCGCGAACCTGCCCTCGAAATCTTGCTTCGGGACCTGAGTGTTTCAGAGACTCCGTCTGAACGCGCCATCACACGCTTGGTCGACGAAAGACCCGTTTACCTCGAACCCGATCCGAGCTGGGACCGAAGACTTCTAGAACACGTGAGCCCCGAGCTGCCCCTCGCGCGCTTTTCGCCTCACGCCCTCGGTCGTTCCGACCGCGCAGCTGCGCTCACATCCATTCAATCACGCCGAGACAGAATCACGGCGGAGACCGAAAACCGCTTGCACCCCGATCGCGCCACCCAGAGCATCATGAAAGAAAGTCTCGCAGCTCTCACAGAAACCATGCGCGCAGTGAAGGACGGACCCGCAACGAAGACCCTCACCGACCTTGAAGGCACGACCGACGGCCCCAAAGACGGTCCGGCTCCCTCCCTCGCCCTCACTGCCGCCAAAAAATAGTTCTGTCGCCCGCCCTTGACCCAAGGCCAAATTTCCGCCACATCCGCGCGCGGAAGCGTGGCCGAGTGGTCGAAGGCACCGGTTTTGAAAACCGGCGTGGGGCAACCCACCAGGGGTTCGAATCCCTTCGCTTCCGCAAAACCCCCGAGCCAAAAGCGAGGGGGTTTTTCGTAAGCGATGGCCCTAACAAAGGTTCGACTCGACCTGGACGGAGTCCACGCAGTGGACGGAGTCCAGGGAGAGAGAGGGTTCGGCGAGCCCCTGCGAGCCGAAAGCGCCGCAGGCGCTACTCAATCCCTTCGCCCTAACAAAGGTTCGACTCCGAGTGACAACGTTCGAGGCGAAGCGGACATCGTCCGCGGAGCTGAACGTTTTCACGAGGAGACACGGTTCGCGACACTCCTGTGGCGCGAAATCGCGCCCTGCACGATAGTGAATCCCTTCGCTTCCGCAACAGGACCGCCAAACCCAAATGGACGCCTGATACTCCGTTGATCAGTCCCAGGGTCTCCCCGAGAAATCGGGGAGGGCTCCAAGTAACCGCAGCAAAGCTAGCTGCGACGACCCCAAAGAAGCTGAGCGCCAACCTTCGCCTTGAACTGTGAACCCATTCGGCGAGCCGGGCGAGGATTGGGTTTTGAATCTGATCTCGGTGTTTGGGGGCCACGGTCACACCGTCACGCTATCCCAGTAGTCATCAGGGTGCATCCGCACCTTCACCTCGCTAGCTCCCTCAACTCTCAATCGAGCCAGCCGATGATACCCATCGACGATGACCCACCTCTCTCCGTTCTTGAACATCTCCAATGGGTATGAGGTGTCTACGGACCGGATCCGATCCCAACGCTCGGGACGAGCATCGGGATCTCTCAGCACCTGAGCTGGAGCTAGGTCGAACAGTGGCTCACCGGGCACCGTGGTCCACACGGGAAGCTCCAGGTGCCACATCAGGTCCTTCATCGGGACCGTGGTCGTGAGCGTCGAAAGAGCCCAAATGCGGGAGTTCTCCCAGCGGTGGCTGAAGAAGATGCCCTGGAGGGCTGGGGGCAGAGCGACCACTCCCTTGCCGCTACCAACGCGGAGGCTTCTCAATTTCTGCCCTGCCAACCGCGACCTTGGACGGAAATTGGCATCCCTTGAGGTCCGTCGAGTCGTACCGCTTTATTCGCACTCCGGCGTTTCTGAGGTCGTGCGGCACCTTCCCGAAGATACCTATCCTGCCTCGCAGCAATTGCCTGATCGGAAACTCGGGCAGTGCAGTACACGAGGCGGCTTACGGTGTGGCCCTTGAACTTTCTCTGGACGAGAGCACGATCCAGCCATTTGAATCGCGGCCCACGGTCCTTCAACGAGCGGTAGTAGACGTTGTAGCCATCCACGTACACGCCCAGCCCCGCCATCACTAAATAGAGCAAAGGCCTCGATCCCTAAGGTTCGAGGCCTTTTAGGCTTGCCGCCGCAACGACAAGCGGAGTTACTGGAAATGTAGTCATGCCTAGATCCTTCAGCAAGGGGTTTCGGTAGCGGAAGTCGTCCTTATCGAGGCTTTTCAATGCGGTATGGATAGTGTCACTGCAATTCTACTGAATGGAGGAACAGCGAGTTGGACCCATTCCCGTTGACCTAAGCGCAACATTCCTCCGGGTCTGGGCTCGACGGCTTCTTCAGGTCGAGCCTGCTCGACACGGCTTCACACTCTCTGGTGACATCTCGTTTAGACGTCGTCGTTACCTCCGACAGATGGGGACTCCGGAACCATGAGCCGCTTTGCAACCACCCTTCGCTCCACATTCGCTGCGCTGCCGAGGACCATCTCCGCCAACTCAACCGCCCGCACCACCACGAAATCATCACCGTCAGCCAAGGCCTGCCTCACCTGGACCGCCTTGGTGACCAGAGGATCACTCAAGATCGACCGACAGAGTCGCCGCGTGACCTCGTAGATGTCGTCACTCCCTTCAGCGACGGCACTGAGCAGTTTGGTCGCGTCCGTGACCAAACTTGGTCGCGAGTTTGGTCGCGCTTGGTCATTTCCTTGGTCACCGGGGTGTTCTGGAGGACCTTCGGCTCACGTCGGGCTGTCACCACGACAGGAGGCTGATACCAAAAAGCAGCTGGACGTAGATACCGCTCGTCTGAACTTTTGGTCCACCGGAAAGCGGGGGTGCATTCGGATCGTCCGTGTCGGTCAGCCACTTCGATTGTGCGAACTGATGCTGATAGCCGACGCGCAGACCGTATACGAGCCCTGCCCGCTCGCCGGGGGAAATCAGGCTGATGTTCTGTACGCCCAAGGTCCCGCGCACACTGTATACATTACGGCGCACGTCCGTTTCATTGTTGTAGTAGCCGCTGATCTGAGCGGGAAGCAGAGCTGGACCGTCGGGGTGAGTGCGCACGCTCAAATCGCCCGCGGTGAACCCAACGAGCGGGAAGATGGAAAAGCCGCGATAGCGAAAGACGTCGTACCCACCTTCGAGGGAGATCAGAACCTGGTTCTGCTTCGCGTCTGGCCCGCTATCGAGCGATTCGATCTCCCGAGGAAAGGAGACAAGCAGATCCCAAGCGAAGCGCACACGACGGAGCGTCAATCCAAAACCAAATCCCATGAGTTCTTGGTGGTGAGGGAGCTGCCCGAAGTCATTGGCGGTCACGACGTCCTCAAGATCGCTGGAGTGATTGAAAATGCTGCCCCCGATCAAATAAACGTCGAGGGCGCGGCGCACTCCGGTTTCGGGGAGGCCGTGCACCCGCTCAGGAGTTTCATGTGGGAAATCCGACGGCGGCCACGGCGAGCTGATCGAAGGAGGGGGACGTTGGGAATCCTCCTGGAAGGGAGGTCGAGGCTCTGCTGCCATTGGCCGTGGCGCCTGGGGAATGCTGCCCACTAGGGCCCGAGAAATGGGATAATCGAACCTGCGGACGAGTTCACTGCGAGCCGGAACCCGAAAAATTTCTCTTTCGAAGAGAACGACTCCTCCATCACCTTGTGGTCGGGCCACATGCAAGGCGATGGGTTCGTTCAGATGGTTCGTCATCGACAAAATTGAGACCGTGCCGTCGGCGTGAGCCTCCTCGAGCTTGGTCAGCACGATCCGAAGATGGCCCTGGCTATCTGGGCCTTCTGCAACCGCACGGATTGAAACTCCGCCCGCTTCTTCGGTTGCGAGTTCAACGCAGATGCTCTCTCCCGCTCTTACCTCCACGTATCTAAGGGGTGACGAAAACGCAAAGTCTTTACCGATCTCGACGAGGACTTCGGATGCCGGACGCGTCAGATTCGTCGCGCAGGGCATGGAGCCATGGAGTGCGTCGACAGAGGCGACCACTTCGACTTTCTCGGCTTCTTCTTCGGGGTCCTCCTCAAACGGAGGCCCCAGAGACTGCGCGTCTTCCACTTGCGGAGGGGGTAGAGTCTTCGCCCAAGCGTGGCCGGGAAGGGCGCTCCCAAAGACCACGCAAAAAAGAACACGCTGAACAGAAGAAAACATCGGGCGTTATAGAGACGCCACAATACATCAGCCGAGAACAACACGAAAGGAGTCGAGGCTCGCGAGGGGGGCAAAACCGCGCCAACCGCCTAGGACGTCGTTGAACTCTACCTCAATAGAACTCGACGAGATGGACCGTGTAGCCGTAGCCCGTGGGAGCTTCTGGATTGAACTGAATCTCGGTCATCATCGTAAGGTTTTTGATGCTCGAGGCTGAGTCATCCATCTCAAGCATCGCATTGAACGGGATGCTCTGGATGACGTTGCCTCCACCCGTAAAGCCCGTAAACCACGCTCCAAAGTGCCCGCCGTTCGAGAGCTTGATACTCACGAAAATGTCGCCGTCAGACTCGATATTGACGCGAATTCCCGTGTAGCTGTTGGCGTTGAAGTCATTGCCGCCCGCGAGAACGAGGCCGATGCCCGCATAGTTCACGCCGGTTCCTTCCCCGTCCCAGCCTCCCGTCGCCATGGCTCCACAGCTCCGATCAGCCCAACTGGACGGAGGGATGCGCACGAGAAAATCCATGTTGATGTCGCTATCGCTGTAGGCGTACCAGCTCCCATAGCGGCCACTCAGGTTGCAGATCTCGTTGTCGCAGGTGAAGAAGTTGTCGACGACGTCGTTGTCCGCACCGCCACAAGTGTCTAGGTCGTCCGGCGGTTCGTTGTTCACGCACGTATCGCCGCTGCAGGTCAATTCACCGGAGCAAGTGTCGTTCGGAAAACAATTGCAGCCGGAATTTCCGACCGTGCAGTTGCCATCACCATCACCATCACCATCACCATCACCGTCGCCGTCGCCGTCGCCATCGCCATCGCCACCCGCGTCTACGCACAGACCGCTCAGGCAGCTCAAGCTACCGCTACAGGTGTTGTTCCCGAAGCAGTCACAACCTTCGTCTCCGGTGACACAGTCGCCATCGCCATCGCCATCGCCATCGCCATCGCCATCGCCATCGCCGTCTCCGTCGCCATCGCCATCGCCATCGCCGTCTCCGTCGCCACCCCCATCACCGTCGCCACCTCCGGAATCACCGCATGCAGCCAGTGCTGCGCTCAAGGTGGTCAATGCAATCAAACCGGGCACGAGGATCTTTTTCATGATTAAGCCTTTCTTTCGACGTACGAGGCGTGAAAGCATAACCACAGCTGATCCTGTGTCAACGAGATCCGGCGCCGCGTAGAGGGTGGGAAGGCGTCGTCGATGGTGCGGGTGTGAGCGTAAGTGTGAGTGCACATGCGCGTGTGAGTGCGCTTCTTCGTGTGCGTTTCCGTTGCTTGCTCTTCAACTGTTCTCACTACCATTTGAGCGATCCCAGAGCCTTCGCAGAAAATCGCAGCGCGGAAGCGGATGAGGTACGTTGACTCGAAAATGCAGCGAGACTGAACGTATCGTTACAAAGTCTCGCAGCACGACTCAGTGATCGGCACCTAGGTTAGTGTAAGCTCAAGGAGCCACTCGTCACGGGATACGCCCCATTTCTGGCTCGCGCCCTCGACGGTGCGTTCAAGAACGAAACCGTTCTTCTCGAATGCGCGACGACTGGCCCAGTTGCCCACAAAGACGGCGGCCGAAAGCCGAACGAGCCCGATCCTTTCAAGGGAGTACCGCACGAGCGCCTGGATCGCACGAGTTCCTAGCCCTTGATTCTGGTGAGGCTCTCCGATCCACAGACCCAAATCTCCAGAAGAACGTTCCACGCGGACGCTGCAGGCACCGACTGGTTCAGAAGCGGCATTGACGATCACGAAAAAATGATCGACTCCGCGTCTAGAATTCTCGACGATGCGGTCCCATTCGATCTGGAAAGCGTCCTGTGATTCGGGCCCATCCCATGCAAGTTGCTCGACGACGCGAGTCCGGTAAACATACGGAAAGAGTACTGGCGCATCGGCTGAGTCTGGTCGTCTCAGCGTGCCGCCTGTGATGATTCCGCCATCGTCTAGGTCGTTCACGTTCCCGAAAAGCCTCCGATCAATCAAGCGTTATCGTGCCACGAATCGCGCGGCGCGGGCAAACCGGTCATCATTTCCACCGCGATGGTAAAGTCGTCGGGCGGGCGATCGTGAAGAAAATGCGCGACTTCTTCTTGAACTCTTGCCACCATTCCGCTCCGAGACCGTGGTGACTGCGAGTTCACATCCATCCAGAGGCTACCGCCGATGCAGTATCATCTCGGCCGGAATATTTCCGTTTGTCGGCGCCTTGGCCAGTCTCGTCGTTGTCCTCGCCCTGAGGCCAGCCGCCTTTGATTCGCTCGACTCCATCATCGAGACCTTCGCTCATCCCATTGGCTTGGTTCTGCTCATACAGACGCTCTACACCGGGCTTCTGGGGCTCCTTTGGATGCGTTACGAAAAGTTCTCGCTGACTCCTGGATTCACGCTGCCACAGGTGAGTGTGATCATTCCCGCCTTCAATGAAGGATCGATGGTTGCTCGAAGCATCCGCTCGGTAGCGAAGAGTGACTACCCGCTTGAGTTGCTCGAAGTCATTGTTGTCGACGACGGCTCACGCGACGATACGTTCTTTTTTATGAGACACCTGCGACGCGAGTTTCCTGATCTCGTACGTCTCGTGCGCTTCCCAGGAAACCGCGGTAAACGAGCGGCCCTCCATGAAGGTCTAAAGGTGGCTCAAGGCACGATCGTTGTGACCATCGATTCCGATAGCGAAGTGGCATCCTCGACGCTTCGGGAAATGGTGGCTCCGTTCCTGGCCGACGAAAAAATCGGCGCGGTCGCTGGCCGAGTCGCAGTGTTGAATCGAGATTCTTTCATCAGCCAAATGTTGGAGGTGCAATACGCCTTAGCCTTTGATTTCGCCCGTGCTGCGCAATCCGTCTACCGGGCTGTGGCCTGTTGCCCTGGAGCTCTCTCAGCCTTTCGAAAATCAGTGATTGCTCCGCACCTGGAGGAGTGGACTCAGCAGAAATTTCTTGGTCGACCCGTAAATCATGGCGAAGACCAAGCCCTCACCAACATTGTCCTACGCGCCGGCTTTGACACAGTCTATCAGTCGAGCGCCGTCATCCACACCCTCGCCCCCACGAACTACAAGCAACTTTCGCGGATGTTTGTGCGCTGGGACCGCAGCTACATCGTCGAAGGATTCAGCTTTGCACGCTTCATGCTGACTCCCTACCGCGAACGCAATCGTGTCCTGCCCGTCGTGAGTTTTTTGGTCTCTGGTTTGCGCGTTGTTGCGCTCGCTTATATGCTCGTTGCCTTACCCACCGTGTTTCAAACGACGTTCTCGACGGTCGTAAGCGCTTTGGTAGCTCTTTTCGTAGGAGTTGCTTTCACCGCGCTTTACTACTTGCGTATCGAGAGGAGCTTTCGCTTCATCTACGGCATCGCGTACGCGCTCTACAGTCTCGTTTTTCTTCAGTGGATCCTGCCGTGGGCACTCCTGACCGTACGCGACGAACGGTGGGGCACTCGCTAAAGAGCAGCCCATCCCCAGGCTCATGCGCTCGAGTTTGAGTTCGCAAGAACGCGACGAATGATCCCATCGGGGAGTTCGTAACCATCTGGTTCGGTCGGATCGCCTCGCGATTTCAATAGCCCTGAATCACCGAGAATCCGCACCACGACCCCAGCCGCCTCTTGCGCTCTTCGCAAGGCCTCGTCTTGTCGAAGAGTCATAGCGACGCCTGTGATTTCGAACTCACGCTGAAACGCCTGACTGGCGATCCTTCGGATTGCTTTTGCCGACAACCATTCGACCTGAGCCAAGGCGCGCAGCACGGCACCACCCGGATTCGTTGCTTCGGCGATCTCAGATTCAATCCATACTCGCGACGGGGAACCTTCGGACTCCTCTCGCTCAAGAGCAGCTCGGACCCCCTCGACACCGATTTGCACGGCGCCCAATGCCCCTTGGCGTGCCCTGTCGGTATCATAGAGTTCGAGAAGCGTGGTCCCCAAGCGACGTGCCAGAAGAGGAACTCCCTGGCTTTCGCGGACCAAGAGCTCGAGGCTTTCCTCGGTAAAGCTAATCCCTTGACGTGAGCCCAGGGCCTGCATCATCGAAACGGTGGCTTCTCTCGGCAGACAGGGAACTGCCACATACTGAAAGGAGCCAACGATGGATTGGTGTGCGAGCGTTCCCAAGGGAGACCACAAGAGCGGGTGGAGCGCGCTTGCAAACAGCACTCCCACTTTGTCATTGCTTTGCCGTGCGGTCCCTGGCAACGAATTTCGCAATCGACCGACCAAAATCGCCAGGACATCCAGGGCTCGATTCAAATCTTGCGCTGAACCAATGGCTTGCTCCACTTCGTCGAAGACCAACAGAATCGGAACGGAAGACGTATCGTCTGCCCGCCGGATTGCCCGCAAAAAATCGCGAAACCAGGTACTCAACGCTACCGCGTCCATCGCTCCAGGAGGAACCTCTAGTGCGATCTCGTGACGAACTTGCAATCTGGCCGACTCAAGCAGCTGAGTGCACGAGTAACGTAAGATGGAATCCACAGCCAGCGCGGGGTCCTCCGCGAATCGAATCTCGTGATGAAATCCCGCTAAGTCGACATACGCCGACGGACCCGGAACACGGCGTGCAACCTCGAGCGCTAGCGAGGACTTGCCGAACCTTCTAAGACCGGTGATGACGCAAAAATGTCCCCCTTGGACCGTGGCCAAAAGTCCCGAGACCAAGCGTTCCCGATTGAAGAATTGACTGGAGTTCGTGACCCGACCACGCACTTCGAAGGGATTGGATCGGAGGGATGATTCATCGGCAAGCTCCAACAAATCTGTGGTGCTCCGCGCCCACGAAAAACGACTCCCCGAAAGAGTCAGCACATGGACCGCTCGGGAGCCACCCCGCGCAGCCCAATCGAGGATCGCACGCACGGCGCTCAAATCCGGTGCAGCCTGATCGCGATGCACGAGGAAGACCAACGACGCACCCAGCTGCAACCCCAGCGACCCCGCACGGTTGACATCACTATCCCGGAGCTTGTCATCATCCGACCGGACGACGACTGCCCGTTTTCCCCAAGGCTCCCAAGTAGAGGAAGCGGGCAACGGGACGACGAGCCGAGTCAGATGTTCTGGAAGCAGATACTTGAGGCGATCTCGCAACGGAGTCATTCCTAACCGTTCCAGATGCACCTTGGTTTGACGATGCCAGCCCCCGTACCTCTTGTTGGAGCGATGCCAATAAAGGAGCCAGACGAGGAGACTGAGGACCAGAATTCCCATCGTCCCGATGAGAAGGACCTTGTGGGTTCGATTGCGCCAAACCTGCTTGACCTGGTTCAGCTGGGCGCAGTCGTAGTGGTCCTCTGAGGGCAAATCGCGACAGGCAGCACAACGGCTTTCGTCGAGTTCAAGGGTCGAGCAAGCCAAATCGTCGCTGATCCAGCTCTCCAGCCATTTCGAAGCGCTTCTCCCACGAGTGGCACGAACGGCCTCTAAGGGAAGACGCGACTCCGAGTCAACGTACCATGGTGCTAGCTTTGCATTCTCTCCGAGTTTTTCCCCAAGTTCTCCCAAACTGACGACTGAGCGAGCGAAGGTGGGGCCGCCTACGCGATCACTACACAGATCCCTCAGGCGACGCACATTCGAAGGTGGAGCATCTTCGATGAGGCGAACCGCATCCTCAATCGTCGGAGGGGTCGGAAAAGAGTTGCCAAGAGTTGCCGAGTCTCCAGCCCACAGGGTCCGCACGTAACGGTCACAAGCCCCGAGCGCGAAAGAGTTTTCGTCGGGCGCGCTTCTTGCCCACGCGGAAAGCGCAGTGATGAGATCTTGCGGCGCCTCACAACTGCTCGGCGTGGGAAGATTTTGCAGAGCGCGGATCGCTCTCCCACACCGGTCGCCTGAACTACCGTGCCGAAAGGTGTTGTGTAAGTCCTTGAGATGCTCTCCCACGTCGACACGGAGTTGTTGAGGGTCGGGTAGCTTCGGGCGAAGCCACGCAGAAAATGACGGCGGGGCTGCCGAGTCACGAAGAAAACAAGTGAAGAGCTTTCCGCGTACCGCTTCATCAACAGCCCTTGTATCGTCATCCGCCTCTTCATCGATCGGGAGGTCACTGACCCAGCTACCGATTTGCGTTCCAGTGACACTTGCACAATCACTCGACCAGATATCCTCGATGCGCCGCTGCGCCACGAGCGGGCCGCTCGCGTTGATCAAAGTCTTGAGTTGAAGGGCGCGCACACAATCCTGCGCTGGACGGTCCGTGCCACATCCGGCCAGCATTTCATACACGGAAATCAACCCGAGGGCTGTGGTGAGCGGAGCGTCTGTCGTTCTGGTGTTTCTTCGGGTCCCCTCTTCGTCTCGCACTTCCTCGATGAACTCGCTGGACAGACCTTCTGCATCCATGAACCAGTTCGTGACACCGCCCGGTTTTGCCTTTTGCTTAGCCCAGGTTCGCGGCGCTAAGAGTTCAATGGCCTCGATCAGAATGCGCCGAAAGATCAGCGGGGCTCCTCCCCCTGGACCAAGCGCTTGTGCCAGTAGAGTTTCCACCTTGGACCCGCTCGTTGGCCCCAAGCGCGGATTCACATCAGATTCACCCGCCGAATAGGCCTGAAATCTAGCGAGACCCTTCATGACGTTGGTCCAGCCCGACAGCTGCCGCACCAGCCCTTGTCGATCAGCTACGTCCACGCATTCGCTGACACCCGTCGTGTCGACTTGTCCCAGATTGATCTTGTGAACGAGTTCACGAGTCGAGTTACACAAGTTTTCGCGCAAGGATTGACAAGAGCTCGTTGTTTCTCGACTGACCTGAAGGTCGCGTTCCGTCTGACTCAGTGCCGCTCGCACAGCTTCTAGCTCTGCACTCTGCCCCTGGAACTGCGCGAGCGCTCTTTTTGCCTCAGCAAGAGCATCCGTCACTTGGGCAAGCTCGCGTTCTATGGGCTGACAGCTGAGCGCCGCCGATTCTGCGGGCTCCTCTGCCGAAGAGAGCGACACCGTCAGAGCAAAAACAAGGGCGAACAGCGTCCCCAGAGATCTCACGGGCGGAGGAAAACGATGCATGATTCCTTGCAGGCAAATGGAGAATGAAACTGCGGGGCGCTTTCCATGACTCCCAACGCTATTTGGTCGGTTCCCGCAGCAACCAACTTTACCTCGGGAGCCAGAAGGAGCTTCTTCGCTTGCTCTTTCGTGGCGTCATCGGGGACACGCACGACACGATTTTGAAGATCTGACCGCCATAGCAAATACGGAAGCCAGAAACTTTTATCGTAAACCGCTACATCAGGAGGACCAAGTCGCTGTCTTGCATCCACGAAAAGGTCGGGACGTCCGTAGGCGCCGACTGCTCGATTGCGTTCGTTCCATGTCATACGCAAGTAGTCCTGCAAAGGCGGTCCTTCACCCGTCAATCCAGGAGCGGCATAGTGCACTTGATACAAGCCGAGCAGCGCCACGCCCCAGGGCACTACCTTGAAACTCACCACTGTGAACAGTCGCTTTATCTGAGGCAGTTGACCGATTTTCGTAGCACCCACTGCCGCCGCCCCGAAGACCAATCCCGGAAAGGGGAAAATGTAACGTGCAATCGCCGGATCTGGAGTGACCAAAGAGATGGCAAGGAGCACCCCGAGCAGCAGGTCATTCGCGCGCCTGCGAATGAGCGCCAATCCCGCGAGCGGCAACGCGAGCCAGAACATCAACCCTAGACCGCCCACACGCATGTCAAAGGTCGGAACTGAGTCGAGGCTCGTCCAAGAACGCGCAATTCGAATCGGCAGCGGACCCTGGACTTTCTGAGTTCCAGCTCCTGAGTTCAGGAGTTCTTCGACGGAAATTGTGCCCGGAAGCTCCCACGGTCCCAGATGAACGATGGCTGGCCAAACCGGATTTCCGTGGCGCATGAGCTGAACGAGATAGGCCTCGAGCCCCAAAAATCCGGCCAGCAAAAGAGCAAACACCCCGGCGTGAAGGAGCTTGGCGCGCTGCGCGCAGAAGAGAACGAGAAAACCAAGAAGGAGTGCCGCTGGCGGGGTATTGGGCTTGGTGCCGAGGAAAAGTCCGATCGAGAGACCCGCCGTAAGTAGGGTGCTCGTGGTGGGGGGGCACAGGAGAAAGAAAGCGGCCAAGAGGAAGAAAGCGGCGACTCCAATATCAATGTAGTTGGTGGGTAGCTGGAGGAAGACTGCCGGAACGAGCAGAAACGACAAACCCGCCATCCGCGCCGCTCGGAGTGATCCGCCCAGTTCGCGAGCAATTCCTGTTACGGCAAGTGCAGCCACACACCCCAGGGGGATCTGCCCGAGATCGACGAGGCGATCGTCAGGCAGGGCGGCTCGAAGCGCGACGAACAGAAGCTCCACGTTCCGCGGGTACGTCGACAAATAGGGAACATCGACCGGTAATTCTGCCTTACCACCTCCTTGTAGAACGAAGTTGACGAAAGGAAGGTGATAGCCAAGCGAATCCCATTGCCAGACTGGCAGTAAGAAGGCGGCTGTACCGAGAAGCACGAAACCGAGGAGCACAACGAGGTCCACCGGGCTCCCCTGTCGATAGATACAAGTCCAGTCGCTCAAGATTCGCACATCGGGACGCAAACGCCGCCGCAAAAAATGAAGGATCCCGGAAGCGCCGAGCATGAGGAAAGCGAGCACACTGGGGCGCAGCCCGTTCAGGTGAAAGAGCACTTGCAGTGTCGCGACGAGCCCCGAAAGCGTCCACGTCGTGCCCCCCAAAAGGCGCACTCGTCGTGAAGAGTCCGCAAAGAGGAGCCATCCGAGATCGAGGCTCAAAAGAGCGATCACCCCACTTGCTAGAGGTAAGAAACCCCACGGTCCGAAAAAGTAGCCAACATCCATCGGTTCATTGGGGGACTCTCAACGCTGCGCGCGTAATTGTCATCCATTGATTTTCCGTCGCAAGTCCGCGCCCACCAAAGCGCGTTCCAGCACATAGGTCAACCTCTCCCACATTTCGCGTGGCTCCCCGGAGGGATAAATAGCCGGCCAAAACCACATCGTTCCATGATCCGACGGAGCCAGATGGAGAGCAGCACGAGCCCGGTGGTCATCACCAATGGATAGAGCGCTTCGAACACGAGGTGCACGGAGGGCGGCCAACCTTTTGTGTTCAGCTGCGACATGAACGTGCCTACGATGATGTTACGCAGAAGCAGGTGAAGGACGTAGATCTCAAGAGTCTTGGTACCAAGCCATGCCCCCAAAGCCGCAGCGGATGGAAAGCGCTCGGCGAGATGAGCAAGGACGGGGATAGCCGTCACCACACAAGCTAACCCGAGCAGGATGCGCACGCCGGGGAAGGCCATGCTGGGGGTGAGGGCGGCCAAACCGATCACAACGAAAGCAAAGACTCCACCGAAAATCACCTTTGTCGCGCGCATCGCTGCCAAGCGCTCGATCACTACAGGATGCAGCGCGCCCAAAGCGAAGAAAGGCAAGTTGGCGATGAAGGGAGCCGCGCTTCCACGAGCGGGGAGACAAAGCCCCACGAGCGAGAGAACGACCGTGAGGCCCCAAATGCCGCGGGCACGCCATGGCGCCAGCACCTTGGTGATCACGAAGTAGACCGCCAAGGCGTAGAGATACCAAGTGCCTGTGAAACCGACGACGCTAGCCAAAGCGTAGTCCCACAAGTCATGCACGAAATATTCCGGAGCACCCAAGCGCTCTGCCTCGGCGCTTGCTGGGCCAAAGAGATAAAACAATGCGCCGCAGGTGGTCCATGCCGCATACAGATAGTATCGAGGCAGCACAGTGATGCGAAATGAGTCGCGCCATGATCGACTTGTCAGATTCTTTGAAGCAAAATAGCCCGACAGCGCAAAGAAGAGCGGCATCCTCAACGGCAAGAAGAAACGACTCACTGTCTGCCACGCATGAACTATCGACTCATTGGTACCCCAACCAGTCACTCCGTCCGTGAACTGAACCACGTGTTGAAGTACCACCAACACGATGCAGAACGCCTTGGCGGCATCTGCCCAAACGAGACGCTCGCGCGCAGATGCCGAACTTGAGCGCGCTTCTATCACCGCTGCTCAAGATGCCAAACCTCACTGCTTTCTACAACTCTGCTTGACGTCAGAAAGAGATCCCAAGGTACACCGAGTTTATGCCCTGCACGGAAAGCGGCGCCGAACGCGCATCAGCAATGGCGGCGGCGTTCAACGTCGATGACCTCTTCGGATCGTGGGATCCGAGCTACGCTG
>CAYMQT010000108.1:0-12423 GCA_964392575.1 uncultured Polyangiaceae bacterium
CCCAACAGTTCGGCTTGCGGGTCTTGAGCACGACTATGGCCCAGATTTTTCCAATCGATAGGGGACAGCCAAGTGCCGCGGTGCCCTCAAGCGCAGCGGTGCCCTCAAGCAACACTGTACCGTCGAGCAACACTGTGCCCACAAACACCGCCATGTGTGGCACAAGCGCCGATCTGTCGGCGTTTCAGGTCGCGTCACCCGAGTTGCTCGCGCAGCGCGCGTTGCTCACACGCATCGACCGCAAGTTTTTGACGACGGGTGAGAAGATAGAGCAGTTTCTCCGAGCGATCGGCGACGACTATCACATTCTCTTGGCCGGAGAGGGAAGATGGGCCAGGTATGAGACGTGTTACTTTGATACGCCGGGATTTGCCGCATTTCATGAGCATGTGCGCGGGAGAAGGCCCCGCTTCAAGGTCCGTGTCCGTCACCACATCGACAGGGGATGCTCCTTCCTCGAGGTGAAGGAGAAGACCAACGCCGATAAGACGGTGAAGGCGAGACGAGAGCGCGCGTTTCTTGATTCGACGTTGAGCGAAGATGATCTGAAATTTGTGGCTCAGCATTGCTCGCTTGACACGAAACAACTCAGGCCTGCTGTCTGGACCAATTTTCACAGAGCCACTCTTGTCGGCAAGAATACAAACGAACGAATCACCATCGATCAAGGGCTGACTTTTGAGAAATTGGGCCACGTTCAGAACGCAACTTACATGGGAATCATTGAAATCAAGCAGCCTCGCTATATGCACACGACCAGGGCGATGGTCGCCCTCAGAGAAAATGGCATTCGAGAACAGTCGATGAGCAAATACTGCGCGGCGGTGGCGCAGCTTTGCGTCGAGGCAAAAGAACGGGCACGTCGGACGGTAGCGCTGCGCCTCGGACGGGTTTAATACGATGAAGAATTATTTGGGGATCGACGGACTCTTCGACGGTGCGGATACCCTGCGCTTTGTGCTCAGGATGGCCTTGATGCTCGTGTTTGTGGGCATCGTCATCCGGAGCTACTCGCGAAAGTACCATGGCTCGGAGCACGTCTTTACGTACTGGCTCTTTTCGCTGGTCACTTTCAGTATCGCGTTCTTGCTGCGGAAGGTGCCGATGGAGCTCGGGTTTGCTCTTGGCCTTTTCGCCGTCTTTGGCGTGCTCCGGTACCGGACTGAGTCCATCGCCATCAAGGATCTCACTCATCTCTTTGTGGTGATCGGTCTGGCTCTGATCAACGCCCTGTCCAACAAGAAGATCACCTTGTCGGAACTTCTCGTGGCCAATATAGCTATCTCCGGGGCCGTGTGGATCCTGGAGAGTTTGCGGACGTCCAAAAAGGAGGCCTTTGCCCGCATCACCTATGATCGAGTCGCCTTGCTTTCTCCGGACCGCTACGACGATCTCCTTGCTGATTTGCAGAGCCGCACCGGCTTGCCCCTCACGCGCTTTGTCATCGAAGAAGTGGATCTTCTGCGAGACACAGTGGCGGTGGTGGTGTTTTTTGACGCTGGCCCCAAGTACCGGCCGCTGAGCCCGGAGATCGCCGGGCGTTAAGGGACAGGCGGCCTCAAAACCGCGCGGCGCCCCTCAAAATCGCACGGCAAACAGCAGCTCCGTATACGGCCACCATAGGGTGTCCTGGTCGAAGTTGCGAACTTGAGTCAGGTGATAACCTGCTTGCAAGGTCGGGAGCACGCGCCCGGCGGGGAAGTCGTAACCGAGCGCGAGGAGAGTGTCGTGGCCGGTAGCGGTGCCGTCCTGCTCGGCGAGCCAGTTCATTTGAAGGAGAAGGCCGTACGTCAAGTAGAAGCCGTAGGGAGTTTCGCCGACGGTACCGCGGCCGAGATAGTGCTGAAAGGTGAGTCCATAACCGAAGGCTAAGTGGAGCGGATCTGTAGGGAAGACTCTGAGACCAGCGGTGATCCCGAGAGCCGTGCGCGGGGTGATGAAGTACTGACGAGTGTAGACGAGGCCCGCGCCGAAGGGCGCCTTCTTGTCTAAGCTGAGCGGAGCTTGCACGGAAAGCGAAAGTCCGAGGACGTTGGCAGCAGGTGCGCGCCAAGGAGCCTTCACTGCGCTCCCTTCGGGCGAGGCTTCAGCGGATCTTGGCAGGCCGAGGACGAGGGCGGCGGCAAGAACCGCCGGCGAGGGGCGAAAGGCGCGGCGAAAGGGGTCCTCTGATGCCCAAACAGTTCTCCTCATCTGCTCTCGGATGTAGCAGCCAGGAGGACTTCATCCTAGCTGACGGCGTTCGTCAGGCATCGATCTCGGACTGCATTCGACCTATACCTCGTTCATGCAACCTCGGTCCTGGGATGGTTCCCCTTGCGCGCTTCGGATGGCCACGTTTTTTGGATGTGCTTTCGGCGTGATTTTGCTTTCCGGCTGCGATGAGAAAAAGGAGGCGCCCCTGCCGGTTCCTGTCGAGGAGCGCCCTTCTCCTGCGGCTCAGCCGGTCGATCCCCACGCCTCGGCCCAGGTACCTTCCGGGTCGTCGGCTACGGAAGTCGGGATCATGTGGGATGTGCCCGAGGGGTTTCAAGAAATGCCCCCGCGACCCATGCGCAAGGCGACGTATCAGGTCGCTGGTCCGTCCGGTCCGGCCGAGGTGGCCGTATTCTATTTTGGTGTGGGTCAGGGCGGCGACGTCGAGTCCAACTTCCAGAGGTGGGTGGGGCAATTTCAGGATCTTCCTCCCGACGCAGCCAAGCGGAGTGAGGGTGAGGAAAATGGGCTACGTCACTTCAACATAGAAGTGGAAAAGGGCACTTTCAGTTCCGGGATGCCGGGAGCACCTGCGACACCTCAGGCTGATTTTGCGATGAGCGCGACAATCGTTCAAGCGAAGAGCGGTCAGTATTTTTTCAAGATGACCGGTCCGGCGGCGACGCTCGCGGCCCAGAAGAGCGCCTTTCAGACCCTTCTCAAGAGCGTGCGCGAGAAGCAGTAGCAGAACATTTCTGCGCTCTTATCCGCACGCTCTTATTTTGAGGCTGCGAGCTCTTATTTTGAGGTCGCATGAACGAAGAGAATGGCTTCGACCACGAAGAGCGACTGAACCCGAAAGCCGGATCTCCCGGCGTTCTCTCAGGGTTCTCTCATGCGACGCCTTCAAACTTTTCCAATACGACCGTTCATTCGTTCCGCCGCACCCCTTGCCAGTCGCGGAGGTGCTTCACTGAAGGCTCTTTCTCTGGGCCTGTCGGTTTTTCTGGGTCTGTCGGCCTGCGCAGTCACGTCTGGCGAAGCAGATGAGGACGCGGAAGACGGGGACGACTCGATGTTCTGGGAAGATCCCGATTTCGGGACGGGCGGCGGAGACGGCGATGGAGACGGTCTTTTTACTGGAGGATCGAGCGCCGCGGGAGGCGCGAGTTCGGGAGGCGTGGGTTCGGGAGGCACGTTCAGCGGGTCCGGGGGTGTTTCCTCTTCAGGGGGCCAGTCGGCGTCGGGGGGAGAATCCGGTGACGGAGGGAGCGACAGTACTGGGAGCGGCGGGACTGGAAGCGGCGGCAGTCCGGCGAGCTGCACGACGAGTGCTCCGCCTTCTCAGTACGTGCAAACGCTGAATGCGACGTGGCAGGAAATGACCGGTCAGCTGGCGGGGCAGGGGGCCGGCGCCAGACCCGCGCAAGCCTCCATCCTCAATTTCAGAAACAGCATCCTCGATCAGATTTTCGAGACCAACGGCACGCTGAACTTTTGCGTTCGCTATGAGTCGACGGTCACGCTTTCGGCCACCAACCGGGATAAATTGGTCGCGGCTCTGGAGCGCAACCTCAACGAGTGGATCGATCAGATCGAAGACTACGATTGTTTTCCCTACGATCACGTGCCTGTGAAGGTCGTAGGGTGGGCGGCCATGAGTCGCGCGACTTTTGGCTGGCAAGACGGAGAACACCCCGGTCTGATGTACATCGGGGACGACAGCTTTGAGTCTGCGCCTCAGTGCGCTCAGGCGTGCGGAAGGTTTTTCCATAGGCAGGCCGGCTATCAATATCCAGATTGCCAAGGGGGCCGGGCGAATCACTACGACATGTCCCTTTGGCTGACCGAGGGCATGAGCGGAGGAGCAGGGGGAGATTGGGGTCAGCGCGTCGGGCGCGGGTATTTCATCGGCGCGATTGATCAAACCACGCTGCACATCCTCTCGCACGAGATGGGCCATGGGTTCGGGTTCCCGGACTACTACAACTGGTCAACCTGGGTGCCAGGGGTACCTGCGCCGCACTCGATCATGGTTGCGGGCGCTGCCTCTTCGGTCACACAGTGGGATACGTGGATGATGCGCAGGCTGTGGAGTGAGATGAAGGAAAACCGCGCTTGGTAGTCCGTCTTTGAAAAGCAGCCCCGCCTGGGCGGTTCCGTACTATTTTATATATTATATTTCTGTGTCCTTCTCCCTAGCAGGGCGTCGCGACGGTTTTCGGAGGTGCTCTCAGTGCTTTGAAAGAAGCAGTGCTTTGAAAGAAGCGCGGTGGGGAAGATGCCGCGGTCTTCCGCTAAAAGTTCAAAATTCTCGTGGTGGGTGTACCCCTCCTGTCTCAGCCTTTCTCCCGTGCCTGCGCGTGATCGATCGCGCCCTTTTCGGGAATGCGGACGTGGATGATCATAGAAGCGGACAGTGTGAAATCGTGTGAGGGGTCTTCGACCTCCTGGGGCACCTCATCAGGTACAGTTTGCAAGGCTTTGCCGTGCAAGGGGAGTTTGCTTGAGCCTTTTGCTTGAGCGGGGCTGAGTCTAAAGTTCTTGGCGAGAAGCCTTCGTGAAATACCTGCTGGTGACTTCTGATGATTTTGGCATGACCCTCAGTGTCAACCGGGGCATCGAAGAGGCGATGTTGAGAGGGGTGGTGGGCGCCACAAATGTGATGGTCCCGTGCCCGTGGTTCTCGGATGCGGTGCTCCGGGTCAAAGAGCACGCGCTGCCCGTCGGGATTCATCTCACGCTCACGTGCGAATGGGATCTCTACCGCTGGCGGCCGCTCACGGACGCTCTGACCTTGCGTACTCTGGACGGCGGCATGCCCGTTTCCTTCGAGGCGTTCAGCGACTTGCTTTCGGAGACGGAAATTCGCGCTGAGTTTGACGCGCAACTGCGTGAGCTCAGGCGGAGGGGCATAGAGCCGACTCACGTCGACACGCACATGATCGCGTCTCAATCGAACTCAGCGACAGAACTCAAGGTGAAGTCCGTCGTGCGTGAACTGTGCGCGCGGGAAGGTCTGATCTATACGTACGACAGAAACCCGGACGGCAGTCTCCGCTACTTTTCTTCGGAAACGCTTTTTTCTCCCCTCGAAACCGCTGACCTCAAAGAGCGGCTGGGGCAACTGAACCAGGGGATCCATCACGTCATTTCTCATTGCGCGATTCCCGGAGACGATCTCGATGCCGTTTGCTCGGAGGACAGCCCTGCACGACCTTGGGCGCGGGAGTATCGGGTGAAGGACTACGAGACCTTGACGGACAGCGGGTTTCGCAAGTTCATCGATGAACAGGGCTTTACCCTGCTCGATATGCATGAGTTTCTCCGGCTGAAGAAGGAGTAAAGGAGCATCTAGAGCCCTTCGATGAAGGTGCGGATGACGTTCATCGTTTCGGCTTCGATTTCTGTTTCGGTCAGGCCAGAAACCTTGAGGTGCGTCTTTGTCGGGAGGAGCGAGTGATCGCCTGTCGCTACGATGTGGAGAGTGCTTTCTGCCTTCCTTTTATCAAGGACGGTCCGCAGAAGATCCAAGGGACAAAGCGGATCCCGCGTGCCCTGGATGAAGCAGGCTTTCTTCGTGAGGTCGAGGAGAACCTGATCTCGGAGTTTTGTAGACGCGCCCATTCCTTTCAGGGGGTACCCGAGACAAACCACGCCGAGGACGTCTTCCTTGAGCGCGAGGTGACAACCCATGCGGCCTCCCATGCTCTTGCCGATCAGAACCGCTCGCGGTCCGTGCTGCTTTTTCCCCTGGGAAAGGGCCTCGGCGTGCGCTTCGAGTAGGCGGGCGGCCGGGTCGGGGCGCTTCCTCCCGGCGGCTATGTAAGGGTAGTCAAAGGTCACTGTCGGGGCGATGCGTCGGAGCATCACAGTGTAATGTTTCATCCAGTCGCTACTTGAGGGTGCCCCGGCGCCGTGGGCAAACAGAAACCACGTCCCCTTTTCGTCGGCCGGGCTTTTCATGCGGACCAGCATGAGCCAAGATTCCGCGGATTACTATGGCGGACCGCATTGTCCCGGCGATCAACGCCGAAGATGACGACGACGTGATTGTCGCGCTGGCCACGGCGCGCGTTTCTGAAGAGCGTGGCGATCTTGATGATGCGGCCAAGTGGCTTCATCGAGCGGCTGCCGCCGCCCGGCGGCAAGGCAGACCCGAGCGTGCAGGGATGCTGAGTCGGAGCGCGGCTCGCGTGGTCGGAGGAAACGGCGAGTTTGAGAAGACACCTGACGAACGGCAGATCCTTTCGGAGATCGGCGAGGACGATTTTTCCGAGAAGACCATCGTGGAGACGGCGGCTGAAATCGCTCAGAAAGGCGCCCCCGACGCGGCGTCCAGCGTCAGCAAGAACGCATCGGTGGTGACTGAACCCACTCCGGTCGCCCCTCTCATCGCTCAAAACAAAGTGGTTCTCGACGGCCCGGTGCGAGTTGCGGTGAAAGCGGGCCTGGGCGGAAAATGGGAAGTGCGTCCTCTCGCGGAAGGCGAGCCAGCCCTCGCGGGTGAGACAGAGGCCCTTCTCGGCCCTGTGGAACGTTGAACCCACGCTTTAGGCAAACACAGAGAAGGGATCCCTGGGGAGGAGGATGTCCTCTGTCGGGACCCGAGTCCCGTCAAAGGACCGCGTGAGGTGTGTCCATGGGTCCTCGGTGCTGTCTTGTCCAAGTTTTGCTGCGGCGAAATGCGCAATCTGCTTTGCGGTGATGCCTGATTCGCGCAGGGTGCGGAGCGAGAGGTCGTTGTGTCTCTTGGAAAGGCGTCGCCCCTCGCTGTCGCACACGAGCGGCAGGTGAAGGACCTTCGGATAGGGCCGGCCGAGGGCACGGGCGATCAGGATTTGGCGTGCTGTGCTGGGGAGTAGATCTCGACCGCGGACGATTTCGGTGACTCCGTCTCTGTAGTCGTCTCCGGTCACGGCGAGCTGGTACGCTGGTGAGCCGTTTCTCCGCAGGATGTGAAAATCACCCACCTCTTCGTGCACGTCATAGGCTTGAGGCCCGTACGCTCGATCCGTGAAGGTGACTTTTCCTGGCTCAGTTGCGAGACGCAGAGCGGCGCCGTGAAGCGCGTCCCTTTGCGCTTCGGAAAGGGATCGATAGCGTCCGCGGCAAGTGCCCGGATACGGTCGTTCGAGCTGTCCCTGCTGAGGCGCACCCAGGATTTCATTTTGAACCTGTGTGATGTCCGCGCGCGAGCAAGTACAAGGATAAGCTAAACCCGCGTCGGCGAGCCCGAGAGCGAGGGCTTTGAGGTCGCCTTCGCCCTCGGACTGTAGACGCCCTGGCCCGTCCCATTCGATACCGAGCCAAGCGAGTTCTTCCTCGACGCGCGTGATGTGTTCCGGTTTCGCGCGTTCGGCGTCGACGTCTTCGTGACGCAGGAGCAGCCGACCTCGCTGTGAGCGTGCGCTCCACCAAGCAGCCAAAAAGGCGAGAGCGTGCCCGAGGTGCAGTTCGCCGGTGGGACTCGGTGCCAGTCTTCCTACTACCGGCTCCCGGCTCATGACGGGAGTGTGACGGAGGTCATGCCTGCTTGCCAAGGCCTGATTGAAGTTCGGTCGACAGTTGAGCCCATGACGATTAAGGTCCACGGCCCGCAGCGCGCGGACGCCTTGGAGGCTCAGTGTCAAAGAAGAAGAACAAGAAAGAAAAGTCGCAGTCCCGGTCCAAGAAGGAAAAGAAGGGCAAATTCACCGCCAAAACTGCGGATCGGCACGAACTCTATCAGCTGAGCGTACAGGCCGTGGACAATGAAGTGGAGGTCCTCGACGATCTCTACAAGAAGGAGTTCGACGAGAAGCCGCTGCGGATGAGGGAGGACTTCTGTGGCACGGCGCTTCTCTGCGCCACTTGGGTCAAGAGTGATCCAGAAAGGACGGCCACCGGCGTCGATCTCGATGCTCCTACTTTACAATGGGGTCGAGAGCGAAACATCGCTCCGCTCGGTGAAGATCAAACGCGCGTCACTTTGATCCAGGACGACGTGCGCTCCTTTCGTCCCGGGAAGTTTCAGGTCATCAACGCTCTCAACTTCAGCTACAGTGTCTTTCGCACGCGCCAGGATCTGCGGACCTATTTTGCTGCGGTGCATGCCAGTCTGGAAGACAAGGGACTCTTTCTGGTGGACGCCTACGGGGGCTGGGAGTCGCAAGAACCGATGGAGGAACCACGGCGGGTCGCAGGAGGATTTACCTATATCTGGGATCAGAACAGTTTCGATCCAATCACCCATGAAGTGGTCAATCACATTCACTTCAAGTTCAAGGACGGCACGCGGATGGACAAGGCCTTCACGTATGAGTGGCGGTATTGGACCTTGCCAGAGTTGCAGGAGCTCTTGATCGAGGCCGGATTTTCGGCCGTGCGTGTCTATTGGGATCAAGCGGACGACGAAGAAGAAGAGGACTATCAACCTGTGAAGGCCGCAGAGAATCAACCCGGGTGGCTCTCTTACCTCGTGGCGCGCAAGTGACTTGCTCGCGACGATTTCGGACGCGCTCTTAGCGCTTGCGGCCGGGGCAGGAGAGAACCATCGCCCACGTCCTTTTGTCGGCGGTCCAGGTGACGACGGCGCCGTGGTCGATGGGAGCGAGGGAAATGTCATTGAAAGCGCGGGAGCGCGCAATGATGTCTCCGTCTCCTACGACGCTGCCTTCAATTTTGACGATGTGAAGCTCTTGAGGGGAGCGCGGGCGTTTCTCTGTGGGTCGCGCGTAGAGCAAGTAGTCCCCACGGCACATGTGGGTGCTGGCGACCGGGGCCGGATCGAGGCCGTTTTCGTAGATCTGCCAGCGAGGGGCGGAAATCTCCCCCAAGTCGGATTCGATGGGCAGTTGAGCAAGGCCGAAGTCGCTGAAGTTTTTGGCCGTGGGTAGGAAAGCGACGGCTTCATCATACTTCTGATCGATCGCAAAAATTTCCGTGAGCACATGGGAGCCTGGTCCGATCCATACGATCCGATCCTCTTCGGGCGTGAGACGTTTTTCGGTGACGCGCACTCGTCTGACGTGCAGAGGTGACATCGAGGTCCTACCGGCCAGGGTGATCACCTTGGGGAACGGTGTTCCCGGGACGATGGCGACGGACGTTCCGCCGGCCCCGTCGGGAGAAATCTGCAGGAGCTCGGGTTTGACGCTACCTTTGCTGGCCCATACGTAGGACAGAGATTGTTGCTCCATCTCGGCAATGAACGCCACTACATCGCGTCCCGCTGTGGTGATCACGCTCGTGCGGGTGCCGCTGCGCGCCTGTTCAAACAGGGACTCCACCTGCCCGGTCCGGAGCGAGCTGCGAAGAAGGCGACCCTCTTCTGAGATCCAGTAGGCGTGAGTTTCCGAGACCGAGGGCCCTCGACCGTACGGCGCAAATGCTTCCTTGGGTGCCTGGACGGGCAAGAATCCTTCCTTGCCTTCGCGGGGGGCGAGGAGAAGTTGATTGTTTCTGGTGACAAAGAGGGCCCCTTCCTTGACGGCTGTGACCGGCGCCGCGGGTCCCAGATCAGAGAGTTCACCCAAACCCCAAAGTTTGGTGAGTTCGCTGTACTTGTTTTCTTCGCTCTGATTCTCAGCGCCCTTGACGGTTTCGGGGAGCCCCTTCTGTTTGGTGGTCTTGGTGGGGGGACTGTCGGGGAGGGACGGCATCGCCGTGGTGGTGCTGCCGACGTGTCCGCCCCCAGTGCGTTCACGAGGGCGATCACAGCCCATGGAAAGGACCATGAAGAGCAGGCTTGGCCCGAAGCGCCAAAGAAGTCGTCGCTCGACCCGGCCGATCATGACTCAGTTGAACCCATTGCCATCCCAAAGGCTACCCGTCATCATCGGGCCCATGCATGAGGCGAGACTCCTTGTCGGCGCGCTGCTTCTGAGCGTGGGATGCGCTTCGCAAAGGCCGCCGTCGCCCGCCGCACCGGAAGGGGGAGGCGCGGAGGCGAACCCGGAAAAGGCGCCGCTTGTGCAGGAAAGCAGCGCCGAGACGCCCGCGGATCCAGAGGAAGCTCACCCGCTCGAAGATGATCGTGAGCCCGATCCGAAAGCAGCGCTTCCGCGGCTTACGATGCGGCACCTGGGGATGCACATTGGCGGCCCCGACAACTCTCCCGAAGCGAAGCGCCCCTGGTTTTCGGACATCGAAGCGCGCGTAGCGGATCTGCTCGCGTGCTATCGGCTGGTGGACGTTCCCGAGCGGGGAGGCTCATACGGGGTCGATCTTTACGTGAACAAGCAGGGCGCTGTGGAAGTGCGCGCGAGTCGGCAGAAGCTGGGCGGGGAGGAGTTTGACTCCTGTATGAAGCAAGCCTTTTCGCAGACTGCGTTTCACAAGCCCGCGGTCCCCACCGTCTTCAGCTACTCGCTCCTGTTTTCCCTGAGCGACGCAGAAGCCCTACCCGAAGGCGCTCTCTAAGCACCTCAACCGACAGCGCCAGCCAAACATATAATTTATAAATCATCCCAGCACCGCCCAAAAGGGCGAGGGGTGCGGCGTCCGCACCCCTACAAGCTCAGCACAGCCCCAAGCACACCAGGCCGCAGGGCGAGGAATGCCGCGGCGCGGAAAACCGCCAGCGACTAAGTAGGAGCCGCCGGATTTTCCGGCGGTGGGTGGGGATGAGGAGGCGCGATTTACTCGCGACGACGAAGGGGGCCTCTGCCCCCTTAAAAAACTAACCAGGCGGCGGAATGCTGGTCATAGAAGGTGAACTCAGCTCACGCAGCTCGGAGAGGGCCTCCATGCGTGGTTGCAGATCGGAGTAGAGCCCCCGGTAGACGTCCCGGTAGAGCCGATCATAAAGTTCTTGCCCGGGCCCCGGTTGAAACGAGGTGGAAAGGTCGCTCATGTCTTCGGCGGCGCGCTCGAAGCTGGGGTGGACGCCGTGGGCGACAGATGCCAGCACCGCGGCTCCGCGCGCGGGAGACTCAGCGCTGCGGCAACGGCGAACCGGGCGTCCAAGGACATCCGCCAAGATTTGGCACCAGAGATCGTTGCGGGAGCCTCCACCCATCACGACGAACTCCGAGGGGGCTTTTCCCGTAGCGCCTTTGACCCCCTCCAGGTGAAAGCGTTGCTCTAGGGCGATCCCCTCCAAGATGGCCCGGAACAGATGGGCCGGTGTGTGGTTGGGGTGAAGGCCGATGAAGGCTCCGCGAGCGCTATCATCCCAATAAGGATTCATCACTCCGGCCCAGTAAGGAATTACCACCAACCCCTCGGAGGACGGGGAGAGCCGTGTCGCCTCCGACTGAAGTTCAAGCAGAGCTCCGGCTCGATCTGTCCGATGAAGAATCGTCTCCATCAGCCAATAGAGGGTGAGCATGCCGCCACGCAGGGTCGTTTCCAGGACGTAGCGACCGGGTTGGGCCGCGTTTAGGGTGCGAAACGAAGTATCGACTTCGTATTTTTCGCTCAAGGTGCCGCACGTAACAGCCGTCCCGAGATCGATGAAGCTACGCCCAGGGTGAGTGACCCCAGCACCGAGACCTGCCAGTGGGCCATCCCCGGCGCCCGCGTAGACCAGAATTTGTGGTGGTAGGCCCGTTTCCGTAAGGGCCGACTGTAAGAGCGGGCCCACGCAATACCCCACCTCCACCAGCTCTGGGAGCTGATGAGTGTCGACGCCGACGAGACGAGTCAACGTCTGCGACCAAGCCTTCTTTCTCATGTCGAGAAGGCTCGTGGGATCGGCTGAGGACAGGGAGGAAACGGCGCGCCCGGTCAGCTTGAGGGTCAAGAAGGAGTGAACGTCGTGGAAATAGGAAACGTCTTGAAGCTCGGGCACCGTGCGGAAGAGGTACATCAGCTTGTACAGCGAGGGGGTGGTGCAGGCGGGTTTTCCTGAGACCGCATGGAGCCTGACGCTGCCGACGTTTCGCTCTGCGGTGGCGACGTCTTGATGGCAGCGGTTGTCCATCCAGAGCAGTGCCGCGTGGTGAGGAGTTCCGACACTGTTGGTGACGACAAAGGACTCTCTTTGATGCGCGATGCACAGGGCCACGAGGTCGTCTTTGCGGTGCTCGGGCAGCTCGGCCAAGGCCCCACGGACGGAGATGCACAGGCCTGTCCACCAGCTCTCGGCGTCCTGCTCGTAGCCGTCTCGGCCGATGCGCGTGACCTTGAGAGTGGCGCGCCCCGAGGCCACCGAGCGTCCGGACGCATCAAAGATGATGGTGCGCACGGAGGTCGTGCTCGCGTCCACCGCCACGAAAAGGGGGGAATGATTTTCAGCGGGGG
>CAYMQT010000108.1:12433-16409 GCA_964392575.1 uncultured Polyangiaceae bacterium
GGGGGGTCCTGCGCGGGGGGAACCTCTGTATTCTGCCAGTCGGGGCTCTTCATGAACAGGCCTCAGTGCGTCTTCTCTGAGGCGTCTTCTCTGAGGTGGTCTGTTCGATGAGAGTCTGCTTCACTCTTTTGAGTTTGAGAATCAGGTTTGAGTTTGAGAATCAGGCGCTTTTGAGAGATCCCCCGTGTCCAGTCCCAATTACCTTACCAAGCAGGGCGCAGCGAAACTTCAGGACGAACTGAGGCAGCTCGCTGGGCCGGAGAGAAGTCGGCTGGTCCAGGAGGTAGCGGACGCCGCGGCTCAGGGTGATCGCTCAGAGAACGCGGAGTACATCTACGGGAAGAAGCGCCTGCGCGAGGTGGATCGCCGCATCCGTTTTTTGACGAAACGGCTAGAGAGCGCTGTCATTGTGGAAGCGACGGGTGCTAACTACGATCAGGTGCGGTTTGGTGCTCTGGTCGAAGTGACAGATGATGAAGGGAAAAAGCGTGCCTACACCCTTGTCGGCCCGGACGAGTCGGATCCGGCCCAGGGCCGGCTCAGCTTTCAGTCACCGATCGGTCAGGCCCTCTTGAGGAAACGAGTGGGCGATGTTGTTGTGGTCAGGCGCCCCGTGGGCGAAGTGGAGCTAGAAATCATTAGTATCTGCTACCCCTGATGGACGCCTACTCTCCGAGGCCTTGGAGGCCCTAAAAATCCTGCAAAGAGTTTGCAAAAAGAGAAAGTCGAGAAGAATGGACAAAGGTACGTGCTTGAGTTGTCTGGGTTCCGGAGTGATCTCCAGCGAAAGGGGCCCCTCGCGCTGTCCGGATTGTGATGGGACCGGGAAGATCGGTTCCGTCTTTCGACGCAACGAGCAGCGTCTTCGCAAGATAGAAGAGGCCGTTCTCCGCGCGACCGGGGAGGCAGCCCTGGACAGCAAATGGCTCGTCGATGAGCTCCGCCGGAGCCGGGACGCGCTTCTCAAGGTGCTCACTGCGGCGCAAGACGGGGATGCGTCGGATGCGCTCTTGGCTCAAATTCGATTTGAGGCCAACGAAGTCCTGGGGGTCTACGAAAAAGAAGACTCCTGAACTGCGCAACTAGAAAGGTACTACGCCGTTTCCAGGTCTTTTCCCCTGGCGTTCTCTCCGAGGACCCGACGGAGGGCCTTTTCATAGTTTCGACCCATCCCGCGCGCGAAGTGGAGCGTAAAGCGGGGATTGAGATCGATGAGCGCGTGCGGGCTTCCTGGTCGCGCGATGAAGTCGACTCCGAAAGGTCCGAAGTAGCCAGCCCGACGGAGGCTCTCCGCCGCCAAGCGGGCGAGGTTTTGCGCCTCCGCTCGGAAGGAGGAAGTGGGGGCAAGGAGAGGCAATTCGTCCGCGCTCTGATCGAGAGGACTTGCGGAAATCACCGGCGCGCCAAAGGGGTCGCTGGGATTCCTTACGGCCTCACCGATCAGGATCTCGGCCTGCGTTACGACTCCGTGGATCGACCATAGATCGGGCGCGTCCACTTCGGGTTCAACGATGAGCGCTGCTCGAAGCAAGAGCGCTTCGGACATCGTACGCTGTCTTTCTTCCTCTTGGGCGAGGCTGTCGTGGATGAAGCGGTGGTCATCCGCGCTGAGGGGTCTTCTGAGCACCCGTTGGCCCCGTCCAGCAAAGCCGTAGGGGCGCCGGAGGCGAGTCGCAGAGCCCTCCCTGCGTGCCGCGAGCACTCGCTCCATGTCTTCTATAGACCTCACAGTGCTTCTTTCTGGCATCACCGGCAGGCCCGCTTGGCCAGGAAACGCCTTGTGGTGCACGTTGAGCAGGACGGAAAGAGGCGGCGTCGGAGTCCACAGGAGCCCTGCCTTTTGGGCTTGAGAGAGCGCGTAGGGCGTCGGGCACCAAAACAACGCCGTGCGCTCGGGTGTTTTCGGTCGCCTTTGCGCGGGCAGGTCGTGCGCGAAGGTCCACTCGCTTTTGAGGATCTGTGAGAAGACGGAAGAAAGGGTGTTTGCGACTCGTACACTCGCTGATGGGGGAGCGTAGTTTCCGCGACCGCGGGAAAGCCAGGCGAGCTCCAGCTCTGCATCGGGTTGAACGACCCAAAGGAAGGGAGGGGCGGGCTGATTCATGTCTACTCCGCACGCCAGACGCTGAGGGCATGGGTGAACGTCTCAGGGAAAGCGGCCTTCTTCCGGCGTTCGAGGTGCAGCGATTTTCCTTTCATGAGGAGGGGAGAAAGCGGGGGCGGCAGGTGCGCGACCCATTCTTCAAAGCTCACATCACCGGTCCAAATCCGAAACCATTTGGTGGCGAAGCGAACATGCGCCACCTCCTCGCGCCCGACTTGGTCTTGAATGTCAGCGGCTTGATGATCGCCGAAAGAGCGAAACCAGGTACTGAATCGAGCGGTATGCTCCAGATTGGCGCCTTCTAGGCCCATCCCCAAGAGCGCCACGAACTGGAGCGGGGTTTGGCATGTGGGTACTCGCTCCCAGAACCAGTCACGCACTTCGAAATCACCCAGCCTTCCCCCGAGGCGCAAGAGATGTGCTTCGTAGAGGCTCATGTGTCGCACCTCGTCTCGAAAAATCTTGAGGAGACCGCGTCGAAACTCTTCGGGGGCCTCAGGGAATCTCAGGATGGCCCAACACATGAGTTCTGCTGCTTGTAACTCGTGATGCCAAAACTTGTGGTGCACCGCGGCCCGTACGTGGGGGTGAATCATCGCCCCACGCTTTTCGCTGCGCGGCCTTTTTTCGGTGACTCGCAGCTCAGAGGGTCTGCCCGGTCGTAGATCTCGTGGGATCGGTGAGGGTGCGAAAGCGTTCGGAGGAGCGGGGGGACGACACTTGAACTCAAGACAGGTCGATTCAATGTACGCCTGTGCAAAGGCCTCGATGGTGGGGAAGAGAGCGGGCACGTCAAAGTTGGCCACGGCGGTTTTGGGCTTGGGAGTGAAATGGATCACCCAAAGGTACGCTTTCGTAGTGAGCGCGCGCCTCGTCCTTTCTTCCAAGGGCTTCGGCGATGCGCCCGGCCAGGAGCTTCGCCGCTGAGAAATCTGGATCGAGCTTGAGTGCCTGCGCAGCCCAGCGTCCGGCGCCCTCGGTGGCTGAGCGCCGGAGGAGGATGTCGGAAAAATCTAGCGCAATCGTCGCGTCTTCGGGGGCAAGGGCGGCGGCGCGGCGAATGGTGCGTTCTGCGCGAGGAAGATCACCGCTGCGCATGGCAAGCTTGGCGTCTTGGACGAATTTTCTGGCGGTCGTCGTGAGCTTTCGAGTTTCGTCACCCTTGAGCTTCATCGTTTCGAGCCAAATGCGTTTGGCTTCTTCTGCTTCGCCCTTTTGGCTCGAAATATCGCCAAGCAGTTCTTGGGACCTTCGCCGTGAGCTGTCAGTTGCAAGAGAGATCCGCACCCAGCGGTCCGCTTCTTTCAAGGAACGCTGCCCCAGATAGTATTCGGCAAGCCCTTCTGCCGCCGGTCCGTTCGGGTCATAGAGACCCGCCAAACACATGTTCTCGAAGGCCTCAGCAGATTTCCCCACCATCAAGAGCTGTCGTGCGTTTTTCCAGTAACCCATCGATTTTACGGAGTCTTCCTTGGCAGGAGCAGCCGCTCCGAGCTGTACCTCGCAGGAGGGTAGATTCTTGTCGGGTGCGACGACCCAGAGGTTTTCTCCCTCTTTTTCGCTCGCGTCCTCTTTCGTTTCGGTGGTGGGAGCGTCTTCTGCCTTCGCTGGGTTTTCTTCGGGAGCAGGGCCTTTTCCGGGAGCAAGGTGCCCAGGTTTCTCTATGACCTTGACTGCTTTTTCGCCTTCTTCAATGGCGGTGGCGGTGCTGCTTTCTTTGTTTGGCCAAAGGAGGAAAAGCACGCCAAAAAGGACGAGCAAGGGCAGGGCGGGCGCGAGCAGTCGAAGGGCCGAGTCCGGAAGTTTTCCCTGGAGCGGGAAGAGCGCACGGGTGGACAAGCTGCGGTACCCCTGGAGCAGGGTCTTTGATCC
>CAYMQT010000109.1:0-16251 GCA_964392575.1 uncultured Polyangiaceae bacterium
AAGGCAGACAGTGTGTCGACAGTGGCGGGCGTCGGCTTTCGTCACCGTTGCGGAGCAACCCGGGTCGGATTGCCCCATTGCCCGGGTCGGATTGCCATCAGGTACTGCCGTCGATCAATTTTTTTCGATCACCGCGCAGGCGATGGGGCTGCCGGCTCCACCAGTGGGTTGCATACCTTTGTCCTCGAACTCGTGAATCACAATGGCACGCTTCAGGAAGGAGAGAGGATCATTTTCTCGTAGGTTGGCGTCCTTGGCGAAAAACTCGAGACGACCCTTGCCGTCCACGTCGATCTCGATGTTGCCGAGATCGCCGAGGTGTCGTTCTTCGGCGCTGGGTAAACCGTGTGTCTTTACCGTGGGAGCAAAGTGCGAGCCCATGCTCTCGCCAGTGATGTCGCTACAATCGCCTTTCTCGTGGATGTGAATGCCCTTCTTGCCGGTGGGGGCATTCTTTACCTCGACGACGATGCTGACGCCCTCGGCGCTTTGCTTCAGTTCGACATCCCCCTTCAGCTTCATCGAAGAAACGGATTCGAACTTGCCCTTGGCCTCGAGCTCTTTCACCTTTTCAGAAGCGTTTTCTGGCTTGGCGGTTTGGGTATAAAGTTCTTTTGAATCTGCCGGATCGTGCGGTGCCCGCTCGGGGTCGGGTTCTTTGCTGCAGCCCATGGTGGCGAGCAAAACGAAGCTCGAGGTGAACGCGGTGGCGATTCGGCTGGAAGTTCGGAATGTGTGGAATCGAGATGATGTGGTCATGCGGACCACTCATGCACAGAGTGTGCCGCAGTCGATTCTAGGATCTGTTCGGATTGAGACGGAGTCCGGTTCTGCTTGTTGGGTGCGGAGAGAGCGGTCTTGACCCGCTCGGATAGTTTTGCATCGGGAGTGATATTTCTGGCCAGTGAGCCAATTTCACCCAGTATCGTGGTCAAAACGAGGTGTGTTCGCTTCTCAAACTGATGGGATTAGCAATCCTACCCGGGTTGCTCTGAGCAATCCTACCCGAGCAATCCTACCCGGGTTGCTCTGCGGCAGGGACGCAAGCAGGCAAGCCGCGGCCGTGCCACGCCAGGCATTTGCCCCTGACGCGCCACTCTCGAAAATAAAAACGCAGCTGGTTTTGGCTGTTTGTGCTTTGAAACCTCTGCCCACGCTAAGTTTCGATGTCCGTCCGTCGTGTTGGTGTTAGCTCCGCAGCCCAGCGTCGCTCGCTGGGCAAAAAAGCCCATTGCCCTTGGAGGCTCCAACGTGTGGACCCCCGTGGTCCTCGGAACGGACAGCGTGCCCGTCCCGCGCTGGCACGGAAATTCCCTACGAACTATACTCAGATCTGATCGATGCCCATCTGTTTGAAACGCGCACCCACGATGCGTTTACCTTCTACCTTGCGATGATCGTCATTACCGGAACCAAACGCTCGGGAACCTCGATGTGGATGCAGATCCTCCAGGCAGGCGGGATCCAAGTCATCGGGAGTCCGTTCGGTCAGAACTGGGAAAAGACGATCAAAGATGCCAACAAGCGCGGGTTCTATGAGTCACCCTTGCGTCGCGGCATCTACTACCAAACCAATCCCCACCCGAAAACGGGCACTTGGCTCCACCCGAAAGCCACCGCAAAAGTAGGGGTCAAGGTCTTCATCCCTGGAGTGATCCGCTCCGACGTCATCTACCTCGGTCGGGTCATCGCCAGCGTGCGCCCTTTCCGGGCCTACACCGCTTCCTTGCGCCGCCTTTACGAAATGGAAGCCGCTTCCATCGCTGAGCTCCGGGAGCAGGAAGGGAAACCTGCGCGTCCTCCGACTCCGCACCTCGATGCAACGCTGGAGTGGTGGCTCGAAAACTTCCTCTTGATCCGCGATGTGGTGACCCGGGGCTATCCGGCGCGCTTCGTCGCCTACGAGAGCGTTCTTTCAAACCCTGAAGGGGTGCTTTCAGAGATCTTTGCCTGGCTCCAAGCGGGAGACATGGAAAAGGCCGCCGAAGCCGTTCACCCCGAGGATAGTACTCAGAAGGATGCCGCAACCCCGGACATCGACCATCCCTGTGCAGACGTGTTTGATGACTATTACGACCGGGTGCTCAGCGGGCGAGGATTCGACGAAAGCTTCCTCACGAGGATGAACGAAACTCACCTGACTCTGCTCCCGGAAATCGAACGACAGCTCCATCAGCTGAGCATGGCCCAACGTACACACGCCCAACGCACACGCGCCCAACGTACGCAGAGACAGAAAGGAGAAGAAGGACCAAATCCAAACAGGCCCAATCCCCTCAACGTCGACAGACTGGACTACCTCCTTCACCCCGAACCCGGGAAATAATCCCGCCCTTGTCCCGCCGGAGGAAAAAACCTTGCGTTTGTGCTACCCAATGCCTTTGGCGTGCGAGGAGCGCGTTCACCTCCGGAGACGGACCATGAAAGACTTAGACTACCGCCGTCTGATCCCGCTAGAGCCCTCGCCATTTCTGAGATGTGCTCTGGTCGGAGCTATCACGACTCTCGCCGTCTACGGCTGCGGCGGAAAAGCCACCACCAACGACGACGACGACGGTGGCGACGGGGATTCACCCAAGGCCAATTCACCAACGGCCAAAGCAGAGGCTCTCATCGACCTCATGTGTAACGCCTTCGATGAATGCAGAGGCGGGTACTACGGAAACGCACAGGACTGTATTTCTGAGTACGGAGAGTACTTCGTCTCCTCGGTTCAACAGCTCGTCGAGCAAGGATTCGGGGATTGCGTGAGCGCCGTCCTCGACTATCAGATCTGCTACTACGAAAATTACTCGTGCTATGAAGTGGTGGACAACGAATGCTTCTCGGAGGCACTCCGCGCCTACACCGCCTGCGAAGATCTGTATTACGACTATTACTAACGTCGTCGCCTGATACCCGGGGAACTTTCTTCTTCGACGGGTGTCGAACAGCTGCTCCCTTTTTGAGCTCGTTTCGTGGAACGCGACCTTTGGCTCCTCCCCCCTGTTTCCGAGGCCCGTTCGCGGACTCTCTGGGCGCTCCTGCTCTCCGTTCTTTCCCACGGACTGCTTGTTTTCTCGATCCGTGTCGGAACTGCCGACTTCGACGCCCAAACCTTCGCGCCCCTTCGTCTACGAGGCCAGACTTTTGAAGTCGACGCCCTCCACGAGCTCCCCCTCGCGACCGACACGACGGCCACCGACACAGACACCGACGAGAGTGCCACCACGGCCACCGACACAGAGGCCGACGAGGCAGACAAAGGCCCCGAGCGCGTCGCGTCTGAGCCACACGCTGAACCTGAACCCTCTGAGTCGGGCTCCACAGAGCCCGGACCGACAGTGCCACCTTCGGCAGATCCAACGCCCTCGACCGGTCCATCGCTCTCGGGAAGGGAGGTCTACGGTGAAGAGGGGGAAGAGGAGACGCGCAGGATGGACCTGACGAGCGCCTTCCTCAAAGCGCTCCCACTAGCGGCAAAAGTCCAGCCGGCTTGGCTCAACCTACCGGAAGGCGACGCCGGGGAAGTCGAGTTCGAACTCGTTCTCGATGGCGACGGGCGCCTCCAGCCCATCACCGTCATCGAGCATGAGGGAGCAAAAATCCCCGAATACCTCGCGCTCACCGTAACAAAGACCCGCGCCTGGCTTCTCACAGGTCAGTTTGCGCTTCACGGGCCCTCGACGGCGCCCCTCGAAGAGCTTCCGAAGATGCGTCTGAAACTCACGGCAACCGTCAGCAGAAAGACTCCCGATCCCGAGCGCACGGACTCTCAGGGGATCGGCGCTTTTGGACTCCGAGGCTCTCCTCCTAGCGGAGCTTACTTGACGTATTTCAGCGGACAGCATGTGGAGCTGAAGCTTGAGATCATCAAATGAAAAGGCCCTGAAAAACTCGACGCTCGGCGCCAGTCTTGCCAGTATGGGCGCCGTGAGCCCTCACCCCTTCCGCGATCGCCTCCCCGTCCTCACTTTGGATCGCGCTCTTGCCGTGCTGACCTGTCTCGCACTGTTTACAGGCTGCAAGAGCAGCGAAACGGAGGGGGAACCTCTCGATGAAAGGGCAGGATCCCGGACCACTGCCGAACCGCACAAGGCGAAACCGGCGGCAAAACCGGATCTTCTCGAAGCTCCCGCTGAAGAGAGTGAACCCGCGCCCGCACCGCTCAAGGTAGCGACGCTTCGAGCGGACACCCCTCCGACGGACGGCCCTCGCGTGTACGCGAAGAGTCGCCACGTTTGGATCCGCAGCATGCCGACGAGCGACGTGCAGTGGATCGGTTTTTTGTGGTGGGGCGGGAGCGTAAAAATCCGCGACGAAAAACGCGTGCCCGGCGCCGGATGCAAGAAAGAATGGGTGCCGGTCGAGCCCCGGGGATGGGTTTGCGTCGACGACAAGCGCGCCACGGAAAATCCACGCGACGAAGAACTCGTTTCCATCTTCCCCTTTCGCCCAGACGTAAACTCCCCCTGGCCTCACAAGTACGCAGCCGTGCACGCACCCACCCGGCGCTACGAAAGCGCGCCCGATGGACTCCCCGTCTGGCTCGATCCTTCACTGAGCGGTAAAAAGCCGCCGCTGCCCTTTTCTCTTCCCGTTGGCTTGAGCGAGGGTCACACGCACATCGAAAGTCGGAGCGCGATCACGTATGCGGCGGAAGCGGACTTTGGCGATCGCGCCTTCCTGCTGACGGGCGATCTCAACTGGGTCCCGAAGGATCGAGTGGAGATCCTTTCTCCTTCGGAATTTCAGGGCGTGCCCCTGAGCCCGGCCGGCTTTCATCTGCCCTTGGCTTTCTTTCGAGGAAAAGATCGACCGGCCTTCAAGCAAACCGCGGCTGGAGGGTTCGAGCCCGTTCCTGAGCACTTCCGCAGGCTCAATGTTGTACAACTTAGTAGTGACTATGTACAAGATGGCCGGACGACCTACTACAGACTGGAGGGCGAGCCGCTTTGGGTCTCGAGCCGAGAGGCAGTGGTCCCTACCCCGAAAACCGTGACGCCTTGGGGCGAGAACGTGGGTAAAGAGGCGGGGGCTCATGAGGCCCAAGATGCAGGGGCAGACACCCAAGGCCGAAAGACCTGGCTCGAAGCAAGCATTCTGGGGGGATGGCTGGTGGCCTTTGAGGGGACCCGCCCGGTGTACGCCACCATGATCTCCGCCGGACGAGGGGGCACGCCTCACCCGGACAAGGATCCCCTCGAAACCGCGAGCACTCCCACCGGGAAGTACTCAATCGGCGGGAAATTCAGGACCGCGACGATGCTGTCATCGTCTACCCCTATCGTGCACATGGACGTGCCTTGGACGCAGAACTTCAGCGGCCCCCACGCGATCCACAGCGCCTATTGGCACGATGATTGGGGGAGTCTGAAGAGCGCCGGGTGCGTCAACGTCTCGCCCCTGGACGGAAAATGGCTCTTCGAGTTCAGCGAGCCCGAGGTCCCGGAAGGTTGGCACGGCGTCCGTTATGTGAGCCGGTACGGAGGCGGATCGACGGTGTTTCTCTTGCACGAATAGCCGACGTTTGCTCCGAGGTTCCGGGCCCCGGCCTAAAGTGGTAATCGGCGCCATGACTGTGCACGAACTCGCAGGAAAGAAAGCGCCTCGGTCCATTTTGGTCGACGTACCGATGCTCGTCAGCCGCTATTACGCGATCACTCCCGAGGCGGACGACGTAGAGCAGCAAGTGGCCTTCGGGACTTCCGGCCACCGAGGTAGTTCCCTGGACGGCCGCTTCAACGAGGCACACATCCTGGCGACCACTCAGGCCCTCTGCGAACACCGAAAGCAGGCAGGCATCACGGGACCTCTGTATCTCGGCAAGGATACGCACGCGCTCAGCGAACCGGCTTTCATTACGGCGCTCGAAGTCTTGGCCGGGAACGGCGTCGTGACCTGCATCGATGCGGCTGATGGATACACGCCCACTCCGGCTCTTTCCCACGCGATCCTTTCGTTCAACCGGGGAAAGTCTTCCGGGCTTGCGGACGGAGTCGTCATCACCCCGAGCCACAACCCTCCACGCGACGGGGGGTTCAAATACAATCCGCCCTCCGGCGGTCCAGCCGGCCCTGAACTGACCGGCCCGGTTCAGCGCCGCGCGAATGAACTGCTCGCACAAGGCCTGAGCGGAGTGCGTCGGGTGTCCTTCAAGACGGCGCTTTCCGCAAGCAGTACGCAGCGCTTTGATTTCACGACACCCTATGTGGAAAGCCTAGCCGAAGTCGTGGATCTGAAGGCCATCAAAGCCGCAGGTCTGAAAATGGGAGCCGATCCCATGGGCGGAGCCGGGGTGCACTACTGGGCCCCCCTTGTCGAGAAATACGGGATCGACATCGAGCTTGTCTCCGACGTGGTCGACCCGACCTTCTCCTTCATGCATGTGGACAAGGACGGAAAGATCCGCATGGACTGCTCAAGCCGCTACGCGATGAGCGGCCTGATCGCCCTGAAGGACAAGTACGACATCGCCTTCGGTAACGACACGGACTACGACCGCCACGGGATCGTGACCAAAAGCTGCGGACTCATGAACCCCAATCACTACCTCGCCGTAGCGATCAACTATCTGTTTCTCAATCGCCCCGGGTGGAAGGGGGCGAAGGTGGGGAAGACCGCCGTGTCGAGCAGCATGATCAATCGAGTCGCGGAAGGCATGGGCCGCGAGGTGGTCGAGGTCCCCGTCGGGTTCAAGTGGTTCGTCGACGGACTGCTCGATGGCAGTCTTGGGTTCGGAGGCGAAGAGAGCGCCGGGGCTTCGTTTTTGCGCATGGACGGCAGCGCCTGGACTACAGACAAGGACGGGATCCTCCTCGACCTTCTGGCAGCCGAAATCACCGCCAAGACCGGAAGGGATCCGGGTGAGCACTACATAGAGCTGGAAGCAAAATACGGGAGCCCCCTCTACGAGCGCCTCGACGCTCCGGCAAACCGGGAGCAAAAAGCCGCTCTTTCAAGACTTACCCCGGACAAAGTGACCGCCGCCGAGCTGGCCGGCGAACCCATCATCGCCAAACTGACGGCCGCCGAAGGCAATGGCGCTCCCTTGGGCGGGCTCAAGATCACGACAAAAAACGGCTGGTTCGCGGCGCGTCCGAGCGGAACCGAGGATGTGTACAAGATCTACGCAGAATCATTCCTGGGAGCGGAACATCTGGCTAAGCTCCAGGATGAGGCGAGGGCCATTGTGGACTCGGCTCTCAAGAGCCCATGATCGCGTACCCGGACGTCGCCTCCCTCCGCCTCTCCCGTCCCTGTGACGGCGTCCTCGTCCTGTGTCTCGCTCGGCCGACGCGCAAGAATGCCCTCGACCGACAGCTCGTGCTTGCTCTGGGGGATGCGCTGACTTCAGCCGCCGCCGACGACTCCGTCCGGGTCGTCGCCCTCACGGGCCAGGGAGGCGCGTTTTGTTCAGGGGCAGATCTTCCTACGATTGCAAATGTCGACCCGGAGGAGATCCCCCAGAGAATCGACGAGTTTCATCGCACGATCCACGCGATTGTCGAAATGCCCAAGCTCGTCGTCGCCTGCGTAGACGGGCCCGCTGTGGGCTTTGGCGCCGATCTCGCCCTGGCTTCCGATCTCCGCATCCTCAGTAGTCGCGCTTACTTTGAAGAAGGCTTCGTGAAGGTGGGTCTCATGCCGGACGGCGGCGGAACGTACTGGATGGAAAAATTCTGCGGGGGACTCGCTCTCGAACTCTTGGTTTTCGGCACACGCCTCGACGCCGCCGCCTGCCTGGCCTTTGGAATCACAGGTCGAATCCTCAGCGTCGAGGACTGGGAGCAGGAGACAACCTCTCTTTTGACCCAGCTCGCGTCGCAAGCGCCGCTAGCCCTCCGCGAAATCAAGAGTGCCACGAGGGCCGCGGATCGAGCCTATCTCCCCCAGGTGCTGAAAAGGGAGCACCAGGGTCAGAGTAGACTTGCGACGTCAGAGGATTTTCAGGAAGGAGTGCGCGCCTTCCTCGAAAAACGGCCTCCCCACTTTTGCGGGAAATAGCAAAAACCTGCGAAAAGAGCGCGAATCTCGGAGTACGGAGTCCCTTGCCTTCGCTCGCTGGGGGACTAAAAAGAGGTTCCCCCTGGGACGCGAGGTTCGCTTGGACTCTGACCTTTCTGATTCATTTTCGGCGCTTAAAGCGTGTTTTGAGCGTCGCCAGATCCCCGCGAATTTCGGTGCCACTTCCGACGACCTGCTCAGTGAGTTAAAGGAGACCCTGCGCTTGCCTCGCCGCTACCGGGCCTTCCTCAGAAAGGGGAACCCGACCGAATGCGAGACGCGCACTCCGTCCGAGCGCGTGCAGCTGATCAGTGCCGCTGATTTGATCGCAGAGCAGGAAGGCTTTGCCCTACAAGACGGGCAGCTCATCCAGCGACCGCGGGAAAACGGGTGGAGGCCGACGTGGATCATCATTGGTCACAGCACCTTGCTCGGCGATCCTTACTTTCTCGACCTGGCTCAGTCCGACGCCGAGGGTGATTGTGCCGTCTACACTGCGATGAGCGGGACCGACGTCTGGCAGGCCAGGCTCTGTGCGAGCAGCTTCGCTCTTTTCTTGCGCATCCTCTCCGTCACGATGGAAGTGGCAGAAGGGTTCAACGAAGCTGAACTCGACTACGATGACGAGTTTGTCTTCCGTGAAGCCCTCGGCCCCAAAATTCGGGAGTATGATCCCGCCGCCCTCAAGGCCGGACATTGGACATGACGTCCCCGCAGCTGAAGATCCTCTCCGCAAACTCTGAAGAAGGAATGCTCGCTCTCAGGGATCTGGCCCGGAGGGGAGATACCGATCTTGAGAAAGTGGAGGGTAAGGTCCGTGAGATCGTCTCTGACGTCGCGAAGAACGGCGACGAGGCCGTACGAAGGTATGTAGAGCGATTTGAAGGTCGTTCGCCCGACCAGCTCTTGCTGCGAAACTACGGGGGAAAAGAAGCGCTAGAAAGCCTCCCAAAGGAGATACAAGCGGCGCTCATCGAAGCCAGCGACAGGATCCGTCGTTACCATCAGCGCCAAGCAGATCAGCTCAAGACATTCGAGTACGAAGAAGAAGGTGTCACGCTAGCGAGCCGAGTATCCCCGGTGAAGCGCGCCGGCATCTACGCGCCCGGCGGCAAGGCAAGCTACCCCTCCACGGTGCTGATGTGTGCGGTCCCGGCCCAAGTCGCCGGCGTCGAAGAAATTTACCTCGCCTGCCCCGACAGCAACCGGGAGGTGCGAGCCGCCTGTTATCTTGCGGGAGTCACGGCCATCGTCGATGCAGGAGGCGCTCAGGCCATCGCAGCAATGGCCTTCGGCACCGCTTCGATCCCCAAGGTCGACAAGATCGTGGGTCCGGGCAATATCTTCGTCGCGGCGGCCAAACGCTTGGTCTTCGGTCAAGTCGACATCGATAGCATCGCAGGACCGAGCGAAATTCTGGTGTTGGCCGACGATTCAGCAGATCCGGAAGTCGTGGCCGCCGATCTTCTGTCTCAGGCCGAGCACGATGAGGACGCCTACCCCCTCCTCGTCACTGTGGGCAGAAGGGCAGCCGAGCGCGCGAGTGAGGCCCTTTTGCGTCAGCTTGCGACCTTACCGGAGACCGACGGTCAGGGGCGCCCCCGGCGAGCCGTTGCGGAGGAGTCCGTGCGCCGACACGGCATCGCTCTGATCGCGGAAGACGTGACTCAGCTCGTGGCCATTGCCAATGAACTGGCCGCTGAGCACGTCTCGGTCCAGACCGAGGACGCGCGGGGCGTAGCCGACAAGATCCGCTGGGCAGGTGCTCTCTTCATCGGTCACCACACACCCGAAGCCGCTGGAGACTACCTCGCTGGACCGTCCCACGTCCTTCCCACAGGCGGGGCAGCACGCTTCTCTTCTCCCCTTGGCGTTTACGATTTCGTCAGCCGTACGAGCCTCATCTCTTACCAGCTCTCGGCCCTCAAGGCTCAGGCAGGAGCCATCACTGCGCTGGCTCGGGCCGAAGGCCTGGAAGCCCACGCTCGCGCCGTTGAGGTCCGAACCAAAGCTTGACTTGAGTTTCCTGGGCTCAATCAAACACTTCGAGGTACCCGCGCTTGATCAGGTCGAGAACGTCTCGCACCGTGTCGAGATCCGTTTTCTGCGAGCGGTCCAGGGCCGCTGCGAAAGTAGGCGCGTTGATGGCTGCCTGGAGCACTTCGAGCTGTTGCTGCTCAAGGTCCTGGAGCGGCGCTTCGAGGGGGGAACGTAAACCCAAGCGTTGGCCGGGTTTGGGCGCCTTACTCATGATTTGGCCAAGCTCGTCCTGCTGACGGAAGCCCTCCATCAGGTACGCATGCGCCGTGAGCTGAACGCGCTTTTGTGCCGCAGGATCTTGAGGTTCGAGAGCGAAGGTTCCAACGTCCCAGCTCAGAATGCGATACGCCGCTTTGACGGGCGCGAGATTCATCCCGTCGATGGACACATCGATGATCTCACCTTCGCGCAGGTGGATTCTGGCCACCTTGCTCGCGTGAATCACCAAGGTGCCGTCTTTGCGAGAGGTACCGAAGAGCTGCATCAGGTCCGGAAGCGGAATTTCCTCCAGGTTTCCCGTCATGCGCGCCCCGCTTCCGCTCGGCCCCTGATTGCGAATGGTTTCCTTGCCGAAAGCCACCTTCTGTAGATTGCGCTTGGAGCCGGGCGGTGAATCTTCGACGGCGACAAGCTTGAGAATGCTGGTCCCGATCAGGAGTCGATCTCCCTCGGTGAGTTTCGTCTTCTGCACGCGCTCACCGTTGACGAAGGTACCGTTGGTTGAACCTAGGTCCTCCACCTGCACCACCCCACCGCGCATCTCAATGTGTGCGTGTCGGCGGGACACCATCTCCTCTACCAAAACCATATCGAGGTCACTGGAGCGCCCCACGACGACGGGGACGCCCTCCGTCAAAGGAAACTCACCCCCCTGATATTTTCCTGAGATGAATCTCAGAACGAGCTGACCAGAAGCGCTACTACCAGTCTTTGGACGTGGGGGGATCATGAGGACTTTAGCAGGGCTAGCAAGGAGCGAGGTTAGTACAACGGGTGGCCGCCCCCAAAGGGACAGGGAAGCGGACCCAAATATCGCAGGCGACGTCGCCCGAGTCGGCGAAACGAAAGATAGGAGCTGGCAGGCCAATGGGTCAAGAAACCCAGCAAAAAACAGGTATTTAGGGCCAAAGGCCCCCTCACCTCTCGGGCCCGCTTGTGGACCTACACTGGCCGCCCCAGAGAACCCCATCCAAGCCCTGAGATCGCCCCTCGGTGGAATTATGGGGCTCGCCTGCTCCTATCCCCTCAAACAAGCTCAGGCTCTGCGTCGGGAAATGACCGTGGAGCGGAGCTACTTTTCGGCGCTGGGGTCTCGCCGCCTTCCGAAGGCCGGGTGCTAGGAAGATAGACCGTAAAGCATGTCCCCTGACCGGGTCGAGACTCCACTTCAATACGTCCTTCCATTTCCTCCACAATGCGCTGACTGATGGCAAGACCGAGACCGCTGCCTCGCTGCTTCGTCGTATAGAAGGGCACGAAGAGATTCTTCCGTACATCTTTTCCCATCCCTGGGCCGGAGTCGGAAACAGCGATCGCAACCCAGTTGTCCGGCAACTCACCGTGATGGCTGGAACGGGCAGACAGCGCGCTGTCCACACGAATCAGGACCTGGCCCTCTCCGTCCATGGCTTGAACGGCATTGCGGATCAGGTTGATCAAAACTTGTCTGAGCTGTTCTGCATCACCGCGAACGCTAGGTAGACCCGCCGACACCTTGACCACCAACCGGCAATCAGGAGCTTCCGCCTCGAGCATGCGCGCGGTGCGCTCGGTGACATTGCCCACATCCATTTCCGCAGCGTCAATTTTTGCGGGCCGAGCGTAGTTCAGTACGGAGCCCACCACCCGATCGAGACGCTCCACCTCTTCCAGGATGATGGAGAGAAACTCACTGTCGGCAGCGGAAAGCTGATGATCCGGAGCCTCGCTCAACAGCTGCGCCGCGCCCTTGATCGCGCCTAGCGGATTTTTGACCTCGTGAGCGAGGCCCGCCGCCATCCGCCCGAGTACGGCCAAACGGTCCCGAGTTTGTAGTTCCGTGTGCTGGCGGGAGTTTTCAATGACGACGCTTGCCTGAAGAGCAAGTTCTTCAAGCAGCACCACTTCATCAAGTGAATACGCATCCACCGCTCGATCATCCGCCACCAAGAGCAGACCTACGATTCCTTGCTGTCGGCCTCGCAGCGCAAGCACGACACCGCGGCGAAATTCAAGCAGAAGATCCGCTGCCGCGAGGATCTGCCCGTAGGTAGCAATCAGCTCCGTGTCGTCATTTCTGCGTGCCTCCTGAGCTTGCAGCTCAAACTCGTCCAGAACGAGCGACTGCGCATTTTCGAGAGCGTCCAGGAGGGGCTGAGCCTTGGGGATTTCCAAATGATCCGGCCCCGCAGGACCAAAACTGCTGACCACGCGGAAGTGATTGGTGATGAGGTCGCGCACGAGCAAGGAAGAAGCCGTCGCGCGGCGGGAAGTCTCCAGCGCCCCGACCACCAACGCGCCCATCTCGTCGACCTGCAGGACGTGTGCGAGTTGCCCACGAACCTGATTGACCGCGCGCTCGAGATCCGCGCGCTCACGAAACAGGGTGCGATGAATCGCGAGGTTCACCTTCTCCCTCAGAGGCTCGAACACGACCAGGATGACGATGGTGGCGAGGAACGCCGCCAAATAGAGCGTATCGAGACCGCCAAAAATTCGCAAAAATACGTAGTGAATTCCGGCCAAACAAGTGGCCAGCGCGGCCGAAAGCATCACTTGTCCGAGCACGTCGTAAATATCGACGAAGCGGCGGCGGATGAGAGACTCGCTCAGCACGAACAAAAAGAGAATCGAAAACGCCGCTCCAATGGGCGGGACGGTGATGTCTAAGAACCACAAAAACTCTGCCAGGCTTGCTCCTACCGCCAAGGCGCCCACGAGAACCAAAAACCGCACGCGCCTTTGCGTGCCGCGCGAACGAGAACGAGAACCACGTGTCCACAAGGAGTAGAGTCCGGCTCCCAAAAGACCGAACACATAGAGAAACACGATCCCTCGAAGCCACCAGCGCTCGAGCGGACCGAACAGTGACAAGAGCGCGACCGGGATCGCAAGGATTCCGCCCAGGCGCGGCAGGGTCGAGCGCCGCTCCTTTTCGGGCATCAGCGCCTCGAATAAGCGCAAGGCAAACTGTGGGAGAAGGACAGCCAGGATCGCGGTGAACCGAGCCCAGACGTCCGCGCGCACAAAGCCAGTGACATCCTCCGGCAGTCCGATGCGATACAAAGACTGAGCCAAGTACCAGAGGCCTGTATCGAAAGAGAAAGCCGCAAACCACAACTGAGGCGCTTTGGGCTGCCGGCGCAGCAAGATGGACACCGCAATGGCGATGGCCAAAGCTCCACAAAAGAGCGCGGTTTGGGTTCGTAATTCCATGAGTCAAAAAGCGGGCATCTAGCGGTAAAGTCCCTCGCGCTCGATCACCTCACGAACGCCGGGGGGAATCAAGGCCTCTAGAAGCTGCTCTGTCTTCCGTCCTTGAGGTTCTCTGAGCCAAGTTCTGATCTCGTGTGAGGAAACCCGCGGCAGAACCGCAACCGGATAAGTTTCATCGACAACACCACAGCGCCCGAGCACGAGCGGCGGGGCGAGGCGCGCAACCTCCGCAAACCTGTGCCAAGATCCCGTCTCCCGCGCCACATCCGCTCCCATCAAAAGACGCAGGGGTTCACCAGGCCATCGCTTCCGAATCTCCTGAAGCGTGGTCACGGTGTAACTCGGCTGAGGAAGCTCTGCCTCCATCTCACTCACAAAAACGCGCGATTGATACGCAAACGCCTTGCGACACATCTCTACACGCAACTCGAAAGCGCTCAGCGGCTTGTTGAAAGCGTGATGAAACACCGGAACGACCAGGACCCGGTCAGCGTAGCCCATCGAAAGTGCATACTCGGCCATCAGCACGTGGGAGACGTGAGGCGGATCGAAGCTCCCGCCTAGCACACAGAGCGTCACGTTCAGTTGTCTCCGGTCGCGCGCATGCGAAGCGTTTTCGGTGCGCTGAGTACCTGAGCCTCGATTTCCTTCAGGTCCTTATCGTAGATCGTCGCGCGGAGATGCTCCCCAGCATCGTCGACAACCATAATGCCGTGATCGGGGAAACTGCCAGGCGAAAGAAACCAGCGACGCCCCACCACCTTGAGTAAGGGGTCGCGACTCTTGCCAAAGATGAGAAGAGTCGCCGGCAGAATATCATCCTCCTCGAGGTATGCCTTGTCGTAGAGCATCACGGCCACCTTTCCCCCGACCATTTCCACTGACCGCGTGACTTCTCCCTGCAGGGACTCGTACGCTCGCAAATCGGAACGCTCGCGTTCTCTCTGCAAAAACTCATCGATTTCGAAAGGGGGGGCACTCAGACACCTCTCCGTCATCCGCGCCATGATCGTCTCGTCCCTGGCGTCAGGTCCGACCAACTCTTCAGCCCAAGTCCCGACGATGGCGTCCAGCTTGCGATCCGGACCAAGATAAAGCACACGGTCCACCTTGAGTTCAGTACGCAAGCGTCGCGCCGCGTCTGCCAGAGCCACATCGTGGTCCGGCGCTGGTCCCAGCAAGCCAAGCCTCATCAGGCGTGAGTATAGGACCGCGGACCCCCGCGCGCACCTCGAAGGTTTCACTCCTCTACGAGGGTGCCAAACATCGAAAATCCAAGGCCTAGGAACGAAAGATCGTAAACGAGCAGGAGCCGCAGGTAGGCGCCGAGTTCTGAAGGAGCAGCGCCGGCAACGGCCGCCCGCGTCGCGGCCACAGCGGTCAACAGGACGGGAGACAAAAGCGGCAGCAGGACAATCGCTAGCGCGAGATCCCGGGCCGAAGTCCGCACGGTCATCGACCCAAAGAGAGTCCCTGCCGCTGCAACACCCGGAGTCGCAAACAGGGCGATCACAGAAAGGGCAGGCAGAACCTGAATCAGATCCACGTGAAAGAGCAGAGCCGCAAGAGGGAACACCACGATCTCAATGATGAAGAGAAACACCAGAAGGCCCAGAACCTTGCCGATGAAAAGAGCGCTGGGCCTGAGGGGAAGAGACAAGAGCCCCGTCAGCGCCTGCGCGTCGCGTTCCCGCGCCCAACTCCGTCCGAGCGAAAGGACCGCTGCAAAAAGAATGGCAAGCCAAACCACCCCCGCCATGACCACCCGACCGGTACGGGGTCCACCGCTCACAGACATACTCGCAAGGACCACGACCAACACGGAAAAGAACGTGCTCGTCGTGACCACTTCCCCGGACCCGCGCTCGATACGCAGGTCTTTGTCGAGGACAATCCCCACTTGACGGAGCCAGGACGGGGGGCGGCGTCCGTGGCCTTTCGGTTGCATGAGTCAGAGCATACGCAAAGGCCGGGCGATGCGGTATAGGCAGCGGATGACTGAGCGAGTTCGCGTCGAACATGACTTTGAATGCAGCGAAAACGGCTTTTGGGAGACGTTTCTGAACGCCGATTACAACCGGGAAATGTTTCAGAGCCACATGAAGTTTCCCCGCTGGGACCTGATCCGATGTGAAGAAGAGAAAGGCGGGATCTCTCGTGTGGTGGAAGTAGAGCCCTATGTGGCGGAACTTCCAGGTCCCATCAAGAAGGTGCTCGGCGACACCATCCGTTATCGGGAAGAGGGGCACCTTGATCGCACAAAGAATTGCTACGAGCTGCGCGTGATCCCCAGCCGCCTTGCCGACAAGATCCTGGTGAGCGGACGGCAGTTCACAGAGCCACTTCCCGGAGGCCGCTGCCGGAGAATTTTCGAAGCGACCGTCGAGGTCAAGGTCTTCGGCATCGGCGGGATGATCGAGAGGAACATCGCGGGCGACCTCCGCAAAAGCTACGACATCGGTGCTCGCTTCACTCAAAACTACATGTCGCGGCACAACATCACTTGAACCGACACGCATCACTTGAACCGGCACGCATCACTTGAACCGGCCAGGAGAAGCCACGGCGAGCGACACGCCTCTTCCTCATATTTTTCCCCAAAAAAAGCCTGCGCGTGCCCCGCGCCGGACGCAGAAGAAGCTTCTCTGAGCTTTGAGAGGTAAATGTTGTTCAGGTGCCGAACGAGCCTGTAACCTTGAAGTCTGCGCGAGAAATGCGCCTCTAGTATGCAGGTCGAAACTACAGCTCTCCTCATCGATGCCGACGCCCTGCCCAGCGCGCTAGAAGAGCAGTTGGCGAAGCGGGATGTCA
>CAYMQT010000110.1:0-13256 GCA_964392575.1 uncultured Polyangiaceae bacterium
GCTCCACGCGCTGGGTCATTTTGCAGAGATCGGTGCATCCGAAGGACCCATTCACGTGACCGTGAGCCGAACCCCTGGGAGCGAAAAGCTCTACAGCTATTTTGCCGACGAATTTTCAGCTTCCCCTTATGAGCTCACCGCAGCGAAGTTCATCGACGGTTCCCAAGGTGACTCCAGTGACGCCGCTTTCTTTGAAAATGGCGTCCCGAGCCTCACCCTCTCTGGGACGGGAGCGGTCGGGTCGCGGGGACTTGGACCGGTCCATTACGACGATCTCGCGCGGGTGGTGATGAGAATCAGAGGGGCTTTGGGGGCGATTTTGGGGGAGAAACCCACAAATGACCAAATGCTGACGCCCCTTTTGCCCTCGTTCAGCTAGAGGTGCTGCCTGAACATGGCAGCCATCCTCACGTTTTTCTTCGCACACTGGATGCTCAGCGTCTTTTGTCAGACGTTTTTCCTTCACCGCTATGGCGCGCATCGTATGTTTACGATGAACAAGTTTTGGGAGCGCGTCTTCTATTTCTTGACCTACGTCGCCCAAGGTCCGAGCTTCCTCGATCCGCGGGCCTACGCGATCTTGCACCGCATGCATCACGCGTACAGCGATACTGAGAAGGATCCTCACTCGCCGCTCTACTACACGAATGTGGCGACGATGATGCTGGAGACGAAGGTTCGTTACGATGACTTCGCGTATGATCGGAAGCAGCCTGAGCCGCGTTTCGACGGGGGAACACCGGAGTGGCCGCTTTTGGACAAGATCGGTCAGAACTGGTTCATGCGGATTGCTTGGTGCGCGGCCTATGTAGGATTTTATGTGGCCTTTGCCCCCAGCGCTTGGTGGTACCTCTTGCTCCCGGCGCACTTCATCATGGGCCCCATTCACGGCGCGATCGTGAACTGGGGAGGGCACAAGTACGGGTACCGCAACTTTGACAACGGCGACGCCTCCCGCAACGCTCTGTTTATCGATTTTCTTACCTTGGGTGAGCTGTTTCAGAACAATCACCACAAGTTCGGAATGGCCCCCAAGTTTGCGGCTCGCTGGTTTGAAATCGATCCGGCTTGGTACGTCATCAAAGCGCTCGCTTTTGTCGGCGTCATCGATCTGACCTCCAAGCAGAGGATGCGTTTTCCGGCGCCCGTGCACGAGGGGGAAGGTCCGCCGCCTGCGTTTCCAGAACCTGCTGCATTTCCGGAACCTGCCGTGCTTTCGGAAGCTGTGTTTTAGGAAGCTAGTCGGCATTTCAGGGCCGTTGCTGCTCTGTTTATATTTTATCTGCTCTACTCTGCTCTGCTTCTTCGCGGCCTTCGGGCGTGTCGGGGCCGAGCACTTCCACGTCGCGAAGGGGGTAGGCTCTTCTTCGGAGTTCTTGCGCTTTCAAAGGCAGGTTTTCGTTCCACCATTGTCGTGCGACATTCGGCTCCCAGCGGTCGTTTTCGACGTTGAGCGCGTGTAGGAGCGCTTGGAGCTCTTCGGCGGACTGAGGACGGTCGAGAGGAGATTTGGCGAGGCAACGTTCGATCACTTGCGCCAAGTCTTCGGGGACCTCTTGTTCGAGCACGTCAGAGAGCCGCGGCACCGGATCTTCCACATGCTTGTGCATGACGGCCAGGGCCGTTTCTGCCCGGAAAGGTGGAGCTCCCGTGAGCATCCACCAGGCGACACAGGCGAGCGAATAGAGATCGGAACGACCGTCTGTCTGACTCCCAAGCGCTTGCTCTGGGGACATGAAGGCAGGAGTGCCGAGCTGATGGTCGGCATGGGTGATGCGGGTTTGTTCCGCGAGGGAGAGGGACGATTCTGAATCTTGAATCGTGTCCAAGGGGGGAAGGGGGCGTTCCGTTTCGGAGGCGGACCCGAAGGGGGTGCCGTGGGTTTGAAAGACGAGACCAAAGTCGAGGATCTTCACCACATCGACCTCGTTGGCTTCGCGGCAGAGGAAGAGATTGGCCGGCTTGATGTCCCTGTGCACAAGGCCCCTCTCATGCGCCTCTGAGAGGGAATTCGTGGCCTGAATCAGAATTTCCTTCACTCGTCCGGGGGGCTGGATCCCATATTTTTTGACCAGAGAATTGAGATCGATCCCGTCCAAGAGCTCCATCACATAGAAGAGAGTTCCATCCGGAGTGACACCGTAGTCGTACAGATCGACTGTGTTTCGTGAACGGAGACCGGCGATGGCTTGAGCTTCTCGTCGGAAGCGCTCGCGCTGTCGCTCACTGTCATCGCCGTTTCCGGCTGTGCGCTTGATGAGCTTGATGGCAGCTTCGCGCGCCAAGAGCTGATGACTCGCGCGCCAAACTTCACCCATACCGCCCTCTCCTAAGAGCGCCTCCAGGCGGTAGCTCCCCAGCAGGCGAATTTTCTCATGGGCGCGTGAAGCCAGGACCCGCGCCTCGCTGATCACCTGTCGTGCCGTCAAGAGATGACGCCCCAGAAGCCAGCCAAGAACGCAGGCGACAAGCAGTGCCAATAGGCCGATGGCGAGGCTGCTTTTCCGGTGCGTGTAGAGATCCGAAAGGACGTCTCGCTCGGTTGCGAACGTTGCCACGAACCAAGGAGGCCCGTTCTCTCCCAGGGTGCGGACAGAGGCGAGCATTCTCTCTCCGTTCACGGAATACTTGAACAGCGCACGCTCTGAGGGAAAGGGAGTGGCTTGCGCGAGCTGCACGAGAGCGCTGAGAGCAGGATCGAAGAGGGACTGGTGAGTAGGAACCAGGTCTTTCGGGAGCCGGGCGAGCCGATCGGCGCCGTCCGGGTACGCGAGGATCACTCCCTTTCGCGTGAACGCCACCGAACTTACCTTGTCATCGTGACTCTCGCCTGCGGCCATGAAAGCCGTGAGGGTGTCGACGTCGAAGTCGACGCCGACTACGGCGATGAGTTCGTTTTTGCTTTCGTCCTGATAAATGGGGTGTGCGCGTGTGACACCCGTGTGGCCGCTGAAGAAGAATGAATAGGGCGAACTCCAAACGCGGGTTTTCTCGATTTCCGCCTGCTGGTACCACTCTCTTTTGCGGGGCTCGAACTCACTTTCGCGTCTTTCTTCCCCGATGAGGTGCTGGCCGTCGACTTGGTAACTTGTGACGTATCCCTCTTCTGTGATCTGGAACCGAGCCTTGCTGGCTTCGGGATCCACGCTCAAGAAGCGACCGTTTGCGAAGGCGATGTAGACCTGAGTCACCCCAGGACGTCCCACAAGGAGATCCTGAAGTTCAAACGCGGTGGAGGCTAGGTTCCTCTTCGCCTCCTCGTCGCTTGGGTCTCCAGGGGTCGGCTCTGAGAGTCCTTTGTTGGGAGAGGGAATCGAGCGCGCGATCTCGGCAATACGACAGAGTTCATCGAGCAGGGGATCGGCCTGGGCCAGGGTCGTCGATAGTCTCAGGTGGGCCGCACGCGTGTGAGAAACGAAGCGTTCCTGGGCCATGCTGCGGCTGGTGTTGCCGAGCGCGATTTGGCCGACGAGGGTGAGGGTCAGCCCGAGAGCAAAGACGAGCAACGGAACCAGGGCCGTCACGACCCGAGGGGAGGTCAAGAGTCGGGAGAGCCCTTTCGTCCTGTTTGACTCCGACTTGTCCGGGGCGAGAGTCAGAGTTCTGAAATCAGGAGCGAGCCTCTGAGTCGACGCCTGCTCGGCATCTGTCGGCTCCGACTGCGCTCGCTCCACGGAGTTTTTCACAACGGCTTCCTTGCTGTTACGATCACTCGTGTGGGTGCAGGATGACCTTCGACGGTGAAGGCGGGATCTTTCGGGTCGAGAAAGTCCTTGAGCGATTTTCCTGTGGACCAGTCGGTCGCCCGCTGCTCTTCGCTCGTCGTTGGAACGGGAGCCCCAGCGCGGATCTCAGTGGCTCCCATGCGCACAAGCCAAGAGACGAGGGTCTCGATGCTGGGCAAGAACCACACATTGGGCATTTCGGCGTAACGGCCGTCGGGCAAAAGTGCGTGACCCAAAGGCCCCGGGGTGACCAGGGTTTCGAGCACCAGTTCTCCGCCGGGCTTCAGAAAGGCGAGCAGCTGACGCAGGTGATCGAGCGGTGAACGGCGATGATACAGGACGCCCATACTCATCACCAAGTCAAAGGCGGGTGAGGAAAGAGGCATCTGTTCACACTTGACGGGCAGGAGGGCCGCTTTTTCGCAGGCGTAGAATTTCTGCAGAGCCATGAACTGACAGGCAAACAAGCTGCTCGGTTCCAGGCCGAGCGCGAAAGAAGCCCCCTCGCCCGCGATACGATATAAAAAGTATCCATTGCCTGTCCCGACGTCGAGGACATTCTTGCCGGTCCATTGCACCCCATGCTCCTTGAGGCGTTGCCATTTGAAATCGCTTCTCCACTCGCTATCAATCAAGGTGCCTGCGAGGCGAAAGGGACCCTTTTTGAAGGGACAGAGCACTTTGAGGGCCTCCAGCTCTCTCTCTTTGAGTTTACGGCCATCGCACGTGGCAAGGGGCGCTTCTGCGTTGAGTTCCACGCTCCAGGGCGTCGACTGAGTGAGCGTTGCTATCGCTTCGAGCCAGCGAGGAAAGGTTCCATGCTGAGACATTCGATCGAGCGCCAGTTTTTCGAGCGCGGGCAAGTGCGCGCCGAAGGCCGTTCCGGCAAAGACTCGTGCAGCTTTTCGGAGGCCGAGCTGTGCGGTGAGATCGTCAGTCACGCGCCTCCTCTTTCAGTCCCACCCACGAGACGAACTGTAGGTTTTGAAACCAGGGGATGGGGCGAAGACCTGCCTCTTTCAGCCATTTTACATAGGTTTCCGGAGCTTCCGGCACGAGGATCTGTTCGAGCGCGTCACGCTTGCGGCTCAGTTCGAGGCGTGAATAACCATTCGCCTCACGGAAGGCGTCATGTTGCTCGGTGAAGAAGTCTCTGAAGGCAGGGTCCGTGTGCTCCGTCTTCTCGGACAGGACGAGCGCACCTCCCGGCAGCAGGGCGTCGGCGATCCTTTCAAGGACCAGCGGGCGCTCAGCTCTGGGGATGAACTGAAGCGTGAAGTTCAACACCACGAGGCTGGCGCGCTCAAGCTTGAAGGTGCACACATCGCCCAACTCGACCTCGACAGGCAGAAGTCCGCTCACCGCGCTGACCGTGTCTCGGCACCTTTTGACCATGGCCGTTGAGTTGTCGACGGCGATGATGCGCGCCTCCCGAGATCCGAGGGCGTGACGAATCGAAAGCGAGACGGCGCCGAGAGAACAGCCGAGATCGTAAACGTGGCTTCCGTCTTTGACCACAGAGCCGGCAAGCACTCCGATCATGTGAAGGAGAGAGCTGTACCCTGGGACTGAGCGTCGGAGCATGTCCGGGAGGACCTGGGCCACGGAATCATCGAAGCGAAATTCGGTGGGGGCGCACGAAGGATCCTTGAAAAGCACGTCGCGCGCGGGATCATTGTTGCCGCTCTTGGGGTCGGGCGGAGGCATGATCCGGTAGCTACCCCATCTTTGTGCCCGAAGCGACCACGCACGGGACTTCGGCGGAACACCTATCCGTGGTGGCCGAAACGGATCGGGTAGGTGACCTCCGTAGCGCTCACGCCCCCCGGACGAAACTCCAAGGCAGCAAACACTCCGAGCACGCAGGTCACGACCTCTGGATCCGGCAGATCCGAGCCAGCATCAGTGGCGTCACTCACCCTTCCATCCGTCTCGATCGTGAAAGTGACGTTCACGGTTCCCGCAAGTTGAGCGTTTCTAAACGTGCCCATTAGGAAACACTTTCGCATGTCACTATCTCTTCCGCCTACGACCTTTCGGATTTCGTCCGGGCTGGGCCCAGGCTCGACCTCTACCGGCTCTTCCTCTTCGAGGATCGCTATGGGAGCTACGGGAGGAGGCTCTGCGCTAGCGCCTCCGCAGCCGACGGCAAAAACAGCGAGCGCAGAAATGGCAAAAGCGCATGGCATGCCAAGAGTGCAAGGCAGGGTGAAAGCGGAGGGTAGAGCGAAGCGAGTTTTGGACAGGGGGAGCAGGGAAGGTTTCATGTTTGAGCTACGGCGCGGGGAGGGCGACACTTTACACCGACGACTTTGATTTGCCTCTGCAAGAAGTCGTATCCCCTGAGACTTTGGTGCGACCACGTGGGAGGTCGACGCACAGCTGTCCGTATCTGAAGAAAATTGTCGTCCAGATGGACCTCTGTTGGGCGCAGCGGCGCTCCCTGCTAGGAGGTGTTGCTGATGCCGGAAGCCATTCTGCTCATCGATCACGGGAGCCATCGGAAGGCAGCCCACGACCAGCTGCTCGATCTTGCGGGTAGGCTCCAGACCTTTTTGAAGCAGCGAGGCAGTGATTCGATTGTAGAAATTGCGCACATGGACATCATGAGCCCGACTATTTCTGAAGGCCTCGCACGGTGCATCGAAAGGGGTGCCGATCTCGTCTCGACCGTTCCGTGCTTCCTTTCGAGGGGGCGACACGTCACGGAGGACATCCCAGGTCTTTTGAGGGAGGCGGCCGGCCGATTCCCTGGAGTTCGCGTGATCTATGCTGCTCCGTTGCTCGAGCAAGCAGGGTTCTTGCAAGTCATTTTGAGCGCGGCCGCGAGTGCTTCAGAGCAGATTGCCCCCTGAGACTATTGCGGGCAGCATCACGAGGCTGGTGCTTTTCCCGCAGCAAAGACAAGATCGATCGATGTCGGAAGTACATTCACCTAGGATCAGAAGCGAGGGGTTCCGGGAGGTGGGGGATTCTGGTGTCGAGGTGGTGGTGTCGCCCAAATCTCATGAAGTCGGCGGGTTTCTGGTCCGCCGCGCGCTTCCGACTGTGCGGCGACGAAGCATCGGCCCTTTCGTGTTTGTCGATCACATGGGCCCGACGGAGCCGCAGGCGCGTTTCTCGGTTCCTCCTCACCCGCACATCGGAATTTCTACCTTGACCTACCTGTTCGAGGGTGAGGTGCGGCACCGCGATTCGCTCGGCACGGATCAGAAGATCGTTCCCGGGGACGTGAACTGGATGACGGCCGGTCGTGGCATCGTGCATGCGGAGGATGTTGCGCCTCAGTATTCTGGCCGCTTTCACGGGATGCAGTTTTGGGTCGCCCTTCCTAGTGAGCACGAGGAGGACGAACCCAGCTTTGAACACCAGCCGTCCACGGCACTTTCGGAACTGATCGCGGAGGGCACCGGAGTGACTTTGGTGGCGGGGCGAGGGCTCGGTCTCGTGTCACCGCTGAAGGTGCATTCGAGTTTGGTCCTCGCGGCCGTGCGCATGGTTTTCGGGGCGACCTTTTCCGCCCCCGCAGAACACAGCGAGCGCGCGCTCTACCTCCTGAGCGGGTCCCTAAGCGTTTCAGGTCACACTTTTGCGGCCCCAGCCTTGATCGTTTTAAGGCCCGGGGAGCCGGTGACGGTGAAGGCGGAAGCCCCTGTTCTGGCTATGTTTTTCGGAGGCGATCCGCTCGAAAAGCGTCGCTACATGGATTGGAATTTTGTCTCCTCAAGAAAGGAACGTCTCCTAAAAGCGCGGGAAGACTACCGCTCAGGTTTGCTCGGTCGCCTACAAGAGGTGGGACAAAACCTTCCCCACCCGGAGGATGTCGAGTAAAGCGCGCGTATGAGCGCTGTGCGTTGGTCGTGGTTGATTTCCATTCTGTTCGGACTTGTCGTTTTTGCTTCGTGCGCGGCGACCCCACCACAAGCGGTGGGCGCTCCGGAAGAGCCAGCAGAAATCAAGGAGGGCTCTCAAGTCGACCGCAGTTCCGAGACGGAGGCGAAGACGCCAGAGTCCGAAGGGGAAGAGGAGCACGCCGAGGGACCTCAGCAGTGTCCCTCCGACATGGTGCTCGTCGAAGGCGAGTACTGCACCCACATCGAAAACAAGGCTCAACCGGATCAGTACGGAAACACTCCTGGGGGCGGCGCCAAGGACATCACTGTGATCGAGCGAGAGTGCAAGAAGGAATGGTACGCCCCCCAGAACAAGAAGCGCGTGTGCGAAGAATTTGAGACGGCCGGTCGCTGCACGGGGAAAATGGTGAAGAAGCGCTTCTGCATCGACAAGTACGCATGGCCCAACAAGAAGGGCCACAAGCCGGAGGTCATGAATCGCTTTCACCAAGCGCAGGTGAAGTGTGCCGCCGTCGGCAAGAGGATGTGTACGGAAAGCGAATGGACGTTTTCGTGTGAGGGGCCCGAGATGAAACCCTTTCCCTATGGCTATGTCCGGGACACACAGATCTGCCACGGCGATGAAGAATGGGACGGGCCCAATATGACCAAGGTGGCAAAGCGGGATCGAGACGAGCTACGAAGACTTTACAAGGGGAAGCCTTCGCATCAGCCGGGCTGTGTGAGCGACTTTGGCGTCTACGATTTACCAGGGAACAACGACGAAGTCGTTGCCACGGAGACGTTTGAAGAGGGCTCTCGGAGCAAGTTTGAAAGCATCACGACAGGCGGCCCGTGGTACAAAGGTGTGCGCAATCAGTGCCGCCCCAAGATCTACACCCACGACGAAGGTTTCTATCATTATTACATGGGATTTCGCTGCTGCGCGGAAGCGGGCGAGGACGCCGTCACTGAACCCTTGACGCCGTTTCAGAAGAAGAACGGCTGGGAGATGAAGCGGGTCGAACGCACGGCGGGGGTCAGCGTGGAGGAGATGAAGCAAATCCTCGAAAAGAAGAAGACGGATCCCAGCTGCGGTTGCACGACAACCCAATGTCGGACGTTCTGCGGAACGCTGCACGGGGATACCTGGTCATTGCCGGAGGCAGAGACGGAACAGAGAAGCCTCTCGAAGCCGTCTCCAGGCAATCCGCCGTCTCCAGGCAATCCGAAGTGATGACGTTGTGATCTGCTAGGCTGAAGGGATTCGGTCTGTCGCGCGCTGAAACAGGCGCGCAAGGACCCGATCTGCTGCCGTCTCTAGGGAGGACGCGAGCTTGTCCTGAAGGCTCTTCTTCTTCTCGAAGCGGATCTCAAAGACGTCCGCCTCGGCGCAGCGTTCAGCGATGTAGGCGTCGCTCGTCTTGATGTCGTCCACGAGGTTTTTCTCAAGAGCCTGTTTCCCGAGCCACACTTCGCCGGTCGCTACCTCGTCGATGGCGATCACGGGTCTTTGTGAAGAAACAAACTCTTTGAACAGTCCGTGGGTCGATTCCAGCTCTTCCTGAAACTTTGCGCGCCCTTCGGAGGTATTTTCTCCGAAGACCGTCAAGGTGCGCTTGTACTTTCCGGCAGTCATGAGTTCGAAATCGACGTCGTTTTTCTTGAGCAGACGGTGGAAATTGGGAATTTGGGCGACGACCCCGATGGAGCCGAGGACGGCGAAGGGAGCTGCGAGGATTTTGTCGGCCACACAGGCCATCATGTAACCGCCGCTCGCGGCCACCTTGTCGACGCACACGGTCAGTTTGACGCCGCTCGCCTTGACGCGCTCCAGCTGAGACGCGGCCAGACCGTACGAGTGGACAAGACCCCCGCTGCTTTCAAGGCGCACGACGATTTCGTCTGGCCTCGAAGGGAGGGAGAGCAGAGCGGACACCTCGCGCCGCAAACTTCCTACGGCGGTGGCGGCCAAATCTCCGTCAAAGTCGAGGACGAAAACCTGGCGTCGCGCTTGATCCACCTCGGGCACGGGAGGGCGCTTTTTGGTCCGCGCTAGGTCCTTCTTGCGAGCCTTTCGCTCGCGCTTTTCGCGGGCGCGTCTGTCCTTTTCAAAGGCATGATGCGCCGCGTCGTCCATCAGCGCGGAGGCGATCATCTCACGCTCTCGCTCGATGCGTTCGTTGAGCTTATGGATCTCGAAATGATCCCGCTCCCGTTCCGTCGAGCGCAGGACGCTGCTGATGATCAAGACGACGAGCAAACCGACGAGCCCGACGAGGGTCAGAGTTTTCAGCGCGAAGAGCCCGTAGCTCAGAAAGAATTCGGTCAATGTTGCTACCTTTGCGGGGAGGAGGATCGAAAACCAGGAAAAGGGGGCTTAGGCCATAGAAGAGAAGGCGACAAGCGCGCCGTAACTCAGCGCGCCAGCGCACAGTCCTGCCAAGACATCATCGGCCATGATGCCGACACCAGCGGGCGACCAGTACTGCGCCTTGTCGATGATCGAAGGCTTGGTGATGTCGAGCAGACGGAACAGCCCGAACGCCAGCAGCCAAGACCACCACGGACCGCCAGCGACGGGACCCATCGCTAGAAGGACACCGGCCACCTCGTCGATGACGACGCTCGGCGGATCCTTGTCTGCCAGAATCTCACTGCACTTCTGTGAGATCAGAACGCCCGCTAGGCAGAGGAAGACCGTCACAGAAAAATAGACGCCCGGACTCTGAGCCTTGAGCAGGAAAAAGAGCGGCAAGGTCGCAAGAGAACCGACCGTGCCCGGAGCTTTGGGCGCGCGTCCGCTGAAAAACCACTGTCCGAGCAGAAGCCAAAAGAATTTCACGTGTCCCCCGAGTAGGTGACCCCTGACCGGGGATCAATGGGGCCGAGGAATCAGCACAAATAGTGGCCAAGTGCACGAAAATCGAAGAAGTAATACAATAATGTGCATTACACCACTATTTTTCTTTGAGCTGCTCCTACAGTCCAGAGGCCGTCGACGATGCTCACGGCGTGCAGCACACCGTCGTTGTTCCTTGGAGCGTCACCGCGCCCTGCAACGCACCACCTATCGCAGGACAAGATCCAACGGGAGTCCCCTGGCCTGTCTCGGCTCTAAGCGTGGTTGATCCTTCGGCGTATACACAGGCGCCACCCCAGGAAACGGAATTGATGAGAACCGTTCCCGGGCAGGTTGAACCTTGCGAGAGATCTACGGATCCATTGCATTGGCCAGTGGCGCTTCCACAGCTGCAGGCGGAGCAATCACGAGTATCAGAAAATTGCGTATAGTAGAGTTTGCGTTCTGGATATGAACTCTCCGGGCATTCATGCTCTCCATCGCGATAGATGCAGAACGAGTCGAGAGGGGCAGTCAGTCGGCGCTATGATACAGTTCCCTGAGGAATGTGCCCAGAGCAGCGTCCGCTTCGGGGGATTGCTGCTGTAGAAGCGATTCAGAGCGCGCGCCACGCAATCCCGATAGACCGAACAGGGCTACGCATTTTTTCCAAGGTCACATGGTTCGAAAGACATCACGCAGTCGGGAGAAGTGCGCCCGTGGAGCGCGTTGCGGACATAGTGAGAAGAATTGAGAGCACCCGCGTACTGTTATGAGCGATCACTGACGACAATGATTGCGTAAGCGGACGCGGGGTGATCGCTTCATCGGAAAGTGGAAGCGCTGCGATGTTTCATTCTGCTGCCGCTCTTGTCGGCGCACAGGTCTGTCGGTGCAAAGGCGCGCCACCGCCGGCTTGATCAAGCAAGCGGTGTAGGTGAGGTGTAGGTGAAGGGAGGCGTTCTAAGTTGACGTGGGACGGAAGATTCCGGGCTAGACGAAAGATCGTTTACGCAGAGCTTTCTTTGTGGATTCGGAGGTAGACTTGAACAGAGAAGCACAGGGAAGGGATGCGATGACGTTTGGAAAGGAGAGCGCTGAAATGAAGATCAAGACGAGCGACCGAGCGTTGCTCCTTTCGAGGCTGAGTCCCTTTGCCTTTGCGATTGCTTTGGGGTTGTTCGGATGTGAAGGGTCTTTGGGTTCGGATTCCACTGTGGACGACGGAAGGGATGACGCGTCTGATCCAGAGTCGAAGGACAAGAGCACCGATGATGAGGTTGACAAGAAGACGACGTCCATCGTTGGGGCCAAGTGTTCGGATGTCGGTACCGATGTCGGAGCGAACTCCCTCAGGCGCCTGTCCCGCATCGAGTATCAGCTGACCCTGCAAGATCTCTTTCAGCTCTCTACTCCCCCCTCTGTCGAGAACGTGCCCGCCGACGTCGTGCAGGAAGGCTTCACGTCCTTTTCCGCTCTTCAGCACGTCTCGCCTCAGCATCTGCGGGGCTACATGGATACGGTCGAGGCGCTTTTGGACGACTTGGTGGGTGACGCGGCGCGGTACCAGGCGGTGGTCGGATGTGACCCCCTCTCCGAAACGTGTGTCGATGAGTTTTTGGATAAGTTTGGTCGCCTGGCGTTTCGGCGTTCCCTTTCGCCTGAAGAAAAAAATGAAATCAAGGCTGCGGCAGAGGAGCATGAAAGCGACGGGGCGGGTCAGATCCGCTACGCGATTGAAGCTCTTCTCCTTTCCCCGCACTTCCTGTTCCGGATTGAAATCGGCGATAGCCTCGAAGGGCAGTCCGTTCTGGCTCCCGCTGAACTCGCCTCCAAACTGAGCTTCACGCTCTGGGGGAGAAGCCCGAGCACGGCCCTTTTGGATCGAGCCCAGGCAGGAGAGTTCGCTACGAAGGAGGGACTCGAGAAGGTTGCTCTGGAGATGCTGCAAGACCCCCGCGCCGAGGCCTACTACGATCAGTTCTTCAGTCAGTGGCTTGGGTACGGTGAACTCCGTCCCCCCATCGATCCGCCCGCTGATTGGTCGGATGACCTCATGCCGCAGATGATCGACGAGACCGATACTCTGATTCGACAGTATGCGTGGGGTGACGGCGCGGATCTTTGGGATGCCCTCACGGCCAATCACACGACGGTGTCACCTGAGCTGGCGGCCTTTTATGGGATTTCTCCGGGCGCGGACGGAAGTCATGTGTTCGCAGCAGCTGATCCGCGGGCCCACGCCGGGGTCCTCGGTCACGCGAGCGTGCTGAGTCAGAAGCGGGACGGGGATAGCGTGTCTGTGCGCGGGAATTGGCTACGTAGCACTTTTCTTTGTGAGCACTTGGAGATACCGCCAGATCTGGCTGAAACTCTGGGTGATTCCCTCGTCGGCCTGACGAGCATCCAGATCGTGGCAAAGCGGAACGAAGAGCGGGAATGTGCGGGTTGCCATGCTCAGATCGATCCGATTGGAGTCGGACTCGCCGCCTTCGACGCGAGCGGACGGTTTGACGCGACGGTGGACCTCTCCGTTTACCCCATCGAGGCTGCGTTTCCGGACGCTGAGGAGCCCGCCTTCACGAGTCTTGCGGATTTGGCAGCGAAGGTTCGAGAGATGCCGGTGATTTCTCCGTGCCTGACGGATCGAGTCTTTGTTTACGCCCTTGGACGCGAGCCTACAAAGCAAGATGCTTGTGCTTTCGAGGCAGCGACGGGGAGCTTCGTGGAAGAAAGTCATCGCTTCTCGTCGTTGCTCTATGGGCTCGTCCTCTCCGAGGGGTTTCGTCTTCGTCGGGCTCCCACAACCCCGTAAAGATTGGTGATCGTGATGCCAGGGAATAAAATACTTCATCG
>CAYMQT010000110.1:13266-16240 GCA_964392575.1 uncultured Polyangiaceae bacterium
GGGGGGCAGGAGTTTGTATGGGTCTGCCCTTCTTGGAGGCCATGCGGCCGCGTCGAGCGAACGCGCAGACGGAAGGCGCCAAACACTTCTTTGCCCTCTTCTACCCCAACGGTACGGAGCCGGGCCTCTGGGTGCCGTCTCCTGGACCGCTCACTCAGAGTTCGCTCAGTCCGGCGCTCGTGGATTTTGGAGGCTTTGCCGCCGAAGGGATCTGGCCGGCCGGAGGAGCCGTGTTTCAGGACGTGACGGTGGTCGGCGGGGTGGATCATTCGGGGGTATCCCCGGAAATCCATCAGCCGGGCTTGTCCCTCAGCGCCCACAAAGGCACGACGGACGTCTGGATCCCCGGCGCGCCTACGTTGGATCAGGTTTTGGCCGACAACATTGGCGGGGACACTCCCTTTCGTAACCTGGCCCTTGCTGCCACCGGAGCGACACAGATTGATCAGGGATACATCTCCTTTCGGGAAGGAGGTCAGAGCGTTTCCCCTCATCGGGATCCAAGGAAGCTGTTCGAGGAGGTGTTTGCGCCCCTGTCGACCGAGGGTAACGAACCGAGTGCGGCTGCGTTGGCCGCTCTGCGCAAGGCAAGTATTCTGGATCATGTGAAGGGTGACGTGGCGCGTCTCAATCAGCGCCTTGGCAGTCAGGACAAGGCCCGGGTCGATGAGTATTTGACCGCCGTTTCAGAGCTGGAAAAGCAGCTGAACGGCTCCGTTGCGCCGGGCTGCGTCGTTCCTGCGGAGCCCGGGAGCGGGGGGAACTGGCACAGCAAATCGAAATTGTTCATCGATCTGGGTGTGCTCGCGATGGCCTGCGGACTCACGCGGGTGGTGACCCTTCAATACAGCGATAGCTGGGGCGTGCACTATGGCGACTACAATCTGGGTGACGGGATTGAAGGGCTGGGGACGTGGAGTGATCATTTCATCTCGCACAAGCTTGGAGACGCTGATCGGGCAACGGATCTCGACGGTCTCGATTCCGCTGAGGCCAGCCGCATAGCGAATCTCCGCGTGCTCAAGACGGGACGATTCAAGGCTCGACGCTTTTCCTATCTCGTGGAGCGGCTGAAAGCGCAACCGGGCGAGAACGGCAGCTTGTTCGATGATTGCATGGCGATGTTCGTCGCCGAAAATGGAGACGGAGACAGCCACAGTCGCAAGAACATGCCCATCCTTTTAGCTGGGCATGTGGGCGGGTTCGAGACGGGTCGCTCCCTCACGGTTTCCGGAAATACCGGCGCGCTCCATGCGAGCATCCTGAGCTATTTCGGAGTGGATGTGTCGAATTACGGCGATCCGATGGGGAATCCCATTGCCGGCCTCTAGGATTGCCGACCTCTAGCGCCTGCACCCGCCCAGAGCCCGAGCCCGAAATTTCAGGAAAATTTACCGGGATTTTGCGCAGTTGCGACCGTCCGTGAGCGCCCTACACTTCGCGCGCCCATGCCCGCCACCAAGAACGACCACCCCGGTATCAAAAGGCCCATCGAGCGCGAGTCGACGGACGCTATTGCTCAGAGAATGGCGTCCCTGGTCAGGCCGGGTTCGGGTCACGTGGGGTTCAAGGAGATCTTGCCGGTGGCTCTGGGGATGGAGGGCGCAAGGCTTGTAGAACTTCGCTCCGTGCCCCTGGGGCTTCTGGGGCAGCGGCTGATGGCGCTCCGCTACCTCATTGAAAACGGCGAAGTCTGGTTCAAGTACTTCTCTTGGGAAAAGCCCTTGGCGCGTTTGCACGCAGACGCGCCCGGAGAAGCACGCGCGCTTTGGGATCGGATCTTGTCGGTCAAGAAGGGCCTTAGGGATGAGGCTCACTTTGAGAAGAAGCTCGCGGGCTATAAGCTCTCCAAACTCGCCGCATTGATTGAAAAGGGGGTGGATCAAAAGCCCGCCCTTGAGATCCTTGTGGGACTGGGGGCGTTTCCCCGGGTGCGAGAGGCGCTGAGGACGCGGCTTTCAAAGGAAGGTCCGGCACTCTTGGACAAGGAGGCGCGGGCGGTAGATCTTTTGTATCTCCTTTCGCAGGATCTCAGGCGTTTCCCGGCCACGACGGTGAGCGAGTGTGCGCTCAAGTACGTGATCGTCGCGGACAAAGGGGAGATGGGCGCGCGCGCCGTCAGAGAGGCCATCGAGCTTGGTTTGACCCCCATCGCCCTCTACAGCCAACAAGACGACAAGAATGCGCTTCCGGTGCGTCTGGCAGAACAGGCTGGAGGCTACAGCATTCCGCTCGCCGGTGGATTTCGCGAAACCTATGCGAATCCGGTTCAGATCGCAGAACGCATCGAGGGGGCGTTCCGTGAACGTTTCGGCAAAATCTGGGAGGAAGAGCTCGCTCAAGCGGCTCTCTACCCCGGCTACGGACCCCTGGCGGAAAACACCCAGGCGATTGAGGTCTTTCGTCGCAGCGGTATCGTCTTCATCGGCCCGATGCAAGATGTGGTCGAACGAGCCGGAGACAAGAGAAAGTTTCGGCTTCTTGCCCAGGGGATCGATCCCGCGTGTGTCACTCCCGGGATCGTGATGGACGACGCGGAGAAAGAGCGCATCATCTCGGCGATCAAGAAGGGGGCAGAGGAAAAGCGATTTCAGTTTCCCGGACGTCTCAAAGCAGCCAACGGAGGCGGCGGTCGAGGTCAGGTGGTGATCGGAACCCTGGACGAGGTGCCCGCCGCTGTGACCAAGGTGTTGAGCGAAATCAAGGCCAACGGATGGGATCAGGGAGTGATGTTCGAACAGAACATCTTTCAGACGATCCATCTCGAGGTTCAGATCGTGCGCGACCGCTTTGGCAATACTCGGCACTTTGGCATGCGCGACTGTTCTGAGCAGCGCGCCAGTCAGAAAATTCAAGAAGAGGCCCCGCCCGCGCTTTTGAGAAATGACCCCAAACTCTCAGAGCGCATGTGTGAGATCGCCTGCCGGATCGCCGATGAAGTCGGGTACGTCGGGGCGGCGACCGTCGAATTGAT
>CAYMQT010000111.1:0-16159 GCA_964392575.1 uncultured Polyangiaceae bacterium
CCACGGAAAATCTTCGACTCTGGGCGTCTTCACCCGCCACGAAAGTATCGACTAAGGCCACCCCGGCGTGGCGTTTGATCCTGTCCGCAATCACCGCGTAGGGCGGCGCCTTGAACGTCGAGATGTTAGGGATCCGGCGCTCTCCTTTGAGCCACCAAGGGAGGCTGTCATCCCCACCCCCACCGAATCTCTCGTTGTAGCTCGGAGTCTCCCAGCCAGGCGGTACGGGCCCGGTCGCCGCTCCTGAGGGCGAAAGAGGGACGTCGTTGGCGCCGGGACTGACCTCGTCCCATTGAGTCGCGAGCTTCGCGTAGCTCCGGAGATGCCTTTCAAGACTCATTTCGTACTTGAACTGTTCCTCCTTGGTCGGAACGCGCAGATAGTTGGGAGCCACCGAACGGATGAACCCGTACTTGTAGGGCATCGGTTTTTGTCGGTCTGGGCCATGCGGGAACGCTCGAACCAGAGGGTGATCCATTCTCAGCGTGGAGTTGTGGTCCTGACAGACAAACCCCACGGGCCGAACCGCGTACCACCCCCCTGGACAGCCCGCATCGGACACCGCTTCCTCCGAACGGGAAATCTTCTCCCCGAGCCTCAAGTATCCGATGGGGTTAGAACCCTTGACCGGAGTTTCGTAAACCGGAGTGATGAGCGCCACGGGAGCGAGCTTGGGCCCGTCCTCGGGCGGGACCGGGACATGGCTCCATTTCGCCTCGGCAACGCTCAGGGCCGTCCCGGCCATAGTAGAGTGACCCGTAGCGTGAGGGGTAGCGTGAAGGAGAGCGGGGGCCTCGGGGAGGGCCAGTTTCTCCGAAACCTCTTCACAACCCAGGCTCAAAAGTGCTGTCATCAGGGGCGGAATCCATCCCCAGGCAACTGGCAATACGCTGAACCTCATGACCCTTCGCGGCCCCGGGTGGGGCCGTGCCCACTGTCCGTGCCAGTTGAGACGAAATGGGCCAACAAATTGAGCATTTGGAGCGCCTGGGGAGGTTGCCACACGCTTGCTTCAGAGGGACAACTTCTCCCCCCGCTGCCGTGGTCCGTTTTTGACCCGCAGCTCAGGCGCTCCCCGAGGTGGGCGCGTTTCACACGAACGCAATCGACGAGTACAAGGAACCAGATGTCCAACGACACCCTGACCATCAAGGATAACCGCACCGACAAGACCTACGAGGTGCCTGTGACGGATGGCACCATCCGCTCCATGGATCTACGCCAGATCAAAGTGAGCGACGACGATTTCGGCCTGATGGGATATGATCCCGCCTTCACCAACACCGCCTCGTGCCGCTCAGCGGTGACTTTCATTGATGGTGGAAAGGGTATCCTGCGTTACCGCGGCTACCCGGTAGACCAACTGGCAGAACGGGTCACGTGGCTTGAGTGCGCTCGCCTCGTGCTGGACGGCGAACTGCCCACGAAAGACGTCCTGAGCGCCTGGGAAAAGGAAATCGCGGCCGACACAGTTCCGCCCGAGAATCTCCGCGCCATCATCCGCGCTTTCCCCCCCGATGCCCATCCGATGGCTCAGCTGATCACCACGGTGGGAGCGCTCGGCGCCTTCAACACGGATTCCAAAAACGTTCACGATCCGGAGGTTCGTAAGAAGCACATCACCCGCCTGGTCGCGCAGATGCCGACCTTGGCCGCGTTCAGCTACCGGCACGCGAAAGGGGCAGACTTCGTCGAGCCCGATCCGAGCCTGAGTTACTCGGCCAATTTCCTCAACATGATGAAGAAGGGCCTGGTGCCGAATTACGAGCCCCACCCAGACATCGTCAAGGCGCTGGACGTGCTCTTCATCCTTCACGCCGATCATGAACAAAACTGCTCCGCCAACGTCATGCGGAGCATCGGTAGCTCGCACGCGGATCCCTACTCTGCCATCGCCGGCGCGACGGCTGCGCTCTACGGGCCGCTTCACGGAGGAGCCAACGAGGCCGTCCTCAAGATGCTCAAGCAGCTCGGCGAAAAGGACAAGGTGGCCACCTTCATGAAGGAGGTCAAGGACGGTACGGCGGGCACCCGTCTCATGGGCTTCGGTCACCGGGTTTACAAGAACTATGATCCCCGAGCGACGGTCATCAAGGGGCTTGCTACGCGCGTGTTCGAAGTTTTGGGCGAACGCAATCCGCTCATCGACGTGGCCATGGAACTCGAAAAAATTGCTCTCGATGACGAGTATTTCGTCAAGCGCAAGCTCTATCCGAACGTCGATTTTTATAGCGGCCTCATCTACGAAGCGCTGCGCATCCCGGTAGAGATGTACACCGTCCTCTTCGCCATTCCCCGCACCGTGGGCTGGCTCGCTCAATGGGACGAAATGATCCAAGACGGAGAGCAGAAGATCGCCAGACCTCGCCAGATCTACACCGGCAGCGACGAGCGCACCGTGCCCTAGGGGAGTAAAAGTCCTGAGCGGGGCCCGAGCGACCCACTGCTCAGAGGAGGATCTGGACATTATAAAATATAATGGATCCTTGGAAGTCGATGACCGCCGCCGCGCTTGACACAGATGAGAGCGCGGCGGCGCTGCCTAGGGCGTTCATAGAGACATCTTGCTGGCCGAGCAGAGTCACAGTACCAAGAACTCATGGCAACGGCTCAAGACAAGATGACCCAGGCGCAGCGTAAAATCGCTGAAAATGCGAAGGTAGCAAGCCAAGTAGGCGCGACATACAAGTTCGTTCTTCAAGGGGACGGGGGCGGAACGTTCATCGTCAATCTCAAAGATCAGCCCTCTGTCGTGGAAGGCGAAGGCGAGGCAGAATGCACCCTGACCATGGCGGCAGACGACTTCGTCTCCATCATGGAAAAGAAAGTCGAAGCGCAAAATCTCTTCTTCGAGGGAAAGCTGCAAATCGAGGGCGATATGGGCCTTGCCATGAAGCTTTCGGCTCTCATCGACCTCATGAGCTAGAGGCGGACTTGGACATGCCCTCCCGCCCGCGCGTCAGCTATTTCGGCCCCGCTTTTACCAACACCCATGCGGCGGCGCGTTCGGTGTTCGGTGAAAGTGCAGACTACGTGCCCGAGTCTACGAAGACCGCCGTCTTCGATGCTGTCGCTTCTGGAAGCTCTGACCGTGGCGTCGTGCCGATAGAAAACTCGACCGAAGGAGTCGTGCGCGAGACGGTGGACTGTCTCATCTCGATGTCTCCGGTGATTGAACGCGAGCTGGAGATGGACATCCGTCATTGTCTCATGGGGCGCGCCGACACGGATCCGAAGTCCCCCACGGTCATCCTTTCACACCCGCAGCCTCTCGCTCAATGTCGGAAATGGCTCGATGCTCACTACCCGCACGTCCCGAGAGAAACGGCGATGTCGACCGCGGGAGCGGCAGCGGTCGCGAAGGAGACGCCGGGCTGCCTGGCTATCGCTTCACGCCTGGCCGCAGAAGCTCATGCGCTCACGATCTTCGAGGACAACATTGCGGACCGCCTGGACAACGCCACTCGATTTTTAGTCATTGGCCGTAACCCTGCACCACCCTCGGGGAAGGATAAGACGAGTCTCGTATTTAGCGCGCCCCATGAGCGCGGGGCGCTTCTCGGCATTCTGCGCGTGTTTGACGAAGCCAACGTGAACCTCACTCGCATCGAATCCCGACCCCTGCCGACGAAGAAATGGGAATACGCCTTTGTCGTGGACGTCATCGGGCATCAAGATCAAGCTCCGCTCAAGGACGCTCTCATGGTACTTTCCGCTCAGGGCTCCCTGATCAAAGTCATGGGCAGTTTTCCGCGGCAAGAGGACCCTGCGCCTCAACAACCTGCGCCTCAACAACCTGCGCCTCAACAAAAGGAAACGATTCCTCAGGGGTAGTGGTTTGTTTCCCCGCCAGCCATGATTCCCCCTATGAAACGTCTTGTTGGATACTTCGCGAGGGGCTGTCTAGCGCTCATCCCGGTCTCTCTCATCGTCTACCTACTCTTGACGATCGTGTCGGTGACCGACGACTTGCTCGGTCTTTCTATCCCCGGATTGGGCCTCGTGATTGCCCTCGGGCTCATCACTGCGGTCGGATTCTTGATCTCCAACGTCGTGGGTCGGCGGATTTATCAATTCTATGACAGCGTGATGGCTCGCCTGCCCGTCATCAAGCTCTTCTACACGTCGATACGAGATCTTCTTCAAACCATCGTGGGCGACAAGACGGCGATCGGCCGCCCGGTGTCCGTCTGCTTCGGCGACGGGGATGGCGTGCGTTTGCTCGGACTCTTGACGCAAGAAAACCTAAACGCTCTTGGACTTCCGGACCACGTCGCCGTCTATTTGCCGCAAGCTTACAATATCGGGGGGCAAGTCGTCGCCGTTCGCCGCGATCTGGTCGAAAACGTAGACGTCCGCTCCTCGGAAATGCTCGCATTCATGATGAGTGGCGGAGCCGCCTCCCCGACCCCGCAGATTCACGCCGCCCCTCCCTAAGCGCCAGCGCGAATCGGAACGCCGACAGGCCCTCCCAGGGGCCTACCCGCGCAAAAGGTGCCCAATCAGCCGTCCGGACGGGCTTGAAGTGCAAACCCAGCCTGCGTATGGTGCGTAGTCACTTGTCCTGGACTCGCCTGGGGGAGAGCCGGAAAGGAAGCTGCGTGTCTGCGGAAGAAGATCGCGAGGAGCCAAGCGGAAAATTGGGGACCGATGGACCGAAGAGCGGGGCCGTCTCCGCACGCCTGGCGGCGGAGTCCTCTGAGATCCGACGTGCCTCTGCAGAGCCAGAGCCGATCCTTCCGCCCAGCGCAGAGCCCTCTAGCGATCCCGCACCGCCGAACGCATCGAGAAGCGGGACTCAGTTGATGGGAGTTCTGGGGCGAAGCTCTCCCGGAGAACCTCGAGCGCCAGAGGACAGCGCAGAGAACAGTGTCCGCCCAAGCCAGGCCACTCACCTTCTAAACACACCGAGGGAGAGCGAAGCGCCTGAACCCGGCGACGTCGATGAGACCGGATCGGGTCACACAGAGATGTACGCGCACACGGCCATCGGCGGCCCGGATGCTGATCTGCGAGCGCCACGCGCCCCCACCTTTGTCGGGATAGAAGCCCCTGTGCCTGAGATCCGCGACCTCGGCGGTACGAAGCTCCGTCTCACGAATCCTGAGAGCGACACGCACATCGGTCAGTACGAGATCATTCGCAAGCTCGGAGAGGGCGGTATGGGCGTGGTGTATCTCGCTCGTGATAGCCGGCTCGGTCGACGTGTAGCCATCAAGGTGCTTCGCACCCAGGACCGCGAGCTCACACGACGATTTATCGTGGAGGCGCGCACCACGGCTCGCTGCACCCATGAGAACATCGTCATCATCCATGATGCAGGGGAGCACCAAGGGTCGCCCTTCATGGTGCTTGAGTACCTAGAAGGAAAGACCCTCTCGGATTATCTCGCGACCGATCCTCCCTCGATCCCACACGCGGTCGAAATCATGGTGAGCGTTGTCCGTGCCCTCGTCCGCGCGCACGAGCAGGGAATCGTCCATCGCGATCTCAAACCAGACAATATCTTCGTCACCGACTCTGGCACCGTAAAAGTGCTCGATTTCGGCATTGCCAAGCTCCTTCGCAACGAACTCGCGCAAACGCGCGGAGCCGCAGTTCCTTTTTCCAGTGCCTCTCCTTTTTCCACAGCATCTATTTCCACCGCCCCTGAGTCCCTCGTCGCCGCCATGCCCGAAAAGACGAGCGCGACCGGAATAGCAGGAACGGCTGGATACATGTCACCAGAACAGTGGCTCACCCCCTCTGACGTAGACCATCGCTCGGATCTCTGGGCCGTGGGCTGTACTTTGTTCGAGCTGCTCACAGGCAGAAACCCCCTGGAAGAAATGGGCTCTCCTGGCGCGGTGGCCGCGTTCATGTCCAGTGATCGACCGATGCCGACGGCCCTCAGTTACGGAGCCAAAGTCCCGGAAGAACTGTCAAAGATCGTGGCTCAATGCCTGATCAAGAAGCGCGACTACCGTTATCCCGACGCTCGCACGCTTCTCAAGGCCCTCGAACCCTTTCTTCCGGGACGCCGCCAGGCGCTGGACGGCCCTTCTGAACTCGGACCTTTTGCCGGTCTCCGGGCATTCCAGGAAGAAGATGCGTCGCGATTCTTCGGACGCGCAAAGGAGCTCGGCACTCTGCTTCGCCGCCTGCGGGATACTCCCTTGATGGCTACGGTGGGACCTTCCGGTGTCGGCAAATCTTCTTTCCTCCGTGCCGGAGTCATCCCCGCCCTCAAAAACTCGGGCACGCCATGGGAAGTCGTGGTCATCCGTCCTGGGCGCGCGCCCATGCAAACGCTCGCCGAACACCTACGTCCCTATCTCGCCACCTTCGCCCAAGAGCGGCAAGGGTCCATCCCCCCGAGCGCAAGCGACGAACAAATCGTCGAGCGACTGACGCAGGAACCGGGATTTTTGGGCGCCATTCTAAGAAACCGCTGCCGTACCAAAGGGACCCGTCTCCTGCTATTCCTCGATCAGTTCGAGGAACTCTACACCCTCGGCACCGAGGCAGACGAACGGCGAGCCTTCACGACCGCTCTTTTGAGCGCCGCCGATGACGCCGTCTCGCCCGTGCGCGTGATGCTCTCCATTCGAGCTGATTTCGTGGGGCGCACCACTGAAGATCCGGACTTCGTCAGCACCCTCAGTAAGGGACTGTTCTTCCTGGGCCCGCCCAGCGAAGAGGGCCTTCGGGAGGCGCTCGTTCGGCCCGCGGAGATGATGGGCTATCGCTTCGAGACCAAGTCCATCGTGGATGAAATGATTTCGTTCTTGGACGGATCACCCAACGGACTCCCCTTGCTGCAGTTTACAGCGGCACAACTCTGGGAAAGCCGCGACCCACAGAACCGTCAGCTCACCCTCTCGAGCTATCGAGGCATGGGGGGAGTCGAGGGCGCGCTCGTGAGCCATGCGGACCGCATCTACAATCAGCTCTCCAATGAACAGCAAGTTCTTTGCCGGACGATCTTCATGCATCTGGTCACTCAAGAGCGAACGCGCGCCATTCGCACGATGGGTGAACTCGAAGCTCTGAGCGGTGACCCGACTGCCCTCAAACATCTGGTCGATCACCTCGTGGATTCGCGCCTGTGGGTGGTGACCGCGGAAGAAGGCGACGCCTCCATCGAGGTCGTCCATGAGTCGTTGATCGCCAACTGGCCGTCCCTGCGGCGATGGCTCGATGAAAGTCATGAGGACAGCGTTTTCATTGATCAATTGATGACCGCCGCCCAGCAGTGGGCGCAAAAGCAGCGTGATCCTGGGCTTTTGTGGCGCGGCGAGCTGGTCGAAGAACTTACCCGTTTCACGCGCCATCATAGCGAAATTCTGCCCCCCTTGGCCCGAGAGTTCACCGACGCCATTGCGCTCATGGATCGCAGAAGCGTCACCCGCAAGAGGGCTTTGATGGTAGGAGGCGTCAGCGTGCTCCTACTAATGCTGTGCGCCGCCACCATCGGGCTCTACGTCGTGGGTCAGGAGCGCAACCGCGCAGCCCAGAATGCGACCATCGCCGAGCAGCGCCTCGCGGAGCAGCTCAAAGCTGAGCAGGAACGCCTGGCCGCAGAGCAGCACCGCGCCCAGGCCGAGGAAAGACAGCTCAGTGCTGAACAGAAATCCGAAGTTTTGGAAGACAAGGTCAAGTTGAGCGCAGAAGAACTGGCCGAGAAAAATGCGGCCCTCCGCGTCGCGCTCACTCAGGCTCGGGAGCAACAACAGGAATCTCTCAAAGCGCAGAAGCGCGCCGAGCAAAGCGAAGCTTCGGCCAAGGACGCCACGCGGCAAGCTCAGGAAGCCAGTGCAAAGCTCAAAGTGCTTCTCGACAAAGAGCGCGCGCGGGCAGAGCGCCTGAACGCACAGATCGGAACCTTGGTGGAGGAGTTGTGAGAAAATCGAGCGTATGGGGGAGCATCCCAGCTCTCGTGCTGATGACCGTGAACCAGCCTTCCCTGGCCGAAGGCGACCCTTCGGGGGATCGCCCGATCTCGGATGCCGCTTTGAGCGAAGAAAGATCGGCTGACGATCTGAGCGACGAAACCCCTCCGACTGACACTCAGCTCGAAGAAGGCGACGTCGACATTTCGGCCGAGTCTGTTGCGGGTGGCGATGACTCTTGGCGCACCACCGTCAGTAAGGAGCAGCAAGCGGAGGCACGGGAGCTTTTCCAGGCGGGCAATGCCTTGGTGAGGGACTCCTTGTTTTCTCAGGCCGCGGCGAAGTACGAGGCGGCGCTCGCGCTCTGGGATCATCCAGGAATTCACTACAATCTCGCCCTGGCGCTCCTCAACCTGGATCAGCCTCTCAAGCTGCGCGAGCATTTGATTGCTTCGCTGAAGTACGGTGAAAAATCCCTCGGCGCCGACAAGGCGAAACGAGTGGAGCAGTACCTACTCCTCGTCGAAAAGCAACTCGCCTGGCTCACCGTTGAGTCAAAGCATAACAGCGCGGAAGTGTTTCTCGACGGAAAGAGTATTTTCAAAGCACCGGGCAGCCATGAAGGATTCGAGCGCCCCGGAACTCACACGGTGCGAGCGACGGCCCTCGGCTACGAACCGACTGAAAAGTCTTTCAACCTCGTTCCAGGCCAGAGAGAGACGGTACACCTCAAGCTGTACAAGCCTGAAGACTGGATTGAGTACTCACGGCGTTGGGATGTGTGGGGACCGATCATTACTACCTTGTCAGGCGTGGCTGTTTTGGCCACCGGAGGCACCCTCTACGGCGTGGGAGTGGCCAAGGTAGCGGCCTACGACAAGCGTGTGGAGGAGGAGTGCCCGGACACAGGCTGCGCTCCTGGTACCATTGAAGGTTCTGCCGACGCGGGCTACCGCCTTCAAGTCGCGGGTGCCGTGTCCATGTCCGTCGGGGGTGCCGCGGCCCTGACCGGAGCCGTGCTCCTGTACATGAACCGTCAGATCGCCCACAGAGTCGATCCGGCGACCAAAGACCGCCTCTCCTTTACCCCCGTTTTTTCGCCCGCTTTCGCCGGTTTCTCCACCGGAGGCACCTTCTGATGCAGACTCTCCGCAAACTTGCCGCCGTCTTCCTTTTTGCGCTTTCCCTGAGCACTTGGGCCTGTAGCAAGACGGGGACGGAAGAATGCAGTTCCGGCCTCGTCTGCCCCAGCGGCACCCGGTGTTCTCAGGACGGTTTGGCCTGTATCAAGGACGACTGCGGAAACGGAGAACTCGACGAGGGTGAAGTCTGCGATGACGGCAACGCAAAAGACGGAGACGGTTGTAGCTCCGATTGTCGCTCGACCGAGGCTTGTGGCAACGGATTCGTGGATGAACTCGTGGGAGAAGTTTGCGACGACGGCAATGCCAAAGACGGAGACGGTTGTAGCGCGGACTGCAAATCAGAGGAGCAGTGCGGCAATGGCATTCTCGACCGAGACGAAGTTTGCGATGACGGCAACAACCGGGACGGAGATGGCTGTAGTGCCAACTGCAAATCTACCGAGCGCTGCGGCAACGGCGTAGTAGACCTCGCTGCCGGTGAGGTGTGTGACGACGGCAACACCGAAGACGGCGACGGCTGCGGCTCGCTCTGCAACTCCAACGAGACCTGCGGCAATGGTTTCCGCGATCCCTCTGAGGTGTGTGACGACGGAAACACCGAAGACGGCGATGGCTGTAGCGCCAACTGCAAGTCCGCGGAATCTTGCGGAAATAACATCGTTGACGCGATCGAAGTGTGCGACGACGGAAACAACGAAGACGGCGACGGCTGTAGCGCTAACTGTCAGAGCGCCGAGACCTGCGGCAACGGAACCCTCGATATGGTTGCCGGTGAGGTGTGCGACGACGGCAACAACGAAGACGGTGACGGCTGTAGCGCCAACTGTAGATCCAAGGAAGCGTGTGGGAACAAAATCTTGGATGTGGCCGCAGGCGAAGTGTGCGATGACGGCAACAATGTGAGCAATGACGGTTGCCGCAGCGATTGCCGTTCCAATGAAACGTGCGGCAACAACACACGCGATGTGGAGGCCGGAGAGGCCTGCGACGACGGCAACACGACCGACGGCGACGGCTGTAGCGCCAACTGCCGCTCGACGGAGGTTTGCGGCAACGACATCTTGGATGTCGCTGTGGGTGAGCTTTGCGACGACGGCAACACCGAGGACGGCGACAACTGCAGCGCCAGCTGCAAATCCACCCTGAACTGTGGGAACGGGACCACCGACGCACATGAGCAATGTGACGAATCGACGACGGGAACTCCTGTCGATACGCCGACGTGTACCCGCGAGTGCCAGGTTTCCTTCTGTGGGGACAACTACACCAACTCCGCCGCCTTCGAACTCTGTGATACGGGCGGCGAATCAGACACTTGCAACGCGAATTGCACGCTCAGCATCTGCGGCGACGGAGTCCTCAATGCTTCCGCTGGTGAGATCTGTGACCCGGGGGTTCTCGACACATCCGACCCACCCCTCGCCCTTGACTCCGTGACTTGTGACTCCGACTGCACGCCTGTCGTGTGCGGGGACGGACACACCAATACCGAGACGGAAGAGTGCGATCCAGGAGTCGGCGTTTTCGAATCGGACGTGTGCAACTCTGATTGTACCTGGTCTGTGTGCGGTGACGGCAAGGTCAATCAGGCCGCCGGAGAAGTTTGCGACGATGCCGGGGCTACCGGAGGGTGTCGCAATGACTGCACGGCTTCTGAGGGCTGTGGCAACTTCAAGCTCGATCCCGGTGAGATCTGCGACGACGGAAACAACGTGGATGGAGACGGCTGCGGCGCCGACTGTAAAAACGACGGAAGCTGCGGAAACGGCCTCAGCAATGCCGGTGAGCAGTGCGATGATGGAACGGCAGACTCTACCACCTGCAACTACGCAGGCGGCGATCCCGCTCATCGTTGCACCCTTCGGAGGTGCGGCGACGGCTACAAGAACGACAACGAAGTTTGCGAAACCGATGTCGACACCGAAACTTGTGACTGGGCCGGGGGCTCCGCGGATCAGGGCTGCACCCTGCCCGTTTGCGGTGACGGCTACAGAAACGCGGCAGCGCACGAAGAGTGCGATAGCTCTGGCGTGGAAACGCCCTTTTGCAACTATTCAGCCACTGACCCGAATCACCGCTGCACCAACGCAGTGTGCGGCGATGGCTATGTCAACACGTCTGCGGGAGAGACCTGCGATGAGGACGGCGCCCTCGGAGACACGCCCGACTGCAACGACGTGGGCGGCACCTCCTTCGCAAAGTGTACGTTAGCCGTCTGTGGGGATTTCCACGTCAACGGGGAGGCGGGAGAACAATGTGATTCCGGAGCGCAGGAAACCGCCGCCTGCAACTATTCCGCCTCTCCCTCCTCGCACCGCTGCACCCTCACGTCCTGCGGGGACGGGTACGTGAACGTGGCTTCCGGGGAGCAATGCGACCCGAACGGCATTACGGGCAACACCGCCACGTGCAACGACGTCGGGGGCAGCACTGTGTACGCCTGCCGGCTCTCGGTGTGCGGAGACGGCTACAGAAACGCGGCAGCGGGAGAACAATGTGACACCTCTGGGATCGAAACCGCCGCCTGCAACTATTCTCCCAACAACACGGCCCATCGCTGCACCCTCAGCGTCTGCGGAGACGGATACGTCAACGTGACCGCAGGCGAACAATGCGACGACATGAACGATGACGACACGGACGGCTGTGATGACTGCATGCTGCTGTGACTTTGGATCCTGAGCAAACGCCCTACCTGGCCAGTTCATAGCCAAGGAGAGCCATCAGGAGCAGCAAAGCTCCGCTGAATAAAAGCCACGCGAGAGGCAGTATCCAGGAGGGCAGCTGTGGGGACTTCGAGCCCTTTCGGCTCATCGCAAATGACTCGAAAGCAAGTGTGCATCGCGCCGTTCACGCGCCGCGCGCACTTGCCGGCGCTCGTCCGCCGTAAGCCATGCGTCCAGGGAAATGCCAGTCACTTCCTGCAATATATGCTGTGCGAGCAAGTTTGGACGACTGATTCCGGCGCCCCACTGAGCCACCGTCTGCGCCACGAGTCCAAGCATTTCTGCAAGCTCGGCATACGTGAGGTTGTGTTCCAGGCAATAGCCACGAAGCATCGTGGGCGCGCTCATTCCAACTAGTTTTTTTGTCAATCTGGTATATCAAGGCTGTCATCCACCCCTGGAAGCAAAGCTACTATGGCGCTCGCAATCGCTCGCGCAACTGTCCGTGACGGTGCGACTGAGAGAGCGAAGATAGAAGGGCCTTTGCGCATTCGGACAGATGACCGCGGACACTTGTGCGCTCACGGCCTCGGATCCGGGCCAGGTAGGGAGGTGTGGTAGACACTCTCAGAGGCGCAAAATGAAGGGAAAGGAGTCCGCCTTCGGGCCTTCCCTCAAAACTTATGCTTTGATCAAAGCGTGAACCCTTACTCCTCTTTTACTCATAGTTTACTCCTTTTCACCGCTGCCGCTGTAGCCTCCGCATGCACGGCGCCTACCTCCAATGAGGGCGACGGCTCGGATGCAGACGGAAGTGGGGCTGCCCACGGAGACGGTGACGGTGACGGTGACATCATCCTCGACGCAACGGGCGGAGGAGGAGGAGGCCTTCCTCCGGCCATGCTGGAGACGACCCTCCCCGCCGGCTTTACTGCGAATACCGCCATGCCTCAAACATGGGAGTGTTCTCAGCTCCCGGGCGGTCAGTGTTTTTCGCCCGCAGGTGGCTTCTTGCGCGTCGGCCTGGTCAGCGAGACTGTTCTTGAGACAGAAAACTCCTGTCGCAACGTTCTCAGAGGTATCGTGCGGGATTTCGATCATTCCCATCCGGACTTTGGCGGCGACGCGAACGGAGATGGAATCGATGCCGGACTCGTTTTGAGTACCTTGGGTGAAAACAGAAAGCCCGTACCGAGTGCGCCGTCGGCGGTGGCCACCGCGCTCGCAGACTGGTTCGAAAACGGCGCCGGGGGTAACGTGCCCTATGTCGTGGATTTTTGGCTCACGCCCGTCGGTGATGTGTTCATCTTCGATTCGTCTCGCTTCTTTCCGCTCGAAGGCGTCGGCACGACCTCAGGACAGGACAACGACCAAGTTCAGAGGAATTTCGGCTTTACGACGGAGATCCACACCGCCTTCGAGTACAAGGGCGGCGAAACGTTCATCTTTACCGGTGACGATGACGTGTTCATCTTCATCAATGACGTGCTCGCCGTGGATCTCGGCGGCGTCCACAGTCAGTTTAGCAAGAGCGTCGACATCAACGCCCACGCCGCCCTGACCGGCATGGAAATCGGAACGGTCTACAACCTTGACCTCTTTCACGCCGAGCGTAACCCCACGGGCTCCAACTTCCGCATCGAGACCACCCTCGACTTCAAAGAATGCGGCGTTCTTGCTGGCGACATTGTTGTTCGCTAGCCGCATTACGGTTCGCTAGCTGCGATTCCGACGAATTGACGTCCTTAGGGGGCTGTCGCATGAATGAGCGCTCGGATAGGATCTAGGCCAGGCCGTCCTCGCCGAACTCCGTCATGTCCCCTCCCCTCCTCGTCCTCGAACCCAGCCGTGTTTGGCACACGCGCGCGGCGTGGTTCTCGTTGATCTTCCTGCTCATCGTCCTTGTCGCAGGAGTCTTCGTCCGGCTCGTCTGGATCCTGGCACCCTTCGTCATCTATCGCGGACTGTATTCTCTCCGCTTCTTGCAACCGGGACGGGTGGGCATCGACGTCTATGAAGAGAAGCTGATCTGCAAGCCCGCGTTTGGTAAGCGTTTGGAAGTCAAGAAGACCGAGGTCGTACGGTTCATGACCGTCTACCGCGGAACGAATGAGGTCGTCGTGGCCCGTCGCAAAGATGTGGAAGTTCTCGGTACACAGGGCCGACAACTCATGCACAAGTCCGATCTGGTCATGCCCGCCGGTCTGATGCGAAGCCCGGGTCTTGTCCGCAGGCTCGAAGCTTGGCGAACCGGAAACCTGGAGAGTGTGTCCCTCATTCCAAGCGCTTAAAGTCCTTGTGATCGAAAGGAGCCTCCCGAGCATGAAGTGGTGGTCCTTCGGGCGGCGCTCCTATGACTGCCCGCAAATTTGATCGGTCTTTTGATTGATGGCGCGTTCGACGCGCAACCAAACACCATGCGCGCACGTCTCAGTCTTCTTTTTGCAACTTTGCTGTTTTTTTCTGTTAGCTGTGGAGATTCAGCCCCAGGGGGTCCTGGCGAAGACGGGGACGGGGACGGGGCCTTCGGAGATGGAGATGCTGGCGCGTGCGGGTTCGGCCAAGCTCTTTGTGGCGGTGTGTGCGCGAGTTTGAGTTCCCTGACGAGCTGCGGGGCGTGCGGAGTTACGTGTTCCGCAGGGCAATTGTGCGACGGAGCAGCGTGTCAATGTCAGGCGGGTTTGACCGCGTGCACGGAAGGCTGTGTCGATTTGAACGCGACGGGGACCAGTTGCGGCGCGTGTGGAGTTGCGTGTTCGACCGAGGAGCTTTGCTCGGCGGGTGCGTGTATTCCGGCGGCCCAGGGTTGCCCGGAGGGACTCTCGGTGTGCGACGGCGCCTGTGTGGACTCAAACACGAGCCCGCTTCATTGCGGAGGCTGTAACATCGCGTGCGGGGCGGGACAGGCGTGTGGTGCCGGCACTTGTGGCTGCGTCGGCGGTGAGGTTTGTGGAGGCACTTGCACGGACACCACGTCCGACATCCAGCACTGCGGCGGGTGTGACGCTCCGTGTCAATCGGGACAAACCTGTACTTCTGGTCTTTGCGTCGGTGAACCGACGGGCAGCGGCGGAACTTCGGGCAGCGGCGGTTCCGGGAACAGCTCCGACACGATGACCCAGGTCAGTGATTGGTGCCCGACGAGCGCAACCAATGGTTGGGGGCCTGTTGAATACGATCAGAGCAATGGTGAAAACGCTGCGAATGATGGACGCACACTTTCCATCAACGGCGTCACCTACCCTCACGGTCTTGGGGTGCATGCCGCGTCGGATGTGAGGTTTGATCTGGCCGGCGATTGTAGCTCGTTTTCAGCCAGTGTGGGCATCGATGACGAGACGAATGGATCCGGGAGTGTCGTATTTCAAGTGTGGGGCGACGGCGCGATGCTGTACCAAAGTCCCACGAAGACCGGCGGACAGGCGGCCACGGCGGTCAATGTCAACGTGAGTGGCGTAAGTACGCTGCGCCTTGTCGTGAACGATGGGGGCAACGGAAACGGGCATGACCACGGAAACTGGGCTGCTGCACAGCTCTCCTGCGCGCCGACGGTTGATCTGGGGTGCGGCGGCTCGGGCACTGGGGGCGCCGGTACTGGAGGTACGGGTTCGGGTGGTGCCGGGTCCGGGGGCGCCGGTTCGGGTGGAGCTGGCTCTGGTGGAGCTGGTTCTGGTGGAGCGAGTGGAACCGGTGGGAATAGTGGCGGTAGCACCCTCGCTGACGCTTGGCCCTGCAATGGCTCGACGGCAGGCTACGACTACGTCGTCGCCGGATCGAACGGAAGCTACACCGTCAACGGCTCGGGCAACTACTCGTACGTGAACGCCCTCACGAACGCGCTCGGCAGTGGAGGCGCAAGCGCGAGCAACAAGCGCCGGATTTTGGTGCAAGCCAGCGGCAACATCAGCGGCGCGGCGCAGGTGCGGATCCATAGCAATACCGTCTTCAACGTCTGCGGCACCGTCCATGTGACCAACGACGTGAGTGGATCCGACCGCTCTCCGGCCTACGGCAGGGACGCTTCGAACATCGACATCCCCCACTACAATCTGACGGGGTACGCGCAGTACGGCATGTTCTTCCGCAACGTCAGCAACTTACATTTCGGCGACATCCACATCAACGGCACGGGCGGTCACGGGATGCGTATCGATAGCCGGCAGAGCAACGGCTCATTCAACCGCGCTCAGTCGAGGAATGTCAGGCTGGATTACGCGCGCCTAGAAAACACGGGAAGAGACGGTGTCGAGTTCTACGGTGTGGATGGCATCGAAGTCGGAACGGTGATCGCTCGTAACACGGGGGACAACGGCCTCATTTTGAACGACTCCATCAACGTCAACATCGATCTGATGGACGTGGTCGATGCAGCTGGAGGTAACACGTACGCCGCTTTCCGCACGGCCAACAACAACGGACGCATGTCCAACGGAACCTATCCCACCAACATTCGGGTGCGACGACTGCTCGCGTCGGG
>CAYMQT010000112.1:0-15887 GCA_964392575.1 uncultured Polyangiaceae bacterium
GGCAGCCGGCACCACCGCGTCCAAAATGTCCCCGTCGTCCTCCCGCTCTACATCATCCGCACCCTCTTCGTTGGAAGTGGGCTTCGAAGAGGACTCTTCTCCTCCTCTAGGATCCGGTCGGGTCTTGATTCCGAGAACAGTACCCCCCATGGAGTGCGCAGGCGGGGAGCTCGAAACGTCGGCGTCAGGCTTATCGAGTTGCGGCGGCGGGGGTTCGCTCTGAGGCTGACCTAAAAGCGGCTGCAACTCGACGATGGCTGAGAGAGGTCGCGGTTCGTCGTCTCCCCGGGCCAGCAGATCCGAAGCGGTCACTTCACCGCGAGCGATGGCCTTCTGCAAATCGGTCACGGACTCAAAGGACCGCTTCACCGCCTGCGGATCCTGAGCGAAAAAGACCTGCCACACTTCGGGCGCACCCTGCCCCGCGGAGGGAAACACCTTGAACTGCAGGCCGCAATTCGTACAGCGAACAGTGGTGCCTCGCTCCGAGATCAGAGCATTGTCAAATTCGTATTCCGCTTTGCAGCGATCGCAAACGACGTCCATTTTTCCATGAGATCGCGATGAAGGGCGAACCCGAACGAAACCTTACATGAGGTTGCCCGGAAGCGGGAACATTCACCAAGCGATACCTGACCCCGGCGGAACTATTTGACGACCCGCAGGTAGGGCGGCAAGTCCCGGGGCTTTTTTGCAACATTTGCCTCCTTTTTAAGGGCTGGGGAGGCTCCTTCCCTCACTTCAGTAGCTGCTTCTTTAGCCGAAGACGTCCGAGACGGCGTAAGGCCCCTTGGACCTGACCCCGACGCCCCCTGAGGAGCCGCCTTCTCCGCCACCCGCAATTTGGGGCGTTTGGCCTTGGGCGTGCGCTTGGCTTGAGGGCGTCCCTCCGCCTGGGCGGCTACTTCCTTGGGTATGGAATCCGGCCAGATCATCCCGCGTTGATCCTCCCCGACGAGTCCAAAAATCGCGCTCCAAGGCACACGGCAATACTCGGGCCGCCGATTGAAGCTCAGCGTACAAGTGAGCGCGTCGTCCCCGATATCCAAATCCGGAATCGCCACCGCCATATTGAGCCCGACTTGAAGCACCAGCTGCGGCTGCTTCTTGAATGACGCAGGAACGAGCACCTCATCGCTTCTGGGATCGAGGTGGACGTAGACCGACGTCCCACTCTGCAAGAGCGCCAGGGCCACGTCTTGCTTTTTCGGCAGGGAAGGACCGTCAACAGCCATGAACAATCCCTTAGCTGGTCAGAGCGCAGCTGAAAAGCAGGACGAGTCCACGGCCCCAAGCCCCTCCCCGAGGCAGTTCCTACGCAGGATCTCCCCCAGCGTTCTAGGGCACGTCTGGGTCAAGCCAGTCCGTCAAGCGCCCAGGGACCGTGGGCCCAATGTCGGAAATCCTCTGCACCTCATACTCAAAGCTAGCGACCCCAGCCGTGGGCATCGCGCGCGGCGCGCCTGAGATTTGTGAAACCAGATCGCTGAGCCCCGGGTTGTGACCGATCAAGAGCACATGCTCCACCTCCCAAGGAACCTCCGCCAAAAGGTCCAGATAAGTGCGAGCTTCCGCAAGATAAAGTGCAGAACGCCGCTTCACCGTTACCGGGTGGCGCCACATTTTCACCAAGCCCTCCGCCGTTTCCACGGTCCTTCTGGCATCGGACGTGAGCACCCACTCCGGACAAAGAAACCGTTCAGCCATGCGCACCGCCATCACGGGAAGCGTGCGAACACCCCGTGCATCGAGAGGTCGCTCGTGGTCCGTGCCCCCTGGGGGCCCTGCACCGGCACGAGCGTGCCTCATCAACGTGACTCTTTTTCCACGTTTCACTAAAACTCCACCATCCCACTCCGAAGCGGAGTATCTACTGGGGAGTATCTACTGGTCGAAGGCCAAGTTCAACGTGTCTAGAATTCTTGTTGTTGAAGACGAACCAGCGATCGCAGAATCGCTTGCGTACAGCCTGGGGAAGGCGGACCACGAGGCGCTCGTTGCAGGCTCGCTCAAGGCCGCACGAACAGCGCTCTCTTTCGAGCCAGATCTTCTGATTTTGGACCTCATGCTCCCAGACGGGAGTGGCTTTGACTTGATCGAAGAGCTCAGCAAAGGCGACGTGAAATCGCCGGCGGTCATCGTGCTCTCGAGTCGAGACGGTGAGGCGGACCGGGTAAGGGCCCTCGAAATGGGCGCCGACGACTACGTCACAAAGCCGTTTTCGCCCCGAGAAGTTCTCGCGAGAGTGACGGCGGTGCTCCGCAGACACTACGCCCCGAAGGCTTCAGAGTTTCCTCCCGCCCGCGAGCCCGCCCTTGCCATCAACGGTGAGACTCGTCGGGCCCTCGTGCTGGGAGCGCCGCTCGAACTGACGCGGGTCGAGTTTGACCTGCTCTCGCTCCTCGACTCTACCCCGGGCAAAGTCTTCTCCCGCTCAACCATCATCGACGAAGTGTGGGGTGACGGCTTCGCTCTGAGTGACCGCACCATTGATTCCCACGTCAAAGCACTGCGTAGAAAAATGACCCAAGCGGGAGGGTCCGGCGAATGGATAGAAACGGTACGCGGAGTCGGCTATCGGATCCGTGAAGAGGAACTGCGCGGGTGATCCGGCTCCTCATCGCCGGGGCCGCTTGCATCGGCCTGATCCTCTTCTTCACCCTCATCGTTGTCCGCCTGATTCGGTCCCGACGCCGGGGGCTGTCCGTCCGCATGCAGGTGTTTCTCGCCCTCGCCGGCATCATAGGAGCATTCGCCTTCGGGCTCGGAATCCTTGTCATCGATCGAGTAGAGGCCCGAGCTGAACGACTGGCCCTGGCCGCTGCTCACGATGAAGCGCACGCCATAGCGGCCTTGCTGGCCAGTGAAATGAAGAGAACCGGAGTTTCTTTTTCCGTGCTCTCAGGTGCCCTCGACGAACAGACCTCCCCGAGGCATCGCCAAAGCTTCGCCCTTGATCAGGTGGACGCTCTGGGAGTGGAGCTTCTGTCCACTTCCGGCACGCCCTTGTCGAGCGACCTGACCAAGAGTCGTGCTGAAGAACCAGGTGCCGTCTTCATCGACGCTGAAGTGCGTGTCGATTCAAAGCTACACGGGTACGTGCGCGTCGTGAAACCGACGATCGTCGTCGAAGCCATGCTGGCGGACTTCGCGCCAACGGTACTCGTCATCTCCCTCGTTCTCGGTGCTGCGGCAGCGCTCGCCGCCGCGTACATCGGTCGCACCATCGCCGCCCCGATTGAAGCACTGAGCACCTACAGCGAAATGGTCAGCGCTGGGGAGCGCCCGCGCCTACCCCTCCGAGTAGCGGGCAGGGAGGTGGGGAGGCTGGTCAGGTCCATCGACACCATGCGGCGGCGCCTGGAGGGCAGACCCTTCGTCGAAACCTTCGCCGCCGATCTCAGCCATGAACTCAAAAATCCCGTAGCGGCGATCCGGGCTAGCGCGGAGGTGCTGGCGGAAGGCGCCCTGGAAGAACCAGAACAGGCACGGCGTTTCGTGGGCCGGATTCACGAGGCTGCTCAGCGCATTGAAACTCTCCTGGCTCAGTTGCTCAGCCTCGCAGAAGTGGAGACACGAGGCCCCGCGCACCTCGATCGAGTGCTCCTCTCGCCTCTGCTCGACGAAGTCTTGGCCACGTTCAAAAGCGAGGCGGAGCGCATCAGGGTGGAAGTTTCCGGTGAACCGGAAGCAAAGGGGGACCGACTCTGGCTCAGCCGTGGACTTTCCAACTTGATAGACAACGCCCTCACTCATTCTCCAAAAGGCAGTCCGGTGAGGCTGCTTTTGACCGTGCGCGCCGAGGAAGTCGTTTTTATGACCGAGAACGAAGGGTTTCTTGAGCCCCACCTCGAGAAATCCCTCTTCTCTCGCTTCGTCACGACTCGACGCGAGGAAGGAGGGACGGGGCTGGGCCTCTCCATCGTGAGGGCAATCGCTGAAGCCCACGGGGGTGAGATCGAAGTGTCCCAAGCGACGCCGGATCGGGTGACTTTTGAGCTCAGACTGCCCGCGGTCTGAGCGGTCTGGCTCACTCTCCACACAAGCTCCACAGGAAAGCCAACGACGAACCTGGCAGGTTCTGCCACTCTACGTCCGTGGCCGGTCGAGCGCTTTCCACTTCTCCCCCGCCCCGAGCGGACCTCCTTCCCCTGCCCAGACACGTCGCCATCATCATGGATGGAAACGGTCGCTGGGCGCGGCGGCGCGGGTGCGTTCGTTGGGAAGGACACTCTGCAGGAGCCGACGCCGTTCGTTCTACCCTCGAAGCGGCAGCGTCGATGGAGATAGAGTTTCTGACCCTCTACGCATTCAGCGTGAACAACTGGCAAAGGCCGCGCCTCGAAGTGGAGGCACTCATGCATCTCTTGACGCGGTTTGCCAAATCGGAACAGTCGGAACTCATCCGTCAAAACATCCGTGTGCGCGTCGTCGGACACCTCGACGCTCTCCCCAAGGGACCGCGCGCCGCGATGGAGCAATTGATCGATGCCACGGCACACCTGACGGGCACGACGCTCAGCTTGGCACTCTCCTACGGAGGCCGACAAGATCTCGCTGAGGCGGCACGCCGGCTGGCCGAGCGCGTGAGTCGCGGTGAAATGTCCGCGCAAGAGATCACGGTGAATTCCCTGCGCGAAGCCCTGTCCACTCAACACTTGCCCAATGTGGACTTGCTCATCCGCACCGGGGGAGAAAGTCGCATCAGTGATTTTCTCTTGTTTGAAGCTGCCTACGCAGAGCTAGCTTTTCTCGATCTCATGTGGCCTGAGTTTCGTCAGGAGCATTTTCGCCGGGCCATCGACGACTATCGCGGGGTGGAGCGGCGCTTTGGTCTGACGAGTCAGCAAGTGGACGAGGGCGACGCTCTCGCCCTCGTCTGAGCTGCCTTCGCACTCCAAACCGAGGTGCACAGGCTGGTCTCACGGCGAGCGAGACCGTGGCGGAACAGGTTGTCGCCCTCGTCAAAGCGCACTCTTAGAAAGCGCAAAATTGGCACTCCGAGGCGGTCACGATGAGGGTGCTCCAGTTCAAATGGCATCTATACTGTGTGGTCCGATAAAATCTGATCTCATGGCACCCTCATAGGCGCCCGAGATCAGCGCCTCAGCAAAGGCGTCCCTTGTCAGACCAAGCATCCAAATCCTACGAGATCCCTCAAGCAGATCGCGTCGCGCTCAGTCAGAAGATCCTCTACTCGATCCCAGCGATTGCCCTGATCCCCGGAATGCAGATCATCGATCGCATCGCTCAGGTCGTCCTCAACATGGGCCTGGGGATCAGTCCAACCCTGGTGGGTTTGGCAATGGCCATCTTCCGGATCTGGGACGGATTCACAGATCCCTACTTCGGTAATTTGTCGGACAACTACCGCTCGAAATGGGGGAGAAGGCGCCCCTTCATGGTGGTAGGAGGCGTGCTTTGCGGCCTTTCGTTCCCGCTCATGTGGTTCATGTCCCGGGACTGGGAGACGAGCATGCAGATGGCGTTCTTCATCGTGATGGGCCTCATCTACTACACGGCCCTGACGGTCTATACCGTGCCATATTTCAGCATTGTCGCCGAAATGACGCCGGACACTCATGAGCGAACCAACGTCATCGCTCTGCGCTCGCTTGTCTTTACCGTCGTCACGGCGCCGCTCAACTATTTGGCCTGGTTCGTCACGCTCCCGCAATTCAAGGACGAACTGGAGGGGGTGCGTTGGCTTTCCATCCTCACAGCGCTCGCGTTTTTTACCTTTGGTGTGATTCCGATGCTGAAAATGAAGGAGCCTTTCTACGAGCAGGCGTCGCGCCAGGAGCCCATGGCGTTCTGGGAGGGTTTCAAAGTGACGGTGAGAAACCGACTCTTCGTCGTCCTGGTGAGCATGAAGCTGCTCATGACGCTCGGCATGCAGACCGTCGGCACGCTCGGATTCTACGTCAGCGTCTACTACGTGTTTGCTGGCGACAAGACGGAGGCCGGGCTTGTGGCCGGAACCGGTGGCCTCGTGGGCATGGGCCTAGCGGCAGCGACGGTCCCGCTCTTCGCCTGGCTGTCCAAAAAATTTGGGAAGATCCGGGCCCTCTACATCAACTCCTACTTCTTCCTTCTGGCCACCCTGTCCCAGTGGTTCTTGGTGACGCCGGATCATCCGTACTGGCAGGTGATCAGCGCGGCGATGGTGGGACCAGCCGTGACCGCCATTTGGATCATCCTGCCGTCGATGCAGACGGACGTGATCGACGAGGATGAGCTTTTGACCGGAAAGCGCAGAGAAGGGAGTTTTTCTGCCATCATGGGTTGGATCGAAAAATTGGGTTTTGCGCTGTCCGTGGTTTTAGCGGGGTTGATCCTCGACGTCTCGGGATTTGACGTGTCCCTCCCGCAGCAAGCTCAAAGCACCCTCACCACGATGAGAGCCTTGTTTGTGTTCTTCCCCATCGTCATGGCCGGAGCGATGATTTGGCTGATCCGTTACTATCCCCTCGACGAAGCGCGCTGCCTCGAAATTCGCCGAGAGCTCGAAGCACGGCGCGGACTCGTCCACGGCACAGGAACCTCAGACTGACGCCTTCGACCCACGAGACGAGAGGTGTTCAACGCAGGATGACTCCGGGGGAGCCAGGACCGCCGTCGCCGCCCGCGGAGTCATAACCGTTGCCCCCCATCCCGCCCGCGACGTCAAGGTGAACCCCAGAAACTTGAGCGGCGCTCAGGCGAATGGATCCTCCTGCGCCTCCACCTCCGGGACCTGAGTGATCGTAACATTGAGTTTGGCTCCCACCTGCCACGCATTCGAGCCCGGGTTCATCGCCCACGCCGTTTTCACCCCGACTCTCAATCACTCCCGTGCCACTGACGGACTGAGCGAGGATCCAAACGATCCCGCCGCCGTTCCCTCCGGGGGCTCCCGGGGGGTTGTCCACCCGTACGTTGTCCACGCCCCCACTCCCGCCACCAGAGCCCAGAAACAAGCGACCTGCCTCAGCATAGGCGCCCCCACCCCGCCCGCGTCCCTCACCTCCGCAAATGTCGGCTAAAACAGCGTCTCCCCCAGCATCCCTATGTCCTCCGCCACCTCCTGCATTGCCATCCTGGACGCAGCCCGACGTCTCTTGATCTCCAAGGCCTCCACCGCCTCCGCCCAGATTGCTCTCCGTCGACTCGATTCCCATTCCTCCAATCGACTCTCCAGACAGACCGTGCTGAAGCGGTTCAGGTCGCTCGGCGCCACCGCGATACCCGGCACCGTTCATACTGACGGCTCCATCAATCTGCGCGTCTCCGAGCACGCGCACGACGAGGGTTCCCGTTCCTCCTTCTCCCCACCCAGACGCGGTGAGGACGGCTCCGCTTTCCACCATCAAGCGTGTGTAGTTCGGGACCCTTTGCAGGAAAACCTGACCTTCCTCGGAGTTCCAATGATCTTTCGACCCTTGGCCGTAAGGGGTCAAGGGTCGAGAAACGAGTTCGATCGCGTCGCTCGCGAGAGACTGCACACGCAAAAGTTCATGCTGACCCACCCGATCCACCGGATCGGAAACGGCCTGCATTTGAATCAAAAGCACCTCGTCGCCGGGCTCTAGACAACCTGCGGCCGGCGCTACGGCCAGAGTGAGCCGTGCGCCCACTCCCGAAAGAACAGAATAGGAAACAGCGTCCCCACAGGAACGATCACCAGAAGACGCGGTGCTGAGATTCAACTCCCCCGTCACGAGGAGTTCTGGTGAAATGGGCGGCTCGGGGGCAGGCGGGGCTCCCCCTTCGCCCTCCTCCTCGACGCTTGGAAGTCTGCTTTGAGATTCAAAGTCGAGGACGACTTCATCACAGCCGATGAGCGACACGCAAACGAAGAAAGAAGCGACGACGGTGAGCAGCGGCGCCCACGGCCGAGGTCCCGAACGACGATCTGCCCTCCCTTCAATCACTGCCTCCCCTTCAATCACTGCCCTCCCTTCAATCACTGCCCTCCCTTTGACACCGCTCCCGAAGAAATACGCTGAACTCCCGCCCGAGCATCCTGAATGAACCCAGACTCAGGATAGCGCCGAATCAATTCTTGGTAGGCGCGGAGCGCCTGCTTTGTCTCTCCCTTTCTTTCGAAGGAGAGCCCCTGAGACAAGAGCGCACTCTCTTTGTCCAAGGTCGTCACGAGGCGTTTTGCCTGTCCTGCACTGGACCGGCTCTTGCTCGTCTTTTCGAAGACCGGGACGCTGACCGCTTCACATCCCCATGACTCCCCAGCGCTGAGCACTTTCGTCACTGCTTGTCGCTCCACACGGACCTTACCCTCGGTCACGCGCACACAGGACCCGGAGCCCGGCTGATGTTGCACACTGAATTGCGTGCCCACCACGGTCACAACCACGTCTTCTGTAATGACGGAAAGGGTCGAACCCTTGGGCAAAGGGGCCACAGCGAGCGTGACGCTGCCCTCATGAAGACGTAGGCGCCTATCTACTCCCCCCAAAACGCGCTCTTCCGGGAGAAAAACCACATCCGAAGAAGGTGCGAGAGTCACATCATAGCCACTACTGGCTTGAAGCTCCGCGCCCTGCTCCGCGCCCGTCTGCACGCGACTCGAAAGACCCAGCCGTGAACCGGCGAGAACATCCACGCTCCCACTCATGACCTTGCCCGAAACAAGTGTCGCAAAGGCAGGCGGTGGGGGCTCCGTGTTCTGGGAAGCGACCATCGAGTCCTGCCTTCCGCTTTCGAAGGCACCCAGCGAAACCGCAAGGAGAACCGCGGCTGCGGCTGCGAAAAAACCACCCGCCACCATGCGCCGTCGACGCGAACGCTGTGCAAGATACGCTGCCCGTTTTTGCGGAAGCTGAAGGACTTGCTCCTCTAGCCAGGGCATCATATCTGCGCGAGCACGAGTGATCTCGTCTGGCGAAGAAACGCCGACAGGACCGGCCCTCAGCGCCTGAAGAATCGGGGGTATCTTGGGGTCGAGTTCAGTCATGACTTTCCTCCACTGAGGGGTCGAAGAGCGCGGCGCTTGAGTTCCATACGAGCCCTGTAGAGCCGAGATTGCGCAGCGCTTTCTGAGGTTCCACGGAGATCTCCAATCTCACTTACTTTGTGTCCGAGCACGTCGTGAAGGATGAGAGTTTCCGCAAGGTCAGGTTTCATATCGAGCAGGATGGCTTGAACACGTCGAAGCTCGGTGAGCGATTCCATCCTCCGATCCGTATGAGTCGCCAGAGGGAGGGTTTCTTCGTCGGGAAGGTGCCCCATCCGGAGCCTTTCGCGCTGCCTCCGACGCAGGGCGTCAAGGGCTACATGGGAGGCGATCGCCGACGCAAAGGTCTTCAGGCTGCTCCTTCCCTCAAAGCGTCCTTCCGCCAGGCTGCGGAGCAGCCTTTCAAAGGTGATCTGAACCAGGTCCTCGAAATCGGGGCCGCGTTGATGAAGAACACGACGCAAAGCACGATCAATCGGCGTCCGCAGTTGATCGTAGAGTTGACCAGCCGCAGCACGCTCGCCTGCGTAGAGCCCTTCGAGCAGACGAGCATCATCCCAGAGCTCCGACGCGGGGGGCGCTGCCTTGGGTTCGAGGTGAGGGGATGACATACTCATAGCCGGTCTAGAGGGGATGGTCGCTCGCTCCAGACGTTTCCATGCACCACAATAGCAAAAGTTCCTGACTAACCGGTCAACCCATTGAGATCATTCAGGGTTCTATGCGCAAACCGAGAGCCAAACTCAGCGTGACCGGCGGGAAGGTCCGGAGCAGTTCGCCGTCTTGTTTCACCGTAAGAGTCGGCGCTAGTGCGGTCCCATAGACCCCCAAGAACGGCGCGAGCGCATGACCGCCCCAAGCCAAACTCAAGCCGATGCGTCCCCCTCCGCGACTTGCAAACTGCGATCCACCTTCCGGCACGACCTCAAAAACGCGCGTGGATTCAAACACCGCTTGCGGATGAAAACAGAGAACCACGACGGCGTCACGCCTTCCCACGACAACAATCGCGCCGAGCGCCGCGGAATACGCATCCGCAGAAAGGTCCGAACCCGCCGCGCGTGCGAATCTTGCCTCAGCAGCGAGTGCAAAGGAGTTTCTCGGCCAGAACCCAAGCCCCAGAAAGCCCCCGAAACCCCAGTCACTCGCGCCCACGAAAGGGGAAGCGACGAAGGCGCCCTCGACGGAAAAGGTGGAGTTCTTTCGCTGTGGCTGCGCCAAATCCTTGGGCGGCAGCTCCTCCGCCAAGGGCGCCTGAGGGAGTTCGTCCGGCTCTTCCACCTGCGACGCCTGATCTTCGGAGCTCCGCGCGAGCTGAGCTGCGGCAGTCATGGCCGCGACGAGAAGTCCGGCTGCCCTCTGCCTCTGCGCGCGTCCATCCGCCTCAGAAAAACTGAGGGTCCTTTCGGAAACAAAAGGCTCGTTCCGCCTCTCTGACTCACGCAAGGTCACACGAGCTGCGTCCGGCTCGAACGAAACTTCGGCCCAGAAAGGTTCCGGTGCACCCGCCTGAAAAGGGACACAGCTTCCCCTACCCAAGGCCTCGTCACAGCTCAGAATGAGGGCCTTTTGCGCTTCCTCACCCTGACTTGCAGTGACAGGAACCAGGGCCGCGTCCCGGGGCCCCGGCGCCGCACCGGAGGGAGTCTGACCCTCCAAGTTCGGCGCGTCCAAAGGAGGTTCCGAGTCGTTCATCGGTGCCTTGGAAGGGGCGACCGAAATCGCAACCACCGCGCCAAGAACCGAAAGAGTGACCATGCCCCGCCTCACTTTCGCTTGAGGGAAGCGCAGTAGCAAGAGTGGTAGAAGGGAATACGCACGTCCAATGCGCTGGTATAGGGAGGAGGTGACACGCTCTTCTCTTTGGTTCTGCCTGGGTTGGTCCTGCCTGGGCGCGCTGGTGGCCTCGCTTCCGACCTCCGCGAGCGCCACCGTGGACGGAGGGATCACCGCGACCTTCCTCGGCAGCGCTCAGAAGGGGAGGTACGCGCTCTTGCTAGAAAGTTCCGTCCAGGAGACCTGTCAGTACGAACCCTGCGTGGTCTACGTACTCGACACCGAAGCCCCACAATTCAAGCGGCTGTTTCTGAGAGAGCTGCCCGGCCGCTTCGGCGAACTCGCCAAGCTCCATTGTAGCAAACGGCGCACCCCTGAGTGTTCAAAGAAAGTAAGCACGCTGCTCATGAAGGAGGAAGGCTCCGACGGAGAAAGCACCTCTGTTGTGGTCAGGAGGTATCTCTCCCGACTCACGGTCTGGCAGCGAACGCTCCTGAGCGAATTGACCCTCCCGCCGAAACCTCTTCAACTCAGCCCTGGCCCCGATTTCACCCCACAAAGCTCTCCCCTCGTCTTGAGTGAAATCGGTCGGATCCCCCTTCATGTTCGTCTCAGGGAGAGGTGGACGGCGGAGTCCTTCCGCACAACGACCGAAACCGACGAGTTTTGCTCGCCCGAAAAGCGCAAAGAATGTGGGAAAGTCGAACGCTGGGAAGATGGAAGGCGCACTCAGGCGTGGGTGTGCACAGGTGATTGCGCCGGCCGTGCGTCCTTCGTCCGTGTCGAAGCGGGGTATGGGGGCGCTGAGTGGTTCGAGGGACGTTCCAGCTGGGTGGAGCCCGGGCGCCTCGCCCAGGCTGCCCTCGGTCTCGTGAAAGATCGCACAATCGATCTGTCTTCTCTGCAAATGGAGCGGCACACCCTCAACGTCTATTTCTTACCCCATGGGCTCCTCCTGAGCGGCGGATTTGCCCATGGGATGTTCGCCAACGGGACCTGGTTCCCCTTGGTCGTGTTCGTAAAAAATCGACAAGGTAGCTAAAACGCACCCACGGTATCCGCCCCGATGCACCGGTTCTCATGGCACACCGCAGAGAAGGCCGGCTGGTACGCGCATCCATAGGCCGGACACGGAGGCTTCAGGCAGGACGCTGCGAAGTTCTCTTCATAGGCCGCCTGATGCGTTCGGTGAATGGCATGACGACATCCACAAGGGTTACCGCAGCATCCCGCTCGATCGGGGCAAGAGAGGACACACTCCGAAGACTTCTCGCAGAAGTACGGGTCCCTCCCTCTTTCCGCCCTCTCTCTTTCCGTCAGGGGCGCCGGAAGCTCCAAGAGGGCGGACTCGGTGCAGAAGGTCACGTTCGTTTCCGGCGCAAGAGCGCGAATCTCGAATTCGGTTCCGGAAAGGGGTTTCGTACAGGGAGCCTGACCCGCCAGGCTGACATACGTGGACGCAAGAGGGTGCTCCTGACCCGGGCCGATCTGAACGCTGCGGATCTCGGGGAAACCCACACAAGCCCCCTTGTTACAGGTTTGGTAGTAGTCGTAACCAGATCCCAATCCCTCGAAATCAATCAAACCCGCCGGACATTTCTCAGGCAGATCGAATTTCAGGATCTCGCGAGTCAGATTTCGCGCAACGGCTCGCAGAGTGACCATGTCGTCTCTTCTCATCAGATCCACTCGCAAGAGTACTTGGCAATCCTCCGGGCCTTGGCGCTCCGGCGTCGGCCGAGCCTTCGTCTGAACGGGGACTGGGGATTCCTCCGTACTCTCTTCGGTACTCTGATCCTCGCCGGGCGCCGAAGGCGCCGGGGACTCGGCAGCCGGCGCACTCGTCTGACAACCAAGTAACGCAAGAGTGAAAGCACTGAGCGCTCCCAAGAGCCCTCCTGAGACGCGCTCCCTCCCGCAAACGGCCCGACCGAGCATCCTCTCACTATAGCTCCGTTCCTCTTTCGATAAGAGTCCGCACTCAAACGAGGAAAAGACGCCCGGTAAAACCCTAGAATCTTTAGTCAATGATTCAGAGACTTCGGAACCGCGCAGGTCTTCGCTAAGGTGAACTCAGCGTGAGGCGGGAAGAAGAAGGCGGTCCCCTACGGATACCGTCGTGTTTCTTTTTTTCGCCCCCTTGAACCTACACGACCGAAGAAGGATCTCTCCCATGAATCACTCAAACACCCACACCTCAGTTTCCTCTGCCTCTACTCCTTCTCGGACCGTGCGGCGCTCTCATACCCATGTGTCCCTCCGCGTTCTGTGCGCGGCACTCGCTTTTTCTGTGTGCGTTCCCGCCGGCGCTGCGGAGGATAAGACGCCCGACAAAGCGACCCAAAAGGCTCCTGCTTCAAAGACAGACGACAAAGCGACCCAAAAGGCTCCTGCTTCAAAGACAGACGACAAAGCGACCGACAGCTCCCAAAAGTCGGCGGACAAGAGCAGTGGCAAGGATCAAGAGTCGACAAAGTCTGCCGCCAAGAAGGAACCGGCCGGAAAAGAACCGGCTAAGCCCGCTGCTAAGAAAGAACCGGCTAAGTCGGAACCAGCTAAGCCCGCCGAGAAAGAACCAGCTAAGCCCGCTGCTAAGAAAGAACCGGCTAAATCGGAACCGGCCAAGAAAGAGCCTGCCAAGAAAGCGGACACTCCTGAAGCAAAGCAAGAGGCCTACAAGAAGGCGCAGGCCGAAGAGGACGAGGCTAAGAAAGAGGAGGCAGCAGCCAAGAGTGAGCTATGGAAGGCTCAGCAGGCAGCGAAGAGCGCAGAGATCAAGGCAAAGCAGGCTGAAGACTCCGCCAAATGGGCCGACGCAGCTGCCGCCAAGGCGGAGGAGCGGGCCAAGGCCGACCGAAAGAAGGCAGACGACGCCAAGGCCGACGCAGACGCCGCTCGCAAGACTGCCAGTGAAGCGGAGAAAGCTGCCAAAGCTGCCGAAGAGAAGTCACAAAAGGCCGCCGACAAGACCAAGGCTGCCTCTGAAAAGAAGGCCGCAGCTCAAAAGGAACTCTAAACGCCTCTCAGGTGCCCCAGTCTGGGGAACAAGTTGTCAAGTTATCTTGACAACTTGTTCTGGACGGGGGGCTCATTCAACCGGACAGATCTCGATGTAGGCGAGGTAGAGATCTATTGAGTCCTGCTCAAACTTGTCCACGATGTTGTCTAGCCGAACGAGACTGGTTCCCGCCGTGACAGCAAAGCTCGCACTTGTCACATTGTGAAAGGCCATATCGCCTTGAGGCGACGCTCCATCCTCGTAGGTGTCGACCATGCCGTCGAAGAAAAGTCGCTCTGTTCCGCTCACTGAGACAGAAAAGGAATTGTAGGCCTCATTGTCTGTGCCAACGAGGTAGCCATCATCCGCAACCCGCACGGAGATCGTATAGAAACCGGTTACCGGAAAAGTCACATCGTAGGAAAACCATCCCACCCAGTCGTAACGGATCGCATTGATGGTGCTGAGGCCGTCGGAAATGCTCTGAGTGTAGGGCGGGGAAGCTGGGTAGCGAGTGCTCTCGATCGGAGTTGCCGAAGTGATGGTGACGCAATTTGCGCCAGACCCGGTGCCACCTGAGCCCGCACCGCCTGAGCCCGTGCCGCCAGAACCTGCGCCGCCAGAGCCCGCTCCACCAGAACCCGCGCCGCCAGAGCCCGCGCCGCCAGAGCCCGCGCCGCCGGATCCGCCTGAGCTTTGGTCCACACAAAAATTGCTGAGACAACTTAGAGTTCCGTTGCACGAACTGTTCGGATAGCACGCACAACCTTCGTCACCGGTGACGCAATTGTCTTCGCCTTCGGCGCATGCAGCAGACTTGCCCGCTTCACTACAACCTTCCTCACATTCCATCACCAGGAAGCCGGTGCCCGTATCCGCGCAACTCGCGAGCAGATCCCCGTCACAGAAAACATCTGAGGCAGCGCACACCCGCTCGACACACTCACCTACTTCGTTGCAGGATTGGTCATCTTCGCAGTCCCTATCCTGAACGCAGTCAACACAGACCGAGTGCTCCGAAAAGCACACCATCCCCACAGACGCACAATCCTTGTCCGAGCTGCAGCTTGGTAAGCACGAAAAATAGACACAGCTCTCGCCCGAGCCACAGTCATTGTCCCCCTCGCAGCCTACGCAGTAGCCAAGCTGATTCGAGCAAATTTCGTCAAAGTCGCAGTGCTTGCTACTTGAGCAGGGCGTTACTTCGACACAATCATTGCGACGGCAAAGCTCATTTTCGCCACAATCAGTTGTGGTGACACACTCTACGCAAACGCTCCGCTCCGTATCACAGAGCTCATCGGCATCCTTACAATCCTTGTCGCTGCGACAGTAACTCGCAGGAGACTTGTTCTCTCCGGGATCGCCGCCTGCGCCATCCTGAGCATCGCCATCGCCATCGCCATCGCCGCGAGCACCACCGGCGTCGGTTTGGTCGCTGGAAGAAGTATCACCTCCGCAGTTGACAGAGGAGGCCAGTAAGAGTGCCGAGCCAGACAGGAACGGCGAAAGAAAGCGACGAATTTTCACGGAGCCTAGTATGAAAGTACGATTCACTGGGCACAAGGATCCAACGTGGGAGAAGCGTCTCCATCATCTACCAGTGTAGTCGACGTCCCGAACCAGATCCCCGGCTTCATTCGTCGGCGAAGCAGACATCGATGACTCCATCGTGGTCGTAGTCGACTGGGTTCGTAGTCGACTGGGTGACCTAGCTTTGCGAGGGCGCGGCGAGGGCGCGGCGAGGGCGCGGCGAGGGCGGTCGTGCGGGGACAGGAGACCAGTTAATAAGCCTTTTTACCAAACTGGAGAAAATTTCCGGTGCTCCGATGAAGCGCGCGTCCCGAACCAGGGATCCGTCTAAATTCCCTCCCCGTCACATCTTCCCGCTGTGAGCGGAAACAAAGCGCTCCCTATCGAGCCCAGGGTTCACTTCCATCGCATGAAAAAAGCTCCACAGGGTACAATGAAACAAGGTCACACATTCGCCCCAGAGATGGTGCGGAAAGGTAACGAGATGTTGGGAAAATGGTCGGTCCTGGTCCTGTTGGGTGTCTTTGGGGTCGTGGCTTGTGGCGATGACAAAGAGGACGACGATTCGCCAGGCGCCCAGCCGAAGGGAAAGAGCGACATCATTTTCGGCGACGGTGACGGCGACGC
>CAYMQT010000113.1:0-15824 GCA_964392575.1 uncultured Polyangiaceae bacterium
CTGGGGGCCCCAGTCTCTTCGCTTTGTGATCGTCACTTCCGAAAACTCGCTCATGAGCTTTACCCTTCCAGAACTGCCCTGGCCCCGCCAGCCGCAGGCGTGAAACAGCCCTGCCGCGGCAGATGGGCGCGCGAGAAAGGGGAGCCGGGGTCAGAGAGTGTAAGACATGGGCTCTCTTGCGGGCTTTTCTGGGATCTCCCTTGAACCGTCGCTACCATGCGTTTCGCCGGGTTGGTTTCGGGATCTGGTTTTCGGGCTTGTGCAGCAGGCCCGGAGATTTTCACACACAAAGCGACGCGGGGAGGACGAAATTTGCCGGACTCGCCCTTCGAGATCCGATAACCTCCGGGTCCGATGAGTTCTTCCCTCAATTGTTTGAAGTGCGGTGGGAGCCTTGCGGGGCTCCCCAGTTCCGGGGCCGCCGCCTCACAATGTCCTCACTGTGGTGGGGTCTTGGCGTCGGGGCAAAATGCGCGTCCGGCTCCCCCACCGCGAGCGCCGGGTGCTCGTCCTCCTGGTCCGCCGCCCCGACGGGCCGCGGAAGCTGAGCCTCAGGTACAAGCCGTTCACGCGCAGGCATTCGTCGAACCGCAGGCATTTGTCGAACCGCAGCCTGTGAGCAATCCGTTTCTCGCCGATCTTTCGCCTGCGCCGGTTGCCCCGGAGTCCAATCCCTTTCTGGCGCCTCAGCCTGCGCCATCTCCCGCTCCATTGGCCATGCCTGCCGCGACTGGGACGCCTGTGGGGCGCACGCCTTCGATGGCCCCGTCCCTCAGAGACGCCCATGCGGATTTTCGGAAGGGGCAATGGAAGAAGCCCGCGTTGTTTGGCGCCATCGCCGTCGCGGCTGGGTTGTCTTTTGCGTTTCTTCCTCCGGCTCCTCAGAAGCTCCCTGCGGCGCGAGCCCCGGCGGAAGAGCCGGAAGGTCCAGTCATTGGCAGTAGCGTGTCACCCGCGGTGATCGCCGATCCCGACGCCGACCGGTTCAAGAAACTTGGGAAGAAGTCTGTGGATTCGCAGGTGGGTGAGGAAGAGTCGGAGGCGGCTCCTGCGCGGAGTTCAAACGGAAGCGCAAACCTCGCCGAAGCCTTCAAGCAGGCGGCTCGCTAGGCTCGTTGACAGCGCAAGTTCTCGGAAAGAGCTAGGCGTCGGAAAGAGCTAGGCGTCGGAAGCGTCACACTTAGCTAAGCCTTACACGCTGACACGGGGCCTTTGTCATGCCATCGTCACGCTCGCCTATGGGCGATGATAAGTGGTTTCACGAGGTCCAGAGCTACTACTGGATTCACAACATTGTTCATCTCCACCGTGAGTTGAACTTCTGGCTGATCCGCGTCGGTGATGAGGGTCAACTGACGTGGATGGAGCTCAACATCGAGAGCCAGCAGATCCAGCCTTTCCACTTTGAGATTTTCTACGGTGTCGAGGCCCTGCGCGACGACTACTACAAAGCCACGATGGAGCAGGCCGCGCGCGAGAAGCGAATGATCGTCGGCCGGCTGCACGGTTTTAGTGATCTCGTGTTCCCGGTGCCTGCTGACAAGACGGGCAAGACCTTTCTCTTGGCGGGGCAGTTTCTGACCAAACCTCCGACTTGGACAGGTCTCTGTGACTGTTGGCTCAGCATCACCGGTCGTGAGGCGGCCAGCGCCAATCCGGATTTTGTCCGCTTTGTGAAGATGGCATTGCAGCTGCCCATCATTCAGGAGCCGGTGCTCGAAGGTCTTGAGCGTCTGTGTGAACTCTTCAGTCAGTACCTCACGTCCACACACATCGCTGAAGAGCATCATCAGCAAGTGGACAAGGTTCGGCGGGAAGTGTTTGTCAAACATTGGCCCAATACGGACTGGATCTATAGCGCCGTTTCCTCGGAGAAGTTTCGGCTCACGCCCTGGTATCACGAGGGAAGCCTGGCAGAGTGGATGCGGGAGGAGATGAAGATTGAACGCCTCCCGACGACCGTGATGGCTCTCATGCCTCTCGATTCCCCGGAAGAAGAGCGAGACACGGTACAGCTCATGGTACGGAACTTCGGGCTCCAGCGAGCCTTGATTGAAGCCACCTTTGACATGCCGCACACGGCGGCCAATCGCCTGGGTGACTACGGTGTCTTCTTCGCCACGTCCGCCGATCCCCGAAAGAGTCCGACGGCGGCTCGCGCCGAGCTTCGTGATCGCGCGCGTCAGTTGCAGGAGCTCGCACGCAAGTTGGGAGTGCGCGCGGTGGTCGGGATCGGACCGGCGGCGCCGGCAGGCGAGTCTTTGGCGACGTCTTATGAAGAGGCGGTCCACGCTCTTCATCTGTGCGTTCAGCTGGAGCGGGAGGTTCTCTTCTTTGATGACGAGTTTGGTCAAGAAGCAAGAATCGTCAGTTACACGGACGTCAATGCGTCTATGAATGCCCTGAGTGAGGCGTTTGAACAGGGTACGCCGGATCCCATTCGACTTTGTTCTGACCGCTACGTGAGGGAAGTGCTTCTCTATTCTGGAGAGCGCCTGGAAGTCGTCAGGAGTCACTTCCTCGCCACGTTGTTTCGTCTGATTGGAGCGGTACAAAAGCGACACTCCATCAACAAGAAGGCGGTCGATCAGTTGGCGGACGAGCTCAGCAGGAGGCTCGAAGAAGCCGGGAGCGTGTCCAAGCTGATCGAGGCCTTTCGCGAGGTCCTAAGTAGGCTGAGCTTTTACGCTTCACGCGCTCTTGAGGGCCCGAAAAGCATCAGGCTTGCCGCCAGCCTACAGTACTTGCAGGATAATTTCGGCGAGCAGCTTCGTCTTCCAGACGTGGCAAAGAAGGCAGGATTTTCAGTTCCGGCCTTTAGTCGCGTGTTTCGACACGCTACAGGGACCTCCTTCCTTTCTTACCTCAGGAACGTCCGTGTCGCGCACGCGAAGAAGCTCCTGAGAACCACCTCCTTACCCACCGCCCAGATCGCAATCAGTTGTGGATTTCAATCACCGCACCACCTCATACGCTCGTTCAAAAAGGTCACCGCTCTCACACCAGGAGAGTACCGACGCAAGGAAAAAGTGCGAAAGGGCGAAGCCTAGAGCGGTGTTTTTAACTCGCGCGCTCCGCACGATGATTCCTGTTCATCAGAGTAAATGGGGGCCGTCGCTTCTCGTAGGGGCCATCACTGTCGCCCTGTACGGGGTGTCAGGCCGTTTGGCTTTGGGACTTTCGCCGGTCGAACTTCCGATGACGAGCCTAGACCGCGCGATCCCTTTCGTACCCCTCACGTTCTGGATCTACAGCAGCGTTTACTTCATCTATTTCACGTCCTGCTTTTTGCAGGAGGATCTAGCTGTTTTCAAGAAGTTCTTGGACGGGTACCTGATTGCGTATCTCTTGTCCTCGCTCTTTTTCGTCGCAGTCCCCACGACGTTTCCTCGGCATTTGTTCCCCCTTCCAGAAGGGACTGACCTCGTGACTCGCGAGGCCTTTGTCTGGTTTCGGGCCATCGACGAGCCGACCAACTGCCTCCCCAGCATGCACGTGGGCAGTTGTGTGATGGCGACCCTGCCGTTTCTTGGGCGGCGTCCGCGGTTGTTTTGGCTGTTTTGCGCGTGGAGTTTGGCGATTGGGGTAACCACGGTCACCACCAAGCAACACTACGTGCTGGACGTGGTCTCAGGCGCTGCTTTCGGAATTTTTGCTCACGTGCTCGCCTTCCGTTGGCTGCCGCTTCTGCAAACCGTCCCTCGTACTTAGAGCCCGTCCGTAAACCTGCTGCGCGCCCCGCTCTGTTGGTCGAAACGCGCGTTGGTCTTAAACGCGCCCTGTCGGTCGTTTTTATATTTTATAATATCTACGCTCCGGGCTCAGAACCCCGCGTCCTGCCCGAGATGGGCATAGACACTTCGAAGCTCTTGCCAAAACGTCGGGTACGTCTTGGCTACGCAAGCGGGATCTTCAATTTGAATCCCTGGAGTGGAAAGACCAAGCACGGCGAAGGCCATCGCCATGCGGTGGTCGGAGTAGGAGCGAACCAGGGCGGGCTGGATGGGGCGGGGAACGATGGTGAGCCAGTCGCGCCCACTCTCGACGCTCTGTCCCAAGCGTCGAAGCTCGTTCACCGTCGCATCGAGGCGGTCGGTTTCCTTGATGCGAATGTTGTAGACGTTCTCGATGTGCGTCTGCCCAGAAAGCAGAGGCGCGATGGCGGCGAGGGTCATGACCGTGTCGGAGATGTGGTGCATGTCCACGGACACGCCGGTTTTTTTGAGGGCGCCGAGAACATGTGTCTCGTGCGGAAGGGCCGTGATCTGGGCTCCTACTTTTGAGAGAACCTGCGTGAATTCGTAGTCCCCCTGGAGCGCTCCCTGGCTCAGTCCGGGGACAATCACCTTGAGGCCTGTGGCCACGGACAGGGCGAAGGGATAGCTGGCCGAAGAAGCATCGGGCTCGATCACGTACTGTCGGCCTGAATAAGAGTCCCCTTGGGGCACGTGGAACTCTGTTGCGCCGGATCCCGCGCTGGGCCCTGGAAGCGAAGCTCCAAACGCTTTCATCATTTCGAGAGTGATGTCGATGTAAGGCCGACTCACCAAATTTCCCGAGACCTTGATGGTGAGAGGGCCGTCCGCCTCGGGCGCCGCCATCAGCAGGGCTGAAAAATACTGGCTCGATTTTTCGCCCGGCATCACCACGACGCCGCCCGGAAGTCTGCCGCCGGTAATGGTGAGAGGGGGACACCCCGTGGGGCAACTGATTTCCACCCCCAGTTGCGTGAGACCATCGATGAGATCTGAGATGGGGCGCTTCGCCATGTGCTCATCACCGACAAGCGTGACTTTCCCGGGCACGAGGCAAGCAAGGGCCGTGAGGAAGCGCACGGTCGTCCCCGAGTTCCCGATGAAGATCTCGCTTTGAGGGGCTTTGAGTTTGCTTCTGCCGCCGCTGATTTTTAGGGTGGTTTCGTCCACGTCCTCGATGAAAATCCCCAACTCCGTGAGGGCGCGGCGCATATGAAGCGTGTCATCGCTATGGAGCACTCCTCGCAGAAGGGAGGTGCCTTCTGAAAGGGCGGCCAAGATCAGTGCCCGGTTGGTGATGCTCTTTGAACCCGGAACCTTCCAGACATAGGCGGGGGTTTCAGGCGTTACCTTCAGGGGACGGAGAGCAAGTGGGCCCGGCGGAAAATTCATGAGGTTCCTTTGGCTCCCGCTCTGCGCTGTCCCGCCTGAACGGCAAGTTGATCGACGAAATCATTCATCGGGTGTCCGCTGTGACCCTTGACCCATCGGAAGGTGACGTTCTTGCGTGCAAGCACGAGGTCGATGAAGGGCTCCCACAGATCTCGGTTGGCAACGGGTTGATTTTTGGAGTTCACCCAGCCGCGTTTGTGCCATCCTGCGTGCCACTTGTCCTGAAAGCATTTCACGACGTAGGTGCTGTCGCTGACGATCACCAAGGGTCCGTTGTTCGATTTTACGGCCTCGAAGGCAGCCGTGAGTTCCATCCGTTGATTGGTTGTGTCGGGATCTGCGCCGCTCTCATAAGCGCCGCCTTCGATAGCCCAGGCCCAGCCACCAGGACCTGGGTTGCCGCTGCAAGCCCCGTCCGTATAGATCGTTGTGGTCATGGATCAGGTGGAAGCGTCGAGGGCTTCCGCGATCTGGTCGGCGAGAGCTTCGGCGTCAGTGAGTTTCCCCACAGGCCACTGAACCCCCAGCCCCGAAGACTCATCCGGTTTAGGAATGATGTGAAAGTGCACGTGCATCACAGACTGGTACGCGAGAGGTCCGTTGTTTTGTAGGATGTTGTATTGCGGGGTGCCTGTGGCGGCACTGATGGCGCGACAAATTCGAGGCAACACCCGCCCGATAGCCGCCGCTGCTTCATCGGAAAGCTCACCCAGGGTGCGCGCCTCCTGCTTGGGGATCACGAGGGTGTGGCCTCGGCTGACAGGGCCAATATCCAAGAAGGCGAGCACATGCTCATCCTCGTACACTTTGTGGCACGGGATTTCGCCCGAGAGGATCTTGGAGAAGATGGTGCTCATCGCGGGTGGACCTCCTTGCGAGCAGACATCAGAGGACTGATGCGATGGCTTTGCACAGGCGCTCGGTGTTGGCCGGGGTCATTCCCGCCACGTTGATACGCCCGGAACCAACGATGTAAACGGCGTGGTCCGTCTTCAAACGAGCGACTTGATCTTTGCTCAGGCCGGAGAAACTGAACATACCGTTCTGGCGCTCGATGAAGGAATAGTCCCCGCTCACCCCTTGGGCCTTGAGGCCTTGAACGAACGCTTTTCGCATTTCGACGATACGTCCGCGCATGGCGGTGAGCTCCCCTTCCCATTTCGCGCGGAGGTCAGCGTCTCCGAGAATCGTGGTGACGATGGCTCCACCGTGAGCCGGGGGGTTTGAGTAGTTGGTGCGAGCGCACACGCGCAGCTGGCTGAGGATGGCCTCGGACGCATCAGCCGTCGCGGCCGTCACGGTGAGTGCTCCGGTCCGCTCATTGTAGAGCCCGAAGTTTTTGGAAAAGCTGGAGCAGATCAGCGCTTCGTCGAACACGAGCATGAGTTTTCTGAGCCCTTCGGCGTCGCCCTCGATGGACGTTCCAAAACCCTGGTAGGCAAAATCGACCAGCGGAAGAGCGCCCTGTGCTTTGAGAATTTCTGCAAGCGTGCCCCATTGATCGGGCGTCGGATCGACGCCGGAAGGGTTGTGACAGCAGGCGTGAAGGAGCACCACGTCTCCCGGCTTTACTTTCGCGAGAGAGGCTTTGAGTCCTTCGAAATCGAGGGCGCTCGCGGCGGCGTCGAAGTACTTGTAGGTGGCGATCTCCATGCCTGCGGCTGCGAAGATGGCCGGATGGTTCGCCCAAGTGGGATCGCTCATCCAGATTTTCTTTGCGCCTGCTTTGGTCGTGAGAAAATCTGCGGCCAGACGCAGCGCGCCGGTTCCGCCCGGAGTGTGGCACGTGGACGCTAACCCGCTTTCAACCAGCGCGTGTCCCTTGCCGAACAACAACTCACGGACGACTTTCCCGTAGGCAGGATCACCTTCGATGGGCTTGTACGACTTGGTCTTCGACTGTTCGACGAGGCGGCGCTCGGCCTCCTTGACGCTTGCGAGGACCGGAGTCTCCCCGTTTTCGTCTTTGTAGACACCGACGGAGAGATTGATCTTCTCCGCGCGGGCGTCTTTCTTGAACGCTTCGGTAATTCCAAGGATGGGATCGGGTGGTGCGAGTTCGATGTTCTGGAACATGACGGGGTGGCAGATAGCATCCTTTTTCCCGGGAGAGAGCCCTTTTCAGTCCCCTCCGGCGGCGCTTTATGACGTTCCCGGGCCCGGGTTTTCATTGACAGCGGAGTGCCCAGCGTCAATGAAGCCCCAGACGGTCTTTCCCAGGGCCCTCCAGCCTGGGCGAGCGCTTTTTTGAGCGACCCTCTCAATGTCGCACGGCTGGCCTTTGGGTCCGGCCAGAATCGGAGACGAATGACACAGCTTTTTGAGCACCCCTACGCTTCCTTCCTTGCGGAGGTGGCCAAACCCACCCGCTACACGGGGTCCGAATACGGGGTCGTGCGCAAGGACTGGGACGCGGTCTCGGCTCGCGTCTGTCTTGCTTTCCCCGACATCTACGACATCGGGATGAGCCATCTCGGGTATCGTATCCTCTACAAGATCTTCAATGACGATCCTGAGCTCCTCGCGGAGCGCTGTTACACCCCCTGGGTCGACATGCAAGAGCAGCTCAGGAAACGGGGTTTGCCCCTCGCTTCCCTCGAAAGCGTGCGTCCGCTGAGAGAATTCGACGTAGTCGGATTCTCTCTACAGTTCGAGCTCACCTACACCAACATCCTCCTGATGCTGGATCTCGGGGGCATTCCGCTTCGCACGAGCGAACGTACGGAAGAGGACCCTCTGGTCATTGCCGGTGGTCCCGTGGCGACTCACCCGGAGCCCATCGCCCCGTTCATCGACGCAATTCTGATCGGTGATGGTGAGGAAGCCGCGCCTGAAATGGCCAAGAGTTGGGCTCGGGACAAGCGCGCCGGGCTCAGTCGGAAGGAGCGTCTTCTCCGCCTTTCGAGGATTGTCGGGGTGTACGTTCCTAGCCTCTATGAGACGCGCCTGGAGCCGAAAACGGGCTTTCATGTGGTGGCTCCGCCGACTCATGACCAAGTGCCGTTTCCTGTGGAACGTCGGCTCGTGCCGGACATCAACGACTTTCCGTTCCCCGATGACTTTCCTGTCGGTGGCCCGGAGGCGATTTTTGATCGCATGAGCATTGAAGTGGCGCGCGGTTGCACGGAAGGCTGCCGCTTTTGCCAGGCCGGGATGATCTACCGTCCGGTGCGCGAGCGCGATCCGAATCAGGTCATCGCGACCGTGGAGCGCGCTCTGCAAAAGAGCGGGCAAGATGAGGTGTCCCTGACCGCTCTTTCCACCGCCGACGTGAGCTGTATCTCTCCCTTGATCAAGAAGTTGGTTGAGAAGACGGCACCTGAGCGCGTGAGCCTCAGTGTGGCGAGCCTGCGCGCTTACGGACTTGCCGAAGATCTACTCGACGACATGAAGAAGGTCCGGACCGCTGGGCTGACCTTCGCTCCCGAAGCCGGCACCCAGCGCATGCGTGATGTGATCAACAAGAATGTCACGGAGGCTCAACTCCTCGAAACGGCGGAACGGGTCTTTTCCCGCGGTTTTGATCGAATGAAGCTGTACTTCATTCTCGGTCTCCCCACAGAGGAAGACGAGGACGTGCTCGGCATCGCTGAGGTGGGGAAAAACGCGCTTTCTGTGGGCAAACGCCTAGGAAAGCGGGCGACTGTCACGGTGAGTGTTTCCGTGCATGTGCCCAAACCGCATACGCCCTTTCAGTGGTGCGCGATGGACGACATGTCTGAGGTGCGCCGCAAACAAAACCTGCTCAGGGACGCCCTTCGCGGCCGGCGCGGGATCACTTTGCGGATGCATGATTCCACCACGAGTGAGCTCGAGGGGGTCTTGGCGCGCGGAGATCGGAGGCTCGCAGATGTCGTGGAGCGCGCCTACAGGAACGGCGCTTTCTTTGACTCCTGGGATGATCAATTCAAAAAGGATGCGTGGACGGAGGCCTTTTCTCACCATCAGATCGACACCGCACCTTTTCTCACCACGCTGCCCCTCGACGCCAGACTGCCCTGGGATCACATCGATGTGGGTCTGGAAGATGGCTTTTTGGCGCGAGAATACCGCAAGGCGCTCATGAGTCGCCTCAGCCCTCCGTGCGGCAAAGCCAAGGGCATGTTCATTCATCACACGAACGTGGAGGAAGCGGAAAGCGACGCCCGGAAGCTCGTGTGCTATGATTGCGGGATCGCCTGCGACCTCTCCCGCATGAGGGAAAACCGTATCGGATTCTTGCAGGAGATGGGGGCCGAAAAGCCCGGAACGCGCGCCTCCCTACCCATGGTTGCTCCCGGGTCGGAGGTTGCTTCGGAGCCTGAAGTGGCTTCTGGGCTCGAAGTTGCGGCTTTGCCCATGGTTGCGGCCGTGCCCGTCGCCCCCGCTCAAAAGAAGGGGCCTGAACGGTACCGCCCTCCGCGCTCGGGTGGGACTCCCGTGCGCGTGAGGCTTCAGTATGAAAAGACGGGTCCGACGGCACTCCTCGGTCACCTCGACTTCATTCGGGAGCTGCCGCGCATGATTCGGCGCGCGGGGGTGCGCACCGCTTATACCGAAGGCTTTCACCCCAAACCCGACATGAGCTTTGGTCCCGCTCTCGCGCTCGGAATCACGAGCCTGGGCGAATTCATAGACGTAAAGTTGATCGATCCTCCTGCTCCAAACGAACTGATCGAGGCCCTCAACCGCGTGGCGGCGCCTGGTGTTGCCTTTCGTGCAGCGGCCCACCTCGACGAGACCGATCTCGGACTCTCCAAGATCGTGGATGAGGCGCGGTACGTCCTTGCGTTTTCGTCTGATGCGCTGCGCGATCAGGGAGAGGATCCGGATCAGGTCCTTTCTGCCGCGATCGCATCTTTTCATGAACGCCCTGAGGTGACCGTTGTACGAGATATGAAGGGCCTCAAGCGCAAGATTGACGTCAAAGCGGGCCTTTTGAGTCTAGAGGTCGGTGGCCAGAAGGCTCATGATCTGCTCAGACGCGCCGGGGTGAGGGGTCGAGTTTCTGTGGCGATGGTTCGAGTCCCGCTCGCGGCGCAAGGTGCCGTGCGCATTCGTGAAGTTTCCGAAGCCCTTTTTGGCAAGGACTTCCCTCATGTAGCCTTACGCGAAGGCCTGTACGCGAAGGGTGAAAGTCCGCTCGCCCTGGCCGCCCATAAGAAGGTGCTGCGGCCGCGCGCGACTCCGGAGCCCGTAGCCCTCGGTCCTCTTGCCTAGAACGCTACTAAGCCCTGCATGGAAAAAATCGTTATCGAGAAGCCTGGAGGCTATGACCGCCTCGTTCACACGGTGCTCCCCACTCCTCCACCGTTGAGCGACTGCACGCGAGTGCGGACGTCGGCGATCGGAGTCAACTTTGCCGACTGTGTGGTGCGCCTTGGACTCTACCCGTCGGCCCAAAAATACGTCGGCTGGCCCATCACTCCCGGCTTCGAGTTCTCGGGAGTGATCGAGCATCTGGGCAGCGAAGAAAATCCGCGCGGCCTCAAGATCGGTGATGAAGTCATGGGGGTGATCCGGTTCGGAGGCTACAGCTCTCACCTCGATGTCCCGCTCGCACAATTGTTCCCCGTTCCTCGAGGGCTGACCCTCGTTCAAGCCGGAGCGCTCCCCGTTGCTTCTTTGACGGCCTTCTACGCTCTTGTGGAGCTGGGCGGGGCCTGTGCAGGCAAGACCGTTCTGGTTCATTCTGCGGCGGGAGGAGTCGGGGGCGCTGCCGTGCAGATGGCGAAGATCTTGGGGTGTTTTGTCGTCGCGGTGGTGGGCTCTTCCGAAAAGGTGAAGGCGGGAAAAGACGCAGGAGCTGACGTCGTCATCGACAAGAGTTGTGAGCCTCTATTTTCACGAGCCGCGGAGGTGTGTCCCGCAGGGTTCGACCTCATTTTGGACGCCAACGGGAGCGAAACCATGCAGAAGGGGTACGCCGCCCTCCGGCCGACCGGGCGCCTGGTGATTTACGGGGCACATTCGATGCTTTCGCGCGGCAAATCCCGGCCGAACTACTTCAAACTCGCTTGGGACTTTCTCCGCTTGCCCCGCTTTCAGCCCCTTCACATGATCAACTCCAACAAGAGCGTGATGGCTTTCAACTTGTCCTACCTGTTTGAGGAGCAAAAGATGCTGAGTAGCGCCATGACTCAGGTCATCAGCTGGTATGAATCAGGCGCCTTGAGCGTGCCCGCGGTGCAGACATTTTCTCTCCGGGATGTGGCTCAGGCACATGCTGCCTTGCAGGGGGGCAAGACAGTGGGCAAGCTGGTATTGGTTCCGGAAGCGAACGCCGGTCCCGATGGAAAGCCCTCATGACCGCTGAGACTTCGGAATCCTCACCCGCTCCAGACGACAGTCGCGCCCTGCTTCGGCTCGAGACCCGGCTGGCGCAAGCAGAAGCACAAATCCGAGCGCTCCAGGACGCCATGGGCGAGGTGCACGACCTTTCGCGCATGCAAAAACAGCGTGCGCTCAGCGTTCGTTTGATTCTGCTCCTCCTGGCGCTCGGCGCGCTGTTCTTCATGAAAATGCGAGGTAACTTGGGATGATCCGGGCGGCCGAACCCCCGAAACCCGAGGTGCGCCCGTATCTGAAGCGCCTCCTGCTCGCCATCTTCCTCGGGATGATCCTCATGGCGTCGACGGCGACCTGGGCCTTTCTTACTTACGGTAAAAAACTTGAGAGCGCCCCCCCGTTGCCCTCGGGCACTCCACCCATGACACCTCTCCCGCGGACGACGCGCTGAGGTTCGGATGCTGACGCGCTCGCCTGAGTCGGTCGAAGAGTCCGTCGAAGTTGCCCTCCCCCCGAGAGCACGTCTTCTGGCGGCTGTGGTGATCGGCACTTATGCGTGGGTTCTCACTGTCTTGCCTGCGACCGTCGGCGAGGGCTGGTCCAGCGTCCCCTCCGTGGTCGCCCTTCTGGGACTCTTGTGCCTGTACGGGGCGCCGCTCGCGCCGCGTGTGCAGCTCTCGGTGGTGCTGGCTCTGGACGGTTTTCTGGGCTTCAGTTTTCTTTCTTTGTTTTTGACAAGAGACGTTCAGGTAAATCCACCCTTTCCCGTCTTCGGCGCCTTTGGTTGGGTCGTGTTCACTTTTGCCCTGGGGTCGGTGTCGCGTCCGGGCAAAGAGGAGACGGGGGCGCTTGGGGAGGGAACGCGCTTGAACCCTCGCACCCCCCCCAGCCTCCTGGCCGCTCTTTCCCTCGCCCTGATCTTGGTCTTCTGCCTTCTGCTCCTGGGCTCCGCCTGGTCGATCACGAGGCCCACCCTTTCCGTGCTCGGACATGTCCTGGTCCTTTTTGCGGTGCTGCTTCTTTTAGGCGCCGGAGCGAACCTTTCGACCTATCTTCAGTCTCGGGGGACTCGTCTCAGTCGCCCTCTTCGCCTGCGTCGCGCCCTCACTCCCTTGGTTTCCCTGGTGCTGCTTTCGCTCGCTTGGATCGCGATTCGGCACTTTGCTGGATGAGTTCTGCGGGTTCCGCTACCCTGATCCTTCATGGAGCGGGTATCAGCGCTTCTTTCCTTGGGGCTCATCTGCCTTTGTACCGTGAGCGGGTTGTTTGCTGCTTTCGCCTTCAGCCAGAGCGCAGACAGTTTGGGGCTCTTCCATGGGGCTGTTTGTCTTTTGTCTGGGATGTCCGCAGGAAAAATCCTGGGCAGGGGAGACGGGGACGGATGACTTCGGTGCTTCGCTCGCTTTCTTTGTGGATGCTTTTGGCGTTTGGGTTGGGCTGCGACCATAGCGGGGCTCCCTCGACGCTGGCGTCGACAAAGAGCGCCCCTCCTCTGGAGAGAGCCACCGGTGATTTTGGGAGTGGAGTGGTTCGAGGGCTTCCCCTTTCGCTTCTCGTAGAGGGGGCTCCAGAGGACCGCATATCCCGGGCTGAAAGGATCGCTCACGATGCCCGCTTCGCCCACGAAATGCGTGCGCGGGATGCGCACATGAGCCGCTCGGTCTGGCGTGGCGTTCTCGCCCGTGCCCTTTTGAACCGTCTGTCCGAAGAGGCGCGAAAAGAGCACCCTCTCACGGAGGATGACCTGGAAAAGGCTCGGCAAGAACACTTTCTTTCGTTTGACCGGCCGCGGGCTGTCCGCACAGCCCAGGCATTCATCCCCGTTGCTCTGATGGCGCCGGAGGACGAAGCCTATGCGGCAGCTGAGCGTGTGCTTGAGAAGGTCAAAGGGTCGCTTCATCTGCAAGCGTTCGCCGAGGCCGCGCGGGCGGCTCAATCAGAGGTGGAGGTGGGTCTTTACCGCAGCCCACCGGTCGCCGCTGACGGGCGCGTGATCCCTCTGTCTCCCGAAGATCAGGACGTAACAGAACTCCCTCTCGCGTATGCCGAGGCGGCGGCTGCCTTGACGGAGCCCGGCCAAATCAGCGGCATCGTCGGCAGTGAGCAAGGCTTTCACATTCTTTTCGCCACCGAGATCATTCCTGCCCTGAGGCCCACCGGCCCCGAAGCGAATCAAAAGCTCGAAGCGTTTGCAGTCAGTGCGCGGCTCGATCAAAAATTGGCCGACCTCAAACAGGGTCGAAAGACCCCTGTGTCGTGGGTCCGCAAGGATTTTCACACGCTCTTTCAGACGGTGATGCGGGTCAAGTGAGCAAGCAGCCGTCTGTTCGTGACCAAGGGGAGACCCCTTTTTCAATCATTTTGACGGAGCTATGCCAGGCGGCGGGCGCGAAGTGCGCCGCCCTCGTCGATCGGGAAGGCGAAACCGTGGATTACGGGGGCCGTGGGGATCCCTTCGACATTCGCGTGTTGGCCGCGGAATGGCGGCTGGTACTCCAGTATCTCGGTGAGGCCAAACACCTCGGGGACAGTCGCGAGTTCTCCGTGCGTGCGCAGCGAAAGAGCTTTCTCGTGGTCCCGATGCCCGAGGGTTACGCGCTCGTGGTGGAGCTCTGCCGCAGGGCAACTGGTGCGTCCGATCGAGCCGTCAGTGAAGCCGTGCGGCGGCTTTGCGATGAAGCGGGGTTCAGCACGGGTGAGCCTCAGTGGCGTAGCGTTCAGGTCACGGAAGAGCGCGGGCACTCGCGTCGTCCAGAGAGTGTCTCCGTCGAGGGAGAAGGGCATGTGGTTACGGTGCTCGGGAGAATCGCGTCTGCTGATCGTGCTCGGGAGCGAAGCTTTCGGGTCCGCTTCTCTTCGGGAGAAGAGCGAACCTTGGTGAGAGAGCCCTTGGGGCATTGGTATCTGGAGGAAGAGAGGTTCCGCTCGCCCTGAGGAGTCGCCGAGGTGCTTACGTCTGGGTGACGTCGCCCCTTCTGAGTGACACCTGTGCAGCGCCCCTCCCCTTTTTCGTGAGCGTACGTGCAGTAGTAACGGCAGAATGGACGCGATCTGCTGGACGAGCATTCAGCATCAGACAGGCGACGCGACCCTCTCCGGAAAATTTGATGAAAAAGACTTGCCGGCAGCGCTCAGTCGTTCCATATACAGCCCCCCGCTGGGGCAGGACCTCTCCCCCAGCCGCGCGAAACCAAGATTGGTCCTTCGGGACGGCCCCTTCCGGGACTTGGCTCTGGCGCCGCAGAAAGCTCCGCGAAGCACGGCTTCGCGCGCTCGGAACTTCAAGGAGTTCCAACACTTTATCCACAGCCCCGCCCCGTGCGTGGTCTTCGTCGAAGAGGAACGCTCTATCGACGGTGGACGCTCCTTCTACTCTTGTTTTCGAGAACTTCTCCTCGCGGAGCGCCCGGCCCCGGATGAGATGTCCACAGGCCCGGCCTCTTCGCCTTAGGGCTCTTCGCCTTAGGAAATGGGGGGATGAGCGAACCGGTAATCAAAGGCCAACCCGGTAAAATGCCAACTAAGTGCTGAAAATGGCAGCGGAAAAAACTCGAAAATACTGATTGACTTTCCAGGGGCCGCGAATAGATTCACCGGCCCCTTAGGGAGACCCTCGGGTAACCCCTCGGTCCTTGAAAACTGAATTCTATGACTATGCGAGAAATCGCACGGGTCCCGTCAGGCAGCGGCAAAACAACTGCTGTCATGACAATGAAATGAGCCGCTCGATCAGAGGCACACGAGAGTGTTGTCCTGAGAGGGCAAGATGGAGACGAATTCCGTAAAAAGAACCGTCGTCATCTAAAACCAAGGATTTAAACTGGAGAGTTTGATCCTGGCTCAGAACGAACGTTAGCGGCACGCTTAACACATGCAAGTCGAACGAGCGGAGGCTTCGGCCAAAGCTAGTGGCGCACGGGTGAGGAACACGTAGATAATCTGCCCTCGAGTGGTGGATAACCTCCCGAAAGGGAAGCTAATACAGCATAAGACCACCAGCCTTCGGGCGAGTGGCCAAAGCGGAGGATCTTCGGACTTCGCGCTTGAGGATGAGTCTGCGTCCCATCAGTTAGTTGGTAGTGTAAAGGACTACCAAGGCTAAGACGGGTAGCTGGTCTGAGAGGATGGACAGCCACACTGGAACTGAGACACGGTCCAGACTCCTACGGGAGGCAGCAGTGGGGAATCTTGCGCAATGGGCGAAAGCCTGACGCAGCGATGCCGCGTGAGCGATGAAGGCCTTCGGGTTGTAAAGCTCTGTGGATGGAGACGAAGAAGTACAGGTTAATACCCTGTGCGGTGACGGTATCCATTTAGCAAGCACCGGCTAACTCTGTGCCAGCAGCCGCGGTAATACAGAGGGTGCAAACGTTGTTCGGAATTACTGGGCGTAAAGCGCGTGTAGGCGGC
>CAYMQT010000114.1:0-15592 GCA_964392575.1 uncultured Polyangiaceae bacterium
AGGCGTGCGACAGCTGGAAGTCTTGGGGCCGCTTTCGCCCCGGCGCGCGGCCCCTCTTCTCGCTCCCGAGGGCTGGTGGATCGGGGCTTTGATGACGAGCTTCTTTTTGGCCCTGGCTCTTCTGCCGATGCAAAAGAGCCGGTCAGAAAATGCAGAGCCTGCGCTCAGGTTGACGGAGCCTGAGGAACGTTGGCTCAGCGAGGACGACGCTGAACTTCTACAAAAGGCAGCACAGGAACTGGAGGCAGCTGCGAAGACGGAAGAGGGCCGACAAGCAGCCGAGCGCTTCAATGAAATCGTCCTGCGCGCGTCTCGGGGCGAGCTGTCGCAGGAGCAGGCGTTTCGCCTGGCCTCGGAGCTGACCGCAGATCTCGAGGGTGCCGGTAAGGAGTCGGAACAATTCCACGAAGGACTGCGGACACGGGGAGCTTCGCTCGAAAAGCGAGACATCACCTCGACAGTGGGACGGGCGATGAGAGAAGGTCGCTACAAGGACGCAGAGGAGGCGCTGCGGGCTTTGGCAGAGCGGTTGCGTTCGGAGCAGGAGCCCCTCTCGGAACGAGAACTTCAGCAGCTGCGCGAGTCGCTGGAGCAGACGCGCCGAGAGGCTGAGGCGAAAGAGAAAGCGGAGAGTGAACGAGAGCAAGAGCAAGAGCGCTCTGAGGCAGAACTCCGAGAAGCCGAGAAGCGCCTCCTCGAAAAGAAAGGCAAAGAAGGACTCTCGGCTGCTGAGAGCAATCACCTCGAGCGGACTCAGCGAGAACTAGAGCGTCTCGACCGTCGGAAGAAGGAGCAGCAAAGCGCAGATCAGGCGCTTTCGGAGCTCGACCGACAACTCGCGGAAGCGGCGCGGGAATTGCAATCTGAGAGACAAAAGAGCGGGGAGTTTCTCGATCAGGCTGCGGAGACCATGCAACGCGGAACGAAGCAGAAGCTTTCCGACGCAGAGAAGAAGCAACTGCTCGAACAGCTCAAGGCACTCAAGGAGCGACTGCGAAACGCAAAGGGCGATCCCGAGCGTCAAAAACGAATGCAGGAGTTTTTGAGGCGCGCGCGCGGCGATCAGGCACAGGGTGGTCCCGACGGCGAAGGCAAGCCTGGGCAGCCCGGCGCAGGCGAGCCAGGAGGGCCGGTTCCCGGCCTCGGACCCGGGACCACTTCTGTGACGGTACCCGATCCGAAAAAAGGGGCGCCGGGAGATTCCGGGCAAAAGCCGGGAGCGGGACAGGATCCCGGACACGCGCACGATCCTCAGCTCACGGGCGAGGCCGAGCGTCTCAAGAACACGGGGCACGACATCAAGACGGCCGTGTCCCAAGATACGGGTGAAGGCCAGAGCGCCAGTGAAACCATTCTGAGTGCGGCGGAAGAGGGATTCGTCTCGGGGACTTACGAAAAGCTCTTCCGCGAGTATGAAGCAGTGGCGGAGGAAGTCATGGAGAAGGACGGCGTCCCCCCCGGACGCGAGGAGCAGGTGCTGCGCTACTTCGAACTGATTCGCCCCAGGAAAACGCAAGGCCACAAGGAAAAATGATGACAGACGAAGCGGCGGCGCAAGCGAGACTAGATGCGCTGAAAGAGGGGGTACAGAAAATCAGAGCTGGCCTGAGGCAGGTGATCGTCGGTCAGGATGAAGTCATTGATGGCGTCATCACCTGTTTGCTCGCGGGTTCGCACGTCTTGCTGGAAGGCGTGCCCGGACTCGGAAAAACCATGCTCGTGCGGACCCTTTCGGAAGTTGTGGATCTCACGTTTTCCCGGATTCAGTTTACGCCGGATCTGATGCCCGCGGACATCATCGGAACCACCGTGGTGGAGGAAGGTGGATCGTCAGGCGACCGCTTTGAGTTTAGAAAGGGTCCTGTGTTTTCCCCCATCGTGCTCGCGGACGAGATCAACCGGGCGACACCGAAGACTCAGAGCGCCTTGCTCGAAGCGATGCAGGAGCATCGGGTGACCGTGGGCGGGAAAACCTATGATCTTGGAAGTCCTTATTTCGTGCTGGCGACACAAAATCCTCTGGAGATGGAAGGGACGTACCCTTTGCCCGAAGCTCAGCTCGACCGCTTCTTCTTCAAGCTGAAGGTGCCGTTTCCTTCACGCGAGGACTTGCATGAGATCATGGATCGCACCACCTCCGATCACCAAGCCGTGGTGAAACCGGTGATAGGGGCGGAGGAAATTCGGGCCCATCAAAATACCGTGCGTCGTGTCCCGGTGCCGCGGCACGTACAGGACTACGTGATTCGGCTTTTGCGCGCGACGCACCCGGAACTTGAGGGCGCGACGGATCCGGTGAAACGTTTTGTCGCGAACGGGGCGTCTCCGCGCGGCGCGCAGGCCATGATCCTTGCGGCCAAGATCTCGGCTTTGCTCGACGGACGGGTGGGGGCCTCACTGCACGATGTGCGTCGTGTGGCGCTTCCCTCCTTGCGACATCGGATCATTCTCAATTTCGAGGGTGAAGCGGAATCGATCACGACTGATTCTGTGGTGGAAGAGCTTCTTCGGGTTTTGCCTGAGACGGAAGACTGAGGCGCTTCTTGGTGTCTTTGCTCGAACGCTTGTTTCGGCGAGAAGAACCGGTCCGTGGTGCTCCCTCGGTGACCGCGAACCTTTTTGAAGAAGACTTCTTGAAGAAGCTTGCGACTCTCTCCTTGATGAGTCGCCGTGCGACCGCAGGGATTCGGCGCGGTGAGAGAAGGAGCCGCAAGCGAGGAAGCGGAGTGGAGTTTGCGGATCATCGCAACTACGTGCCCGGCGATGACATTCGCTTTCTGGATTTGGGCGTGTATCGACGGTTTGGAAAGCTTCTCCTGCGTTTGTTCGAGGAAGAAGAGGATCTCAGCCTCTATTTTCTCGTCGACACCTCCGCATCCATGGGGGAAAACGGCGCGCGGAAGCTGAATCATGCGGCTCAGCTCGTGGCCGCTCTCAGCTACATAGGCCTCCGAGGGCTCGATCGGGTCGGTGTGGTCGCTGTGAGCGATCACGCTTCGTCCCGTCTTGCGCCGACGCGCGGGGTGGCGCGCATGTTTCGGGTCTTGCGCTTCTTGAGTGGCCTTACTGCAAGAGGAGGGACCGATCTTGAGCAGGCGGCCAAACAGTTTGTCGCGCAGCATCGTCGGCGTGGAGTATGTGTTCTTCTTTCGGATCTGTACGACCCGGCAGGGTTCGAGGCCGGCCTGAACATGCTCCGCTTCAACAAGTTTGAGCCAGTGGTGCTCCAGCTCACGGATCCAGCCGATGAGGGTCAGGGGATGCAGGGCGACGTGGAACTCTTCGACGTCGAAACGGGCGACAAGAGGGAGGTCTCTCTCACCCCCCAGGTCTTGTCGCGCCTCCGGCTTGAAGTAGCTCGGCGTAATCAGACCATTCAGCGTTTCTGCTCGGCTCGCGGAGTGCCGCACTTTCTCGTAGATGTGAGCACGCCGTTTGATGAGGTGGTGCTGACGGTGTTGCGAGCGGGAGGACTCCTCAGGTGACCTTGCTCCTCTACACCTTTGTTGGACTAGGCCTTGGGTCTGTCCTTTCCGTGTTTTCCGTAGCCGCGCTCGTGGCGGTGGGTCTTTACATCCTGCGCCTGCGTCGGCGTCAGGTGGTCGTTCCCTTCCTGGGCCTCTGGGAGGCGTTTCTGCTCGAACGCAAAGCCTCGGCCTTGAGGTCTCGTTTGCAGCGGTTTCTTTCCCTACTGCTCACTCTCCTGCTTCTTTTGAGTCTCGCCTTTGCGCTGGGCGATCCACGGCCCGAACAAGAAGAGCAGAAGGGGCGACACTTTGTCGTTTTGATGGATGTGTCGGCCTCGATGAAAGAGGTTCAAGGTGCGAAGACGCGCATGCAGCGCGCCCAGGAAGAAGTCCTTTTGCTGCTCGACAAGTGGGGGCCTTCGGATCGGGTTTTGATCGTCCAGATGGGGCAAATGGCCCGTCCTTTGGGTTCATTTGCCCCTCCTTTGGACGGTTGGGCCGAAATCGTGCGTGAACTTCACCCCCTCGATGTGGACGCGCGTTTAACCGACGCGCTCAAGCTCGCTAGCGGGGCCCTCCGAGGCAAGCTGCGTGGTCAGATCTTGGTAGTGAGCGATGGTGCCCTTGAGACTGACGATCTCGATCAGGCGGGACTACCTCCCGTTTCGTTCCTCGGGGTTGCTGATCCGGAGTCCTCCGAGGTCGGGAGCGTGGGGATCACGCACTTTGCCGGACGGCGCTACCCGGCCACGCTCAGCCGTTTTGAGGTTCTCGTGGAGGTCGAGAACTTCTCACCGGACGTGCCCGCTGCGATAGAACTTTCGATTTTTGCTGCCGATGATACGGGACAAAAGGGGGCGCTCCTTTCGGTGAAGAAGCTGCGCCTCGCCCCGGGTGAGCGCTACAGCGAGAGTCACGCTGACCTCGGGCAAGCAGAGCAGGGACTGATCGCCGAGGTGGCGCGCGTCGACGGGATCCGGGAGCGATTGGGGGCCGATGACATCGCGCGCACTTTGCTCGCGCCCCTTCCGAAGCTCAGGGTTTTGACCGTCGGTGAGCCCAACAATTTTCTAGAAGCAGCGCTTTTCTCTGATGACAGTCTGGTGCTCTCGCGCGTTTCGGCCGCGGACTATCCGCCAGCCGGTGCATACGACCTTACGATTTTTGACGGCAGTTTTCCGCCGCGGGATCGAAAAACGGGCGGGGCTCTCTATCTTGGCGCACCTCGCGACGCCGGTGAAACTTACCCCGTCGCTTTGGGTGAAGAGATGACGCATTTTGGGTTCGACACCTGGGAAAAGGACTCTCAGGTTTTTCGCTTGCTCGATCCGTACAGCGTACAAGCGCTGAGCGGCCGCGCCCTCATTCCTGACGCTGCCGACAAGGTCCTCGCCAAGAGCGAGGGGCGACCTCTGCTCATTTCCGGAGAGCGTCCTTCGGGAGCTTTTCTTGCGCTTGGATTTTCACCCAAGGACAGTGACTTCGTTCTGCGCCCGGTCTTTCCGCTTTTTATCGCCAACGCCCTTGAAGCACTCTACCCGCGCACTCTCGGGACGTCGGTAGACGGAGTACGCACGGGGACCCCCTGGCGCATTCCTGTGGGTTTTGAAAACAAGGGGACCCTCACCCTGCGAGGACCCCTTGGTACCGGCGTCGAGCAGGAGTCCGTCGTCACGGTGCAGGACGGGCGCGCACTGGTGTTTGGGGATCGCGCGGGTTTTTTCGAACTCAAAGGTGAGAGCGGTTCGGTTCGGTTTGCGAGCAGTCTCTTGCGCACGGCAGAAGCTCGACTTGCTCCTCGCGCCGAGCTCACTCTGGAGGGTGGACGGAAGGTTTCTCCGCCTCCGGCGTTCACCGCCCGCGCCGAACGCCCACTCTGGTTTTGGTTGGTGCTGGTGGTCTTTGGGGTCTCGTTTGTCGAGTGGTGGACCTACCACAGGAGGATCACCGTTTGATGAGCCCTGCTGACGAAACTTGGTCGGGAACCTTCTCCTACGCCGGGCGGACGGTCTCACTCTCCTCTCCGGAGTCCCTTTGGCTGCTCCTTGCCGTACCTCTTTTGTTGGTTGCCTTTAGTATTTCCGTCGCCGATCTACCTTGGCAACAGCGGCTGCTCTCGTTCTTGTTCCGGGGCTTGTTCTTCGCTGCTCTGGTGGTGGGTCTCTCCGTTCCTCAAGAGTCGACCCCCAGCACCCGCGTCTGCACCGTGGCGCTCGTGGACGTATCGACCTCGGTCTCAGATGCGGATCTCGAGAAGTTCTTGCAGGAACTTTCCCTGCTCCACAGCGCCAAGAAAGAAAAAGACGATCTTCGTCTCGTGGCCTTTGGTGAGCGTGCTTCGGAAATTTCCTTGTCGGTCTCGGAGACGGGTCAGCTTCTTTTGCCTGAGATCAGCGATCTCCGGGGGGCAGATGCTGGTCGCGAAACCGACGTCTCCGAGGCTCTTCTGTACGCGGCCGCTTTCACGTCCACCGATTGCGTGCGTCGGTACGTCCTTTACTCGGATGGGATCGCGACCAGAGGAGAAGCGCTCTCGTCCGTCCTCGACGCCCGCGCGCGAGGAGTGCGGCTCTACACCCATCTGCTGAGCGAGGCGCCTCCCAAAGACGTCGCGGTGACCGCTCTCGATCTACCGGGGGGTGTGCGTACCGGAGAGCCGTTTCGTGTGCGGGTTTCCGTGCGCGCGACCGCGCCTGTGAAAGCAGAGCTTCGTCTCTATCAAGGGGATGCCTTGAACGGGCTGTCAGGGGTGCAAAAGGTCGATCTCCCGCAAGGACTTTCCACCCACAGTTTCGATTCTGTCGTTCATGTGCCCGGTGACGTGACCTACAAGGTTGAGCTCACCATCGACGGCGCGGATCAGTTCAAGGAGAACAACAGCTTCACGGCTTCTCTGGAGGTCCCCGGTCCTCCCCGGGTGCTCCTCGTGGATCGCGAAGTAGGACAAGCCACGTATCTGGCTCAGGCACTCTCCGCTCAGAAGCTCGATGTGGACGTCCGGGCTCCTTCGGCTTTTCCCGCCTCCGTCGCCGAACTCTCCGCTTTTCAGTTCGTCGTGCTTTCGGATGTGGCCCGCAAGGACATGAGCCGGGGGGCGGAAGCCCTACTTTTGACCTACGTGAGAGCGGGAGGCGGGCTTCTTTACGCCGGGGGTGAGGCAGGGTTTGGCCCAGGAGGCTGGCAGGGCTCTGCCTTGGAGAAGGCCCTTCCGGTGCGCATGGACGGACAGAAGGATCGCGAGATCCCCGCTGTTGCCATGGCGCTCGTGATCGATCGCTCAGGGTCGATGGGGGGTCTTCCCCTCTCCATGGCCAAGGAGGCCTGCAATGCGACCATCAAGGTCCTCTCCCCCAACGACTTGATTGAAGTCATTGCGTTTGATTCCCGCCCTACCCGCTTTGTCAGCATGCAGCCCGCGCGCTACCGGGCGCGGATGGAAGCTCAGATCAGCACGATTGTTCCCGGGGGAGGGACGGAGATCTTCCCCGCGCTCGACATGGCTTATCAGGATTTGCTTTCCGTTTCGGCGCGCAAGAAGCACATCATCCTTCTGACAGACGGAAATTCAGGTAGCGACGGCATCTACGAGCTTTCCGGAGCAGCCTTCGCGGATGGCATTACGGTGACGGCCGTGGGGCTGGGGGGTGGCGTGAACCGGGCGCTCTTGGAGATGCTGTCAGAAACGGGAGGAGGTCGCTTTCACGCAGCGGAAGACCCCTCTCACTTGCCTCAGATCTTTACGCGCGAGACGGAGTTGATTTCAAAAAAGGCTGATGTCGGCGACTGGTTTCCGGTCACTCAGGTGCGAAGTCCGCAGTTTTTGAGCGGGGTCGCCGTCGCTTCTGCTCCGCTCCTTCGCGGCTACACGTCGACGCAGATGAAACCGCCCCCCGCCGAGCTGATTTTACAGAGTGACCGCGCCGAACCGATCTTGGCTCGTCAGCCCTATGGGCTCGGATGGACGCTCGCCTGGACGAGTGATCTGAAAACGCGCTGGGCGCTCGACTGGTTGAAATGGGGGCAGTTTGGGCGCTTCATTGCCCAGCTCGTGCGCGAGCATCAGCGCTCGGACGACGAGCAAGTGCGCCCGATGACCGTCGATCTCGAAGGGGAAACGTGGGTGGCGACGGTCGAGGCCTTCGACAAGGACGGAAACTTTGACAACCACTTGCGCTCCACCTTGAGCGTTCGCCTCACTTCTAGAGCCGAGGCGCAGGCTGGACCTGAGAAGAAGGGTGGGTCTGAGAAGCAGAGTGAGCAGAGCGGGTCTCTGGAGGTGCAGGTCCCCTTCTATCCCGTCGCGCCCGGAACCTACCAGGCGCGCGCGCCCGCTTCCTTCTTCGGGGCCTATGCGCTCAAGGCAACGCACGAGCGACTCACTCCCGATAAAAGTTTGCGCCCGGCCGGAGTGAGCTTCGCCTCTGCTTCCCGTCCGTACCCGACTGAATATCGGGATCTCACACCCAAACCTGAAGTCATGGAGCGGTGGGCGAGGACGGGTGGAGGTCAGGCCAGCGAAAGTCCAGAGCGCATTTTTTCCGCCGGCAGCGACCAGGTGAAAGGGAAGCGTCCCCGCCAAAACGACTTCCTTCTTGCAGCGATCATGCTCTTGCTCTTGGATTTGTTGATGCGCCGTGTGCGCCTCTTCGACCGTCGACCTGGCGCTGCTAAGGTGCGCGCCGCATGACGGAAGAAGACCTGACACTGGATCCCTTGTTGCTCGACCTGGGGAGGCGCGGACTGTTCAAGGATTGCACCGACAAAAAGGAGCTGTCCCGCCACCTCGCGGAATCTCGTGCGGTCTATGCCGGTTTCGACCCGACCAAGGACTCCCTCACCATCGGAAACCTCGTGAGCGTCTTGATGTTGCGGCGCTTTCAGATGGCTGGGCATAGGCCTTTCGTCGTCATGGGCGGAGGAACGGGCTTGATCGGAGATCCCAGCGGCAAGGATCAGGAGCGTAGCCTCCTCACCAGAGAACAGATTCATCTCAATATTACCGGCCAGCGCACCATCTTCGAGCGCCTTTTGCAGTTTGACGGACCGGCAGCGGCTAGGCTCGTGAACAACGCAGAGTGGATCGAAAAGTTGACCTTCGTGGATGTGCTCAGAGACGTCGGCAAGCACTTCTCCGTCAACATGATGATCGAGAAGGACTCTGTGAAGAAGCGACTCCGTGAGCGTGAACAGGGCATCAGCTACACGGAGTTCAGCTATATGATCCTGCAAGCGCTCGATTTTGCCGAACTCTCAGAGTCCCGAGGCGTGACGGTGCAGTTGGGCGGATCGGATCAATGGGGCAACATCGTTGCGGGCGTCGAGCTCACCCGAAAGTCGAAAAAGAAGGAAGTGTTCGGTCTAACGACCCCGCTTGTAACCAAAAAGGACGGCGGAAAGTTCGGCAAGACGGAGGCGGGAGCGATCTGGTTGACCCGGGCGCACACCAGTCCGTACTCGTTCTATCAGTTCTGGATCAATGCATCGGACGAAGACGTAGAGGTCTTCCTGAAAGTTTTCTCCTTGCGACCCCTTTCGGAGATCGAAGATCTGCTTTTCGAGCACGCAAAGGAACCAGGGGCGCGGCGTGCTCAACAGGCCCTGGCCGAAGAATTAACCCGGCTTCTACATGGCGAGGACGCTCTCTTGGAAGCGAAGCAGGCCAGCGCGGCGCTGTTTTCGGGGGACGTGGGTGCGCTGTCCGAACAACTCATCGATGAGGCCTTTGCGGCTGCACCTGCCACGGAATTTTCGCTCTCACGCTTACGCCCTGACGGACTCGGGATCGTCGAGCTGATGGTGGAAACCGGGGTAGCCAAAAGTAAGAGAGAGGCCCGTCAGTTCGTGACCAGCGGGGCGGTGAGCGTCAACGGGCAGAAAGTCGATGAATCCTTCATGCTTTCCGAGGACGGTCTCCTCTATAAGAAGATAGCGCTGCTGCGTCGGGGTAAGAAAACTTGGCATGTGTGTCGTATGATCGATACCTGAAGGAAGGGATCTCCCTTCGCTCTCTCCTGCGGCCGGTCCACTCACCAGGTCTTGGTCCTTGATTCAACCTGTGCTCGATTCATCCCGTGACCTACGCCAAGATCCGCCACCGACTCCATGAAGGGCGTCCCTTGGTCGTCGACTCGGATGTGGCGGCCTCCCTCGGGGCGCGGGGAGTGTGTCTCGACGAACCGGGCTCTCTCGGAGCGGTTCTTCACCATGATACGGCCAGCGTTCGCGCGCACCATGTGGCCGACCTCGCGTGTCGAGTGGATGTTCTGAGCGCTCTTACCGCCGACACCACACCCCGGTCGCTTGCGGAATCTGGCATGGAGCATCGTTCGGCGCGCCTCACCAGTCGCGCTTTGGATCTCGCCTCTGAGGCCGCCGCTTTCGCCAAACGCGCGGTCGCGATCGCCGGGGTGCTCGGCTCCGACCAGGTCACGGCCACTTCGCGGGGTCGCTTTGAAGAAGAAACAGACGAGCACGCAGCGCGCATCGCCGTCGGCGGCGCGGAGCTCATCATTGTGCGGGGCATGGGTTCGCGTCTGGATCGCATTTTTGCAGTGGCTGCGGCGGCCGGAAGAGACATGCCCACGTGGGCGGTGATCGACGATCATCTGATGGACGGGGATCACCTCGAACTCATCACGTCCATCGCGGACGCGGGCGCCGAGGCAGTGTTGTTTGAAGTAAAATCCGTGGACGAAGGTTTGCAGAAGCTGAGCGCGCTGAAGGCTTTGGGCGGCGCTGTCGTCCCGGGGGCGCTACTTTCGGCGGCGCCTGACGCGATGCGGGGTTTTCCTTGTCCTCTCTTTTCGTCTTGGGTCGATCGTGTGGTGGAACTCACCGATGCGGGGGCGCGTATCGTCGGTGGCGGCTCCGGTACGACAGAAGCCCATACCCGCGCGCTCACCACAAGACTGGGGCTTTTGCACCCCTCCCTTCCGCCGCCTTCCGCGATTGGCGCCGGGGGCTGAGCGCGCTAGATAGGCGGCTGATTCCTCGAGCCCTTTTCCAAGGGTGGCCGCTTTCGCCTCCGCTCGTGATTGCTTCTTTTCTATGACGACTGAGTCTTCCCTGAGGGACCGCCTGCCTCAGATTTTTTCTGCCCAAGAGCGCGATCCGAGTACCTTCCTCATCGGCGCGGAGAGCGAAAAATTTGGAGTTCATCAAACGACGGGGGCCCCTCTGACATACGGGGGTGCGTTTTCCGTCTGTCAGGTGTTCGATCACCTTGTGACGCATCATGGGTGGGAGCCGAAGCGCGAGGTGCCGGGGGGCCCGGTGCTGGGGCTTTCGCGTGGCCGCGCTAGCATCACCCTCGAACCGGGCGCGCAGCTCGAGCTGAGCGGCGAACCTCTCACGGATCTGCATCAGGTGAAGGCAGAAGCGGAGGGTCATCTGCGAGAACTTGCGCGTGTTTCTGAAGAGATGGGTTTGGTGTGGCTGACGACCGGTTTTCATCCGCTGGCCCGAAGGGAGGAGCTTTCCTGGGTTCCGAAGCAGCGCTATCCGATCATGCGCGAGTACTTGCCTACGAAAGGGCACGCTGCTCACGACATGATGCTCCGTACGGCGACCGTTCAGGGCAACTTCGATTGGAAGGACGAAGCGGACGCCATGCGGAAGGTGAAGGTCGCCTTGCGGATGTCTCCGCTCTTGCAGGCTTGGTTTCAGAATGCTCCGTTCAAGGAAGGAAGCGCACCGGGCAGTCTGAGTTTCCGAGGCCAGGTCTGGCGTCACATGGATCCGTCACGCAGCGGTTTGATTGAGAAGGTCTTTGACCGCCTGGAGCCGCGTTACGACGACTACATCGAGTGGTCCCTCGACGCGGGCATGTTCCTGATCCGACGTCAGGATGAAGTCATTCGCAACACGGGTCAGACCTTCCGGGATTTCTTGCGGAACGGCTACGAGGGTCATCGCGCGACCCTTGCGGACTACGAGCTTCACTTGACCACTCTCTTTCCCGAAGTGCGCCTCAAAAACACGATCGAAGTCCGGAGCGTGGACGGACTCCCCCCGGACCTCGCGCTGGCTTCCTTGGCGGTGTGGACCGGCATTCTTTATGACGAAACTGCGCTTTTGGGTGCTGAGGCTTTGCTCGCGCCTTTCGAGTACGCGCGGGTCGAGGAAGAACGCCCCGAGCTCATCGATCGCGGGCTTTCGGCGCCCTGGTCGGGTCGGGACGGGTTTGCCTGGGCCATGGACCTGTTTGAGCTCGCGAGAGCAGGTCTCGAGCGCAGAGGACGGCGCGATGAAAACGCAGTCAGTGAAGTCGCGTACTTGAGCCCCGCCCAGAAGCTGCTGGAAGAGCGCACCTCTCCGGCTTTGCGAGCCCTCGCGGTCTATCGAGCGGGAGGTTCCATCCTCTCCGCCACTCGCCTTCCGCCCCTGGATTCGGTTTGACCCTTTTGCTGACCTTACGTTCAGCTCGACCTGAGCGCTGACCTTGCGTTCAGCTTCTGAGGTGAAAGTGCCAAGCGCCCCAAAAAACGCGCTACCCCTCCGTTGACACCCCCCCGGGAGGGATTAGGTTCTCGCCTGCTAGCACTCGACGCTATCGAGTGCCAACTGGGATTTTTTAGAAAATTCCGACAGTTATTCGGGTTCGTCCCTCTGGTCGCCGACGTTCGGCGCATCAAAGGGCGATTCCCTTCGCATCAACCATCAAGAAGCTTTGGGCCTCCCGCCCAGGGCAACAAACAGGAGCCCAACTACATGGCTAGTAAGATTCGTCCCCTACAAGACCGCGTCATCGTCAAGCGCGTGGCTGAAGAAGAAAAGACCAAGGGCGGGATCATCATCCCCGACACCGCCAAGGAGAAGCCCATCGAGGGCGAGGTGACCGCGGTGGGTCCCGGTAAGACCGTGGATGGAAAGACCGTTGCCCTGACCGTAGCGGTCGGTGATCGGGTCCTCTTCGGCAAGTATGCCGGATCCGAGGTGAAGCTGGACGGTGATGAGCACCTCATCCTCCGCGAGGACGACATCCTCGGAGTGATTGAGAAGTAAAGAAGACACATTCAATTCGATTTTCAGGAGAAGCAAAAATCATGGCTGCAAAAGAGATCGCGTTCGATGAGTCGGCGCGCAATAAAATTCTGGCGGGTGTCAACGCTCTCGCCAACGCTGTAAAAGTTACCCTCGGTCCCAAGGGCCGTAACGTGGTGATCGAAAAGAGCTTCGGCTCTCCCACCATCACCAAGGACGGCGTGACCGTCGCCAAGGAAATCGAGCTTGAGGACAGGTTCGAGAACATGGGCGCGCAAATGGTGCGCGAAGTGGCGTCAAAGACCTCAGACGTAGCGGGCGACGGCACCACGACGGCAACGGTCCTGGCTCAGGCCATTTTCCGTGAAGGTTCGAAGCTGGTCAGCGCGGGTCACAACCCGATGGAGATCAAGCGCGGCATCGACTTGGCGGTCACGGAGCTGGTCAAAGAGCTGGCCAATTTGGCTAAGCCGACCCAGGACCCCAACGAAATCGCTCAGGTCGGAACCGTTTCCGCCAACGGCGATGAGACCATCGGCAAGCTCCTCAGCGAGGCGATGGAGAAGGTCGGAAAAGAAGGTGTCATCACGGTTGAAGAGGCCAAGAGCGCTGAGACCAGTCTCGATGTCGTCGAGGGGATGCAGTTCGATCGCGGCTACCTCAGCCCCTATTTCTGCACCGACACGGAACGCATGGAAGTGTCTCTGGAGGAGGCTTACATCCTGATCAGCGAGAAGAAGATCTCGAACATGAAGGATCTGCTTCCTGTTCTTGAAGCCATCGCGCGTCAGCAGAAGCCGCTCCTCATCCTCGCCGAGGACATCGAGGGCGAAGCTCTGGCTACTCTCGTGGTGAACCGCCTGCGCGGAACGCTCACCTGTGCTGCCGTGAAGGCACCGGGATTTGGCGACCGTCGCAAGGAGATGCTCAAGGACATCGCCGTTCTGACCGGTGGTCAGGTGATTTCCGAAGAGCTCGGTCTCAAGCTCGAAAACGTCACCATCAGCGACCTCGGACAGGCCAAGAAGATCAAGATCGACAAGGACACCACCACCATCGTTGATGGCGGCGGTGACAAGGACGCCCTCAAGGGTCGTCAGGCGGAGATTCGCGGCCAGATCGAGAACACCACCAGCGACTACGACCGCGAGAAGCTCCAGGAGCGTCTGGCCAAGCTCGTGGGCGGCGTGGCGGTCATCCGCGTGGGCGCTGCGACCGAAACCGAGATGAAGGAGAAGAAGGCGCGCGTCGAGGACGCTCTGCACGCAACTCGCGCAGCGGTTGAAGAAGGCATTGTGCCTGGCGGCGGTGTCGCGCTTCTGCGCGCTCAGACCGTGCTCGACAAGATGACGGTTTCTGACGCGGAGCGCATCGGCGTCCGCATCATTCACCGGGCGATTGAAGAGCCGCTCCGTCAGATCGTCGGTAACGCCGGTCTCGAAGGATCCATCGTCGTGCAGAAGGTGCGCGAAGGACAGGGAAGCTTCGGTTACAATGCTCGCACGGATCAGTACGGCGACATGGTCGCTGCGGGCGTCATCGATCCGGCCAAGGTGGTGCGTTCAGCTCTGCAGAACGCGGCCAGCGTCGCCGGTCTGATGCTGACGACCGAGGCCCTGGTGGCTGAGAAGCGCAAAGAAGAGAAGGGCGGCGGTGGCGGCGGTCACGGTCACGGCCCGGGCGATTTTTAGGCCTTTTGGGCGTGCGGAAGGAAGGGACGGTGCTGGAAGGCGCCGTCCCTTTTTTCGTTGCTTTTGGGGGTTAGAGGAACCCCTCGTCGGCCTGCGGGCTCGCGTAGCTTGGGCTGTTCTTTTGCTGTGAGGGTGTTCTTGTGAGGGGTGACCGCGTGTGGAAGGCCAAGATGTCTTGACATCTTTACAAATGAACCGTTCGGTCGGGGCGCCTGGTGGCCCCCCAGAACCTTTCAAATGTGAAAGGCTGTTGCGCGAACGAAACCAGAACGGAAAACACTCGGATCGGATTGTGCTGCAAACAAATTGTGCTGTCACTTCTTGAAACGTCCCTGTAACCGCCAGGTTCATCATTTGAATGAATCAAGGTGGTTGCGTGGCAGCCCTTCCGGTTGGGCCCTGGGTTCCTCATGACCCCTCTTTTCTTCGAGACGTCATCGACCCGTCACTCATGATTGCAATATTGAAACATATGGCACATGTAACCATTTGAATTTATAGGACATGGACATGGCATATATGTTGCTATTTAGTTTGTTAGGTGTGCCGCCATAACCCTCACAGCGGGTGTGGCCCACGCCCAATTTTCCACAGCGGTCCGGGGATACCCTCCCCCCTCTTCTCCCCCCTTCCCCATTCTCGGGCCGCTGTCCTTTTTCCCGACCCGATCTCTCCCCAGAGTTCGGGTCGGTTTTTTTTGTCCGCCGGGCTTTTATCCATACTGGAGGATGGGCTCAGCGGATTCTCTGAGGGCAAGAAACCGATCCCCAAGGCCGGTCTGGCGCGCTGCTCAGTGAGTTCTTCGGGCCAGAGCATCTAAAGCCGGACGCGCCAGGCTCGTTCGCCGCACGTCTGCTGTCTACCGCTTTTCGCGACGAGCAACGACGGCTTGGGCCAGAGTTTCAAGAACCGGCACCGTTTGATCGAACCCGATGCAGGCGTCGGTGATGCTCACCCCGTACTCAAATTCTGCGCCGTCCTTGGCGTCCTGGCGACCCGGCTTGAGGTGACTTTCAATCATCACACCCATGAGTCCACGGTTTCCGTCCGCGATCTGCGCCGCTAGATCCGCGGCAACCTTCGGTTGATTCTCGTGATTCTTCTGGCTGTTGGCGTGGCTCGTATCGACCATCACACCACATTTCAAACCTGCCTTCTGAGTCAGCTCTAGGGTTTCGCTCACATGCTCACGCGAGTAGTTGGGCCCGTTGGCCCCTCCGCGCAGGATCACGTGGCAAGCCTGGTTGCCCTTGGTGCTCACGATCGCAGCCAGCCCCTGTTTGGTGACGGAAAGGAAATGATGAGGGTGAGAAGCTGAACTCACCGCGTCGACGGCAATCTGCTTATTTCCTCCGGTTCCGTTCTTGAAACCGACGGGCATACTGAGCCCGCTTCCGAGCTCGCGATGCACCTGGCTTTCGGTCGTGGGGAGCCATCGGCGCCCGCACGACC
>CAYMQT010000115.1:0-14441 GCA_964392575.1 uncultured Polyangiaceae bacterium
CGAAGAGAGGCCCACGAGATCGCACGGGCGAACCAAGTTGATGGCCGGAATCCCCTCTCGACCGGATTTTCCCTGACCGTCTTCCGGCACCCCATGAGTCGCCATCCAAACGGAGCGCTCTAAGGCCGAAAGGACACGGGACGGATCCGCGGGTGCTGCATCTACTGGACGTTTGACCCGTACGCTCGCAGGCACCTTACGGAAGCGCACAGACTTCTTCCGGCTTTCCTCCCCCTGAACGGAAGTTGCCGGCTCCGCTGATTTTGGGGGAGGATCGGTCATAGTAAAGGTAGAGGCGCCGAAATCGCGGGCCTTCGCTCGGTCAAAAAGCGCGCCTGTGACCCGGGGGAGGCGCAGCAGTAGCACAAAGTCCCCAAATGATAAGGTCACACCCATGGCACAAGGTCCGCAGGTAGGGAGAAGGCGCCGCACTGCGCAGCCTCGCCGCGATCTTGGCCGGACCTTTGCCAGATTGCTGTGCGCGATCTTCGCCGTCGTGGGACTCATTCCGCTCTCAGGCGGAATTCTCCTGCGGTCAAAACCCATGCAGGCGTGGGCCGCCAGCGAGACGTCGCGACTCCTGCGTCAAGAGCTAGGCGTCGAGGCCACCTTCCAGGTCGAGACGTCGCTCATTCCCCTGCGCTTGGCGGTGGCGGATCTCACGGTTCCATCGACAGACGGCGGTGGTCCTGCGGTGGCCGCACGTCTGATTGCGGTCAGTCCTCGCTTCTTCTCCCTCCTCGCGGGTCGCATCGATGTGGGCGACATCGAACTCGAAGATTCAACGGTGCGCTTGGTGCTGCGGGACGGAGAATTGAAAAACGTGGCGCATCGTTTCCCCGACACGCCGAACGATGATTCTTCGCCGACCCTCAAGCGTGCTCCTTTTCGCAGTCTCGCCGTGACCAACGCCCGGGTCGAACTCGATCTCGACGGCATCCTCGTCAAAACGGACAGCATCGACATCGACGCCTTCGCGGAGGAAAATCTCAGCTTCGATGTCGCCCTGCGCGCGGCCGGAGCCGACTTCACGAGTCAGCGCACCATCGTCACCGACGACAAGACCAAACCAGCCTTCGATGAAGATCGCCTGTGCGCGCTCGACCTTCGCGTGCTGCTTTCTCGCCAAGAAGTCTTGGTTCGACGCCTGTCCCTGCTGGGCGTAGTCGATCAGGATCCTAGCGCCGACACTCAACCAGCATGCGACCCTGACGACGAAAACCGCATCGCGCTCCGACTCTCGCAAGTGAGAGTTCATCCAGGAAAAGAGGCCCTCCCCCGGGTCAGGGGTCACGCCATGATTCGACTCCCTTTGGGTCTCATCGACCGCCTTTCTCCGGGGTCCCATGCTGAAGGCTGGGTCGGCTTTACTGGCGATCTGAACTACGACCCAAGTCGAAAACTGCCTGAGGTGAGCGGGGAACTGTCTGGGGATCATATGCGCATCGACGGCTACGGCATCGCGGAGCACCTACGCGCCGAAGTCCTGATCACAGGTGAGGTCATTCATGTGCCGGTGCTCGACGCAGGCTGGGGCAACGGAGAGACGCATGTGACCGGCCTCAAGATCGAGCCTTTCAAGGAACATATTCCCCTGTCCATCGACACCGTCATCGCAAAGGACGTGGATTTCCCGGGAACCATGCGCGACGTCGACGTCACTCGACACTCCTGGGCTGACTGGAACTTCGGCGAGTCCGAAATCAAGAAGGTCCGTGGGACCATTTTACCTTTCTATCTCGACGGCGGCATCACCGCCCACACGCGAGACTTTGTTATGTGGGATCGCGGATTCGATGACCCCGCCCGCAAACGCATGATCGGAATCAAGCAAGCCACCGTGGACGGACGCTGGCGCGCTCATTCCAAGGCGGTCGAATTCTACGATACCAACATCTCGTTCGGGAACAGTCACCTTCCCGTCGAACTCGTCCGCATCGGTCTCTTTTCGACGGGCATTGTCGTGCGGCTCAAAGAAGGCGGAGGCAAGCTTGATCTGGCTGACGTGAGCCCCGTCGCAGACGTCGAACTCAAAGGTCAATCGGACATCTACGTAAACCTCGAAGGCCCCAACGCACACCCGGTTCTCGACGGGACCGTAGCGGTGCGAGGGCTTTCCGTGGCCGGATTTCCTGCCGGAAATATCGAAAACGCGCGGGTCCACTTTGAGCCTCTGTTTGTGGAGTTCACAGAACTCTCGGGCAACAAAGGGGGGATGGACTACTTTGCCCCTCGTGCTCGACTTTCCTTCGACGGCCCGGCCTCTGTGGAGTTCAGCGCTGATGTAGAAACAAACAACTTTCTCTCCTCGGAGTTCTTCAACGTCTTTCACTTCGACGAAGATCCACGCTTTGCTGATCTTCGGGCGCAGGGAAAAGTCAAAGCGCAAGTGCGCTATCTCCTAGGCGGTCCCGAGGACGTCTGTCCGGGCGGGCATCTCCATGTGTCAGGCAGCACCGAGCTCGGAAAGACAGAATTCTTTGGAGAAACCTACAGTGACGGCGACGCGGAATTCTCCTTCGAATGGTTCGACATCGAAGCCGGCACAGCGGGCATGCGCGTCCAGGTGCCTGCCCTGACTTTACGCAAAGGCAGTGGCTCGATCTTCGGTTCCGTAGCCCTCCTTCAGGGCGGAGTGCTCACGGGTGATCTCATCGGAACTCAGATCCCTGTTTCTCGCATCGACGCCCTGGGTGACTTGATGGCTCAAACGGACGGGTTTGTGACGGGTTCAGGAACGCTCTCGGGGACGGTGGATGCGATGGCCTTCTCAGCGACGGTGGACGTGACTGAACTGAAGACAGGCAAACAAGAACTCCCCGCCTCTCACCTGTCCATTCGTCTCGATCCTCTCAAGGACAAGCCGCCGGGCGCAAGCACGGGCAAAAAGACGAGCTGCGGCCGACCCATTCCGGCCGATTTTTCGCCGGAAGCGTACGCGCGGGACGACTCTGAAGGGACGTTCCACGTCAAGGGTCAGATGCTGGGCGGACAAGTTCGCCTCGATGATGTCACCATCACTCGCCAGAACAACAAGGTGCTCGCCGGCACGGCCCATCTCCATCGGCTCGATTTCGGAGCTTTGGGAAGCTTCGTCGGTGCAGAACTCCTCGGACTACCCAAGGGAACCTTGAGCGGCACGATTCATGCTGAAAAACTACCCCTCAGTGATCCCTATGGCTCCCAGGCCGAATTGACGGTGACGGATTTGTCCCTGAGCCAGGGGGTGCTCAAAGTGGAGCTCCTCGACCGCCTTGCCAAGTTGTCCATCTCGGGCCGCAAAGTGACCTCTGAGCACCTGGCGTTCCGTGCCACGACCAGTGAAGGGCAAGAGGGGATCCTCGACGCAGAGGTCACCATCGATGAACGAAAACGGATCCATGCGACCATGGACCTCCGCCCTACGGATCTCTCCATCTTTGCGGGCACGATCCCCGGCGTCGAGAGAGCGAAAGGTCCCATCACCGCCAGCTTTGGCCTTTCCGGTCCTGTCACAGATCCGCAATTCTCCGGCTTTTTTGAGCTTGAGAACGGCACGGTTCACCTTGCGGGCTTACGCAGTCCGCTGTCGGAAATTTTCTTGACCGTGGCGGTCGATGACGCGGGACTGCATGTCAAAGAAGGTCGCGCGATGTGGGGCGGCGGCAAGGTCGCCCTGCGCGGCGAAGCGCCGCTCGTGGACGGGAGCCTCGGGCGCACAGATCTGACCGTGACCGCGCGTCAGGTGGCCCTGCGTCTGGATGAACACGTGCGCGTGGCTTTTGATGCAGATCTTCTACTGACCGTTCCGGCGCCTATGGACGAATCGTCTGAGCTTCCCAGCTTGAACGGATCAGTGAACATCCTCTCCGCCGAGTACGGAAAACCGATGACCGTCACCGCTGACATCTCGACCTTGGCCAAACGCGGCGAAAAAACGGTCGTCGACACCTACGACGCAGGCCATGAAAACCTCAAGGTCGATGTTTTGGTGCGCTCGAGCAAGCCCCTGCGCGTGGAGAACGATCTCATCGTCGCCACCTTGTCCATCGATCCGGCCGGCCTCCGCATCACAGGTACGGACGAGAGGCTCGGCGCCGTGGGCTCTGTCGAAGTCGATCAGGGCGGGCAGATGTTCATTCGCTCCCATCAGTTCGAAGTGCAAAGAGGTCTTGTGCGCTTCACCGATCCGACGCGCATGCGACCCGAAGTGGACGTGAAAGCAGTGACCGAATACCGGCGCTACGAAGACAGGGGTGCGACGCAGGGAGACACTGGCGGAACGGATGCGTCGGGAGGCGCGACCAACGCGGGCAACTGGCGCATTTTGCTCCATGCTTACGGATCCCCGGAAGATCTCAAGGTCGACATGAACAGCGACCCGCCTCTGGCTCAGGACGACATCTTCCTCCTGCTCACCGTGGGACTCACACGCACGGAGCTCGATCAAACCCAGAACTCCGGAGTGGGCAGTTCTGTCGCGCTGGAAGCTTTGGGTAAACTCTCTGGGGCGGAGAGCGCCGTGACGGACACGGTGCCTGTCGATGAGTTTCGTTTCGGCAGTTCTTATTCTTCACGCTCTGGTCGCACAGAACCCACGGTCACCATCGGCAAGCGCCTGAGCCAGAGAATGCGAGCCAGCGTCACCACGAGTGTGAGCGAAAACTCCGAGGTGAGGTCCAACGTCGAGTATCGCGCCACCGAGAATCTCAGCTTGGAAGGGTCGTGGGACAATGCAAGAAACGTCTCGTCCGCGACGGGCGGAAACCTCGGCGGCGACGTCCGCTGGCGCGTCGAGTTCCAGTAGGCTATCGGGCGCTATCATGAACGTGCGCTTGGTCCGCAAGGTCAGTTTCGAGGCCGCCCACCGCCTGCCCAAAGTCCCCCCGGGGCACAAGTGCGAACGGCTCCACGGACACAGCTTCCGCGTCGAGATCATTGTCGAAGGCACGGTGGATCCCGTGAGCGGCTGGTTCATCGACTATAGCGACATCGACGACGCTTGGGCGCCTCTGTTCGAGATGCTCGATCACCATTACCTGAACGAGGTCCCGGGCCTTGAAAATCCGACGAGTGAGGTCCTTTGCGGATGGCTCTGGGAGCGGCTGAAAGTTTCGCTTCCGGACCTTCGTCGTATAGTTATCCACGAGACCTGCAACGCCTCCTGCGAGTACGACGGACCCTAAAAAATTCCCGCCGGGCTCAACGCAAAATCCGGGCGTGCCCTCCCGCCATCACTCGCTCCACTTCTTTTCTGGTCGCCATCGACGTGTCGCCGGGTGTGGTCATCGCCAAGGCTCCATGCGCCACTCCACAACTGAGCGCGCGATCTGCGTCCCAGCCCGCAACGAGTCCAAACAGCACGCCAGAAGCGAAGGAGTCTCCACCACCGACGCGATCCACGATCTGCACCGGCGAAGGAGCTACATAGCTCATCCTGTCCCCCCGCACGTCATACAAGAGACCACCCCAAGCATTGCTCGACGCGCTCTTCGCGATCCGAAGAGACGTGCCCACGTAGCGAAGACGGGGAAACGCCTTTTTGAGCCGCGTCATTGCGCTCAGGTAAGCCGCAGGATCCAGCTCATCCTTGACGGTGTCCACCTCCTCGCCGCAGGCGAGAGCCAGATCTTCTTCGTTTCCGAAGAGAATATCCACCTGTTCGAGCAGGGCGCGGTTCACGGTCGCCGCGCGCGCGGACCCACCAAACTGATCCCAGAGCGAAGGGCGATAGTTGAGATCATACGAGACCCACGCCCCGGCAGTTGTCGCCGCTGTCATAGCCTCGGCGGCGACAGCCGCCGTCTGATCCCCCAGCGCCGCAAAGATGCCGCCCGTGTGAAGGAGCGCGACGCCCTGCTCGAAGATCTTGGCAAACTCGAAATCACCGGGCACCGACTGACTGATGGCCGTATGTCCACGGTCCGAGACTCCGAGAGGCGCGCGTACTCCCGCTCCGCGCTCCGTGAAGTTGAGACCATTGCGAGACCGGCGCCCGACGCCATCATGCAGAGCCCACTTCACATATCGCGTATCGACCGAGCCACGCTTCATGAGCCCTTCGATCAGACGCCCTACTTCATTGTCGACAAGGGCGGTGACGATCGCCGTCCGGAGTCCAAACACATGGGCAAAGCCGCGCGCCACGTTGTACTCGCCACCTCCCTCGAAGACCGTGAACTGATCGGCCGACGTGATGCGGCGTTCTCCCGGATCGAGACGAAGCATGACCTCCCCCAAGCTCACCAGGTGATACCCGCTGCTCGGAACCTCAAAAGGCCCCGCCCACCCTTCGCCTCCTTCCATCTTGCCGCTCAGCGTCGCACGAGTTTACCCCCAGATGCCAGAAAATCCGGCCCTCTCTCCCTGGGAGGCTTGCGCCCGGGGAGCTTCTGCTAAACACCAGGTGTTGTGAAAATCGCGCAAACGGCACAGGTCCTTTTCATCGTGGCCGCATCCTTCTTTGTGTATGGATTCGTTGCCACGGCCAAAGACGCCGAGATGCGCCGTACTTGCACGTCCGCTTGCGTGATGAAGCCCGACTACGCGGGGCACAATCGGCGCGCGCCAGACTTCACTCTGAAGAACCTCAAGGGTGAGTCCGTGAGCCTGAGCGACTTTCGCGGTCAGGTCGTCCTCTTGAATTTTTGGAGCAAGTCGTGCCCCCCCTGTCTCGAGGAGATGCCTTCCTTGGCACTGCTCGGACATAGCCTCAGCGGGCGGGACGACATCAAGCTCGTGACCATCACCACGGATGAATCCGCCGAAGATGCTCGCGCCACCTTGTCCGCACTGCTCGGGCCAGAAGTTCCGTTTGAGGTCCTCGTGGACAGTGAGGCCGCGGTCGTCACGGATCTCTTTGGAACCAAGCTGTTCCCAGAGACCTGGTTCATCGACCGGGAGGGCGTGGTGCGAGCGCGCGTCGACGGCGCACGAGACTGGGCAAGCCCGCTCGCTCTGGAGTTTGCGGAAAGTTTGAAAGACCCGCTCCCTTGCCCCCTCAAGTTCGACCGCCGGATCCCTTCGGGTCCTGGGGCGAGCCTGTGCGAGGAACTGGCGCCCTAGATCTACCCGTGTGTGCCCGCGGTCAGACGCCCTGTAAAGACAAGATGTGTAGGATCTTTAGCCGCGGTCAGACGGTTACTTCGCCAGCTCCCTTACCTCAGTCCCGCCAGAGAGAGACGTTGCCATTGTCGTCCTCGAACGGAAGCACGTCCCTAAACACGACACCTGCGATCTTCTCGTCAACCGGGCCGTAAACCAAGTAGCTGGGGTAGTCTCCACGGGAATCACGAGCATCGCGCAGTCCCCGGACGATCTCCGGATCGTCCACAAGGTAGCCACCTTCCGTCACCTCGCCGTCGTCAAACCACGGTGACACCACTAAGGGCCTCTCTTCAAAGGGCCACTCACGCCACTGATCCATGAGGGATTGGCTCAGGGGATCGTTTACGTCAAATAGCTCCTGCAGTGCCACTCTTATCGAGCCTTCCAGTGGCTGTCCGCTTTCACTCAGAGTCGCAATCCACTCGCGATAGGCGTCTCTCGCAGTCCGCACTGCCAGAGGCGCGGTCGGGCAGCTTCCCTCGCAGCCGACGAGGTGCTCCCCATCGGTCATCAATGTCCAGCCTGCGTGCAGTGAATCCGGATTTTCCCACCCACCGGCCAGACTATCCCATTCGTCGAAGGACAGATCTTCAAGAAGGGAGGTGACTTGCGCCACTGTCATCGTCCCGGTGAACGTTGGTTCGAGCAAGCCGGCCAACATGACCCAGTAAGTACAGTCAAAGGCGAGGTAGAGGAATGAGTACCCGGGTCCTCCCAGTGCATCAATGACGGGATCATCGCCCCCCGGGGAGGCGAGTCTTACTCCCAGAGCGAGAGTCTCGTCTCCTGTGCAATCTATTCTAGGCGTAGTGGGTCCGCTTCCACCCGCTCCCTGAGACCGTGCGCCGCTTTGGGGATCCTGATCGGAACATCCGGAAACACTGAGCAAGCAACACAAAACGGCAAGCCTCATGGTCCCCGCTCCCCTCTGAGTTGGTTGAGATGCTCAACAAGCGGGTCTGTTCTCACGCCAGGTAATGGCCCAGAGTCTGATGAATCCTTCGTTGGCTCCGCATCGAAACCACCGCTATTTGCTCTACAAAAGGCACGCATTCCCTCGTTTCCCCGATATACTCCGGGCTCCGGTGGGTTTTCCGGGTCGGGAACAGGATAACCCGATAGCACGCAATATTCATCCTCGTCACAATCGGACTGATTGCGACAGTCCATATTCTCGATCCGAATGCAGTGATCGAGCACGCAAGACTCCTCCCCAGGACAGTCTCGATCGGCCGAGCACGGCGCGCATTTACCATCGACGCACGCGAAAGGCCCGGGACATTGTTCGTCGCATACCCTAGATCGAGCGGAAAAACTCAAATATGTACAAGAATTAAAATGTTGTACATATTCTCGCCGGACATTTGCTGGGTGCATTGATGCGAGACTCCACCCCAGAATCCGCGGTACATTCCCCCTTGATTCTCGGACCCCCAAAGAAAAACTCGGGGTTCGTCGCTTTTCATTCCCCGAGCCGCCAGGAAACTCACCCGGCCACCTCGATAGCTTCACTCGATAGCTTCAAAAAAAGGATCTTACAGCTTGATGCATACTCGGTTCAAACGACGCCTGTCCACTCTGGGGTTCATGATGATTCTCAGCGGATCCGCAGCGAGTGGTGCTTGCCGCGGCGACAAAGATTCGGCTGAAGACAAAGGGGATGGGGATGAAGATCTCGGGGGCTACTCCTCGGACGAAGGTGACGGAGATGGTGACGGCGACGGCGCTCCTCTCACTCTCGAATCGCATTACCCCGAAGCCGGGGATCAAAACGCCCACGCGCTCCGGCCCCTCACCTTGACGTTCTCCTCCGCGGTCGATCCCAAGACCGTCGAGGAAGCGATCATGATCCAGTCAGGAGGGGAGAGTCTCCCGTTTACCGTCAGCGTCGACAAAGCCGAGGTTCTGATCACCCTAAACAGCATTCCGCCGCTTCCTGCCAGGATCAGCGTGGCCGTCTCCTCCGATCTCAAGTCCATGAACGACGTCAGCTTCGTCGGAGATAGCTGGAGCTTCACCTACCCGCTTTGGCAAACTCCGCCTTCCTTGCCCGTTTCGGAGGGCGGTTCTGTGTTTGCGCTGGTCGGGCAGACGCGCACGCCCATGATCGTAAGAGCGGTCGGAGACGAACTCGCGGTCAGCCTCGAGGTGGACGGGGAGTTCGTTGCAGGGGCAGCGCCGGAGACCACATCCGGCGCCACACTTTCCCTCGTCAGCGCGCACAGCACGAGCGACGGCGTCGCGTTGATCTGGAAAGAGACAGAGGGCAGCACGGCGTCTCTTTTCGCGGCCGTGTATCAGGACGACGAGTGGGTCCCTGTGACCGGCACATTGCCTTCAGGATCTAGCCTCCTCGCCGCAGGAGGAGTCGACGCCGAAGGAGCACCTGTCGTCGCCGTCGCCAGCGGGTCGAATGTCTCCGTCTTCTCAGCGGCGCTTGACACCTGGGAGGAGCTTGGCTCTGGATTTTCTGTGACTTCCGCCGTGAGCGAGATCGCAATCTCGACAGCTGACGACGCTCCCGTCGTGGCCGTCGTCAATCAGAGCGGCGATATCGAAATTTCTGAGTGGCAGAGCGGGTGGGTCTCTTTGGGCACACCGATCGATCGGGAGCGAACAAGCCACACCTGCTCCCTCTCCGTCACGAAATCGAGCGCAGGCATTTATGTTGCGTACCTCGACGGAGATGAGCAATCGAACAATGTCCAGGTCGCGAAGTTCGACAGCGACTGGGCGCCGTTTGGCGCAGCCCTCGATCTCATCGTGGACGCAGAAACTTCACTGCCCGTCCTCGCTCTCGATCCCGACGGAACCCCGCTCATCGCCTGGGTCGAAGACGAGGAAGGCGCGCCTCAACTCCTCGCAGCCCGCGCCCAGGGTACGGGCTTTCGGGTCCTGGGAACCGCTGTCCCCCTCCCGCCCACTTCTTCTGCCAGCAAAGTGGCCATCAGTAGCGATCGGGACGGATTCGCTCACGTCCTTTTGGAAAATCAGTCCGGCGTCTCCCTTTCCCGCTTCAATGGATCTCCGTCCTTTCCTGCGGCTCTTTCCGGTCGGGGAGATCGAGGAAGCTGCAATATCCCGGAAAACAGCCCCAGTTTCCCCCAAACCCTGAGAGAAACCGGTTGTTACGAGAACCTCGTCAACCGCACCCTCGTCTCCGCAGCCATCCCCTTCAACATCAACTCCATTCTGTGGAGCGACGGCGCGCAGAAGAAACGCTACCTCATGCTGCCGGAAGAGGGAGAGATCATGTACACGACGACGGGCGCGCTCGATTTCCCCGTCGGTACCCTCCTCATCAAGGAATTTTATCTGGAGGCGGACTGGGGAAATGCGGACACTCGCTTCCCGGTCGAAACTCGTTTTCTGATCAAACGTTGCCAGAGTGGGACCGCCGGGTGCTCGATCGACTGGGAAGGGTACAGCTACAAGTGGCGGGCAAACGGAAGCGACGCTGATCTTTTGGAGGGCGACCTGACGGAATCTCTGGCCTGGAAGGTCGACAAGGGCGAGGGACCAGTGGATCACTTTCACGTCTATCCGAGCCGCGCCTCGTGCACCGCCGACTGCCACACCCAAGCGGCTGGACGGGTGCTCGGGCTTCAGGCCGCTCAACTCAATCGCGCCCTCGATTACAACGGGGTCATTGAAAATCAGCTCCGGGTCTGGTCCGATTTGGGTCTGTTCGGGGAGAGCGCGCCGACCACTGAGCCCGAGGACGATCTCCGCCTCCCCTCCCCTGCGGACGTCGGGCGCAGCATCAGTGAGCGGACTCGCAGCTATTTTCACTCTAACTGTTCTCACTGCCATCGCCCGGGCGGCAGCGTGGGCGCCCCGGATTTCCGCTATGACGCGAACGCCCTGGGGGCCGAAGAGTGTCGAGCCGCCATCCATACCGACGATTCGCTTCCCGGTGTTATCATCACGCCCGGGGATGCCCTTCAGAGCGACTTGTACCTCCGGGATGAGGCTCGTGCTCTCCCCATTCAAATGCCCAAGGTGGCCACCTTGATCCCAGATCTCCGTCAACTCAAAGTCACCGCCCGCTTCATCGACGCCCTCCCCGGAACCTGCCCTTGAAATCGCACACGCCCGCACCTTTCAAAGAATCCCCATGACTCTCTCGCTCATGCGCCGCATCTCTGTTCCCGCTCTTTCGCTCTCTCTGGTTTGCCTTCTGCCGACTCTTGCGCTTGCAGAAGACAAGAAAGGCGAAGTCACGACTGAAGTCGTCATCACCGAACAGGCCCGAGCACAGTTCCGGGCCGGCGTGGCGCTCATGCAGGATCCGGACGGCGCGCGGTATGCTGAAGCCTATTTGGCATTCAAGGCCGCGTACGCAGATAGCCCCTCGTGGAAGATCCTCGGCAATCTCGGCCTCACAGCCATGAAACTGGAGCGCGACGGCGAAGCGATCGAAGCGCTCACGACCTACCTCGCCGAAGGTGGCGAGAACATCGATCCCGACGAGCGCAAGCAAGTCGAAAGCGATCTGAACACTCTCAAGGTCAGCGTCACCTGGGTCACGATCAGCGCCAACGTTCCCGGCGCCACCGTCATCGACGAGAGAATCCCCCTTGCTGGCGCGAGCAAGCAGAACCGCTACGAGGATCTGAAAGAAACCCTCCGGCTCGGTGTGCATGCGGGAAGGCACAAGATCTCAGTCGAAATGGAGGGGTACAGGACGGCTACCTGGAGTTTCGAAGCTTCCGGCGGAGAGCAATCACACGAATTTTTGCTGGAGAAGATCGACGAATCCAAGACCGCTCCCGCCACGACTGAGCAGCCGCGGGAAACCTACCGCCCGGTCCCGCTGGGGACGTGGATCGGCGTGGGAACCGCCGGCGCCCTCGGGGTGGGAGCCGTCATCACGGGAGTTTTGGCTCTCGGCAAAACCAAGGACTACGACGAGATCAACGACGGCACGGATCCGACGGGCGCCGAGGACTTGCGCAAGTCCGGCAAGACTCTCAACGTGACCACGGATGTCCTTATCGGCGCTGCGATCCTCTCAGCCGGCGTCGGCGCCTATTTCTACTTCACCAGGCCGGAGGTCGATGTCGCTCGCGACACCGCCGTTCGAGTTCTTCCCGCTGTTACGCCTAGTAGCGGCGGTTTTGTTTTGTCAGGGCGTTTTTAACGGATCACTTATCATGTCAACTCTTCTGCGCACTGTTTCCTTCTCCGCTTTAGGCCTGGCTCTCCTGGTCTTCGCCGTATCCTGTTCAAAATCCAAGGTCACCTGCGGTGAGGGGACCGAGCTCGACGGGAGCACATGCGTTCCTGACGACGAGGGTCTGGGTGGCGCTGGGGGCGACGGGAGCGGCGAGCAGGATCCCCGCGCCGCCGATGTCGAGCTGCTCAAGAAAGAGTTCCAGGGCGCCCGCGCGGCCGGCCCCTCCTCAGACACCAGCGCTGTCGTGGTCTGGGATCCGGTTTCAGTGACCGACGCCACCTTCCACGTCTACGTCGCCACAACCCCTGATGGTTTCAATTTCAGTAGGCCCCAGGCCGTTGCCCCCGCAGGCGCAACGAGTCTGGAACTGACCGGGCTCAAGAAGGGGACCCTCCACTACATCATCGTGCGGGTGGTCGTCGGTGACACGGAAGTCGTCGGCGACGACAAGATCGTCGAGGTGAAACCAGAAAAGGACGACGAACCGCCTGCCTTCGCTGGCGTAAGGAAAGCAACGCCCAGTGCGGGTGCATCCGTAACCCTCAGCTGGAACGCGGCTTCAGACGACCTGAGCCCCAAAGAAGTCATCAGCTATCTCATCTATATGACCTTGGCTCCAGGGCTCGGGAGCGACGAAACGAAACTCATCACTCCCTTCGCTGTGAGTCGACCTGGCGCTACCTCCTTCGAGGTGCGTGGCCTTCCGGCAGCGGAGACAAAGTACTACTTCGTCGTTCGCGCGCGCGACGCAGCGGGCAACGTCGACGACAACACCATCGAAATAGCCGGAACCTCGGGTCCGGACACCAAGGCGCCCTCCTTTTCCGGTTGCAATCTCGCCACGGCCAAAAACGCCAGCGCGCTTGACGTGTTCTGGGATCCCGCCGTCGATGACGTCGCAGCCCAGGATCAGATCATCTACAATCTGTACGCCTCGAAGCTGCCCGAAGGGCACAACTTCTCAGCACCTTCCGCCACTTTCGTAGGCGGAACCCAGGGCTTCGTGGAGGGGCTGGAGAAGAGTGAAAAGTATTACATCATCTGTCGCGCCGAGGACCCCTCCGGCAACGAAGAAGAGAACTCCCGACTCGCCTCCGCCACGACCAAATCCGACGATCAACCACCAACGTTCGCTGGAATTCAGCTGATCGAGAATTTGGGGGCCAATCAGCTCGATGTCATCTGGCAGTCAGCGACAGACAACCAGACACAGCCTGAAAACATCGTCTACCAAGCCTACTTCGCCACGAGTGCAGAAGGTCTCGACCTGGAAGGCGCACCGCAGGTGACAAGTTTGCCCGGTGCATCCGCGATGACCATTCCGGATCTGATCTCCAACACAAAGTATTTCTTGGTCGTCCTCGCCAAAGACGAAGCCGGTAATCTCAGCGTCCCGGCCACGCCGCTCGAAGTCACAACAAAGGTGAGTCTTCGCAACGATATCGCTCTGCCGATTTTTGCCGGCCGCTGCGCGACGTCGAGTTGTCACTCAAACACGAGTCAAACCGGCGGGTTGGTTCTCCAGACGGGTTTTGAGTACGCCGAGCTCGTAGGGGTTCCCAAGGAAACGTTATGGGGGCCGGTCGACGCTCTGCGCGTCTCCCCGGGCAACGCAGACGAGAGCATCCTGATCCTGCGCCTCGAGCTTCCAGACGAAGACGCCAACAAGATGCCGCTCTCCGACGATATCGTCACCACGGGGGAGATCGCCACCATCCGGCTTTGGATCAACCAAGGTGCCGAAAATAACTGACTCCTGCTCGTCTCCCCTCCTCTTCAGGTAGTTTCCCATGCGCTTCACTTCTCGCTCCTCCCTCAAGTCCGTTTCCTTGATCCTGCTCGCCCTGATTTCCGGGTGCAGCCTCATCAACTCCTTTGACCCGCTCAACACGGATCCAACCGGGGATGGCGACGGCGACGGCGACGGAACGGGAGGCTCTGCCGAAGGCGGTGATTCCGGGGATGGTGACGGCGATGGCGATGGTGATGGCGATGGTGATGGCGACGGGACTGGAGGGAGGGGGCCCGTGGAACCCGGCCTGGTGCTCGTGATTGGCAACGACGGAAAGCGTGAGTCCCACGCGCTTGGCTTCGATCACGCCGACGGGGATGCGGTCAACGAGGAGCAGGTAATCGCAAGGGCCGGTTTTGAGCGGAACCTCGCGAAGAGCGATGC
>CAYMQT010000115.1:14451-15573 GCA_964392575.1 uncultured Polyangiaceae bacterium
TCCTCGTGGCCCTCTCTCCTCAAACGGGACGAGAACTGGCGCGGGAGGAGGTGAGGTACGAAACCATGGCCTATGAGCCCGCCCGGGACCTGTGGTTCTTGATGCGCAGCAACCTTGTCCTCGGACCAGGACAGCCAGACCAGCTCGTCGTGCGTCGCTTCGATCGAGGCACGGATCAATGGGAGACCATCAACGACGCCGGCCCAGAAATCCCCGTCAATCAGTGGGACAGTTTCTTCTTCGCCCTGAACGACCGCCTCGTCTTGCGAGACGAAACCGGCCAGCTCAGAGTGCTCGATACCTCAGATCCCGAGGAGATTCTGGAGGTGGGAGAGTACGATCCGCCTCCTGGCTTCTTGTGGGACGCGGTGGGCGCGCGCACGAAAACCGGCGGCGACGTGAATTTCGTGAGTTGGGGCTGTGTGGACGCAGACCCTTGCGCGCCAGAGGACAGCAGTCTCCTTTTGACCCGGCTGCAGGTGAGCGCGACGGGAGCTGCCCTCCAGGCTCCCACCGTCCTTTACTCCTTCTTCTATGGCGCCAATTCACAATCCCAGGGCAGCATCGTTCACGATATCAATTTCGATCGCCTCATCCTTGTCACCCCCGAGGACGTGCCCGGCGCGCCCACGCTCGAGGGCACCGCAACGGTAGCCATCTACGGCCGCGGGACCCACGCCAAAGTAGATCCCCCTGGCGATCTCATCTTCCCCCAACATGCCGGCAAAATCCGGCAGGCCGCCTTCGACCCGTGCCAGGCCACGGTGTATGCAGGGAGCATCCAAATCACGGAAATCCGCGGCATTGCAACAGATGCGAGCACACAAGACCCTCCTCCCGTCACAAAAGACATCGGGCGCAAAGCGAGCGCGCTCGTCTACGAACCCTATACGAGAAGTTTGATCGTAGCAGACGAGTCTCTCGACGGTTTTGCTGTCGACGCCTGGACCGCCCAAGGCACGAAAGACATCCCGGACATCCGCAAGCGGAGCACCGTGGAATGGGCCCCACCGAACGACCTTCGGCCGTCGTTTTTGGCTGTAGAAGACTCCCCCACCCCTCTTTGCGACTAATCGACCTCGCCCATAGGGCGAGGGATTAGGAAGGCCCCTCCGAAGGGGC
>CAYMQT010000116.1:0-15550 GCA_964392575.1 uncultured Polyangiaceae bacterium
ATCGACGGTGGCGTCGACATCTGTGGTGACGGTGGGTCCAATGGTGGGGTCCACCTCGAACTTTTGCGGCATGAAGTAAGACAAGACCACCGCGGGTCCTTCGCCGATGGCGTCTGCGTCGTCGCTGAAGCGGAGGATCAGCGTTCCGGGACCGACCTCCCTCTCCGCATCTCCAGCGCCGAGAGCCGTGCCTGAGATCTCAAAGTCGCCAGTGACCTCGTAGGTGACCTCCCACGCGCAGTCTCCCTGGATGATCCCGTCGCCGTCCCCATCGCCCGGGGCGCCGCCGCCATCGCCGTCCCCATCGCCCGGGGCGCCGCCGCCATCGCCATCGCCATCACCATCACCGTCACCGTCACCGTCGCCGTCGCCGTCGCCGGATGGATCGGAGTCACCGTCGCCGCTCCCCCCACATGCGTAGGCGAAAATGAAGGTCAAAGCAGAGGCCAAAAGCAATTTCTTCATGAGAAGTCCTTATCCGGCCCTTGAGAGCCGGGCAAGGGAGACAGCGGTCCTCCCAACCCCCCCCCGCAGATCCATAGCCAGCAGCGCGAGTAAATAATCGTCTTAGGGGCTTTCTGCTGGCAAGTCCGATGTGCCTGCGTGCGTCGAGGAAGTCCACCCCGTAGTGTGAAGCGGAGTTCCGCAAGGGCCAGCTCTCCCGTTTAGTTCGTGCCAACGCGCCTTGAGCTGGGCGTCGAGACGTCGGGCGACGTCTGAAGGTGCGCCACCACCCTCTAGCTTGACCAAACGCACTAGGCGTTCGTAAGCGGAAAGCCAAGGGTCGACGGACATCCCGCGCGTGTCAGAATCTTCTTTCACCTGCCCGCTGGGCATGGTGGACGCCAGGGCGGCCGCAGTAGCTAGACGTACAGACTCGTCCCATTCAGGAGGTGGAAACATAGCCATGCGAACACGGCTGACATCTTGGTTGGTCACGTTAAGTGCGCTCGTCTTGGCAACGACGCAAGCCGGTTCGGCTTTCCTGTTAGAGAGAAGTCTGCTTCCCTGGCCGGTGTCCTCACGAGTCTCGCAGGCAAATGCACCCGTGCAGGCAACAACCAAAGCGCACGATACGGTCTTCAAATGTCTGGCAGACAGGGAAGGGAAGACCATCATCCATCCAGTACTTCGAACTGAAGTGCACATCCGCAATAGTCGCTCGTTGCCTCGGTACAACGCTCCCATCCCTGCATGTCTCCATAGATCTTAAAACGTCGCACCTCTTCAGGTTCGGACGGAGTCACTGGATCGTCGGTTGCATCCCCAACCTCGACCCGGCGATACACCCCTCGATGGCCATAGGGATGTTCCAATGTTTGATCGGCCGCAATGCAAAGGTCTTCGAGGACGGGGAGTCCTTCTCCGTCGGTCGCCATTTCACAAGCTACTCCATCATATAGAATGCGCACGGATTCAACGACCGCACAATCCTCAGGACAGTCGGCGAGGTTATTGCCCGTGAACGATTCGCAGCGGCTGACGTACTCAGCCAGGGTTTCTTCTTCCGCTGAGTCGTTGCTGGGGGTGTCTTCACCGCATGAGATCAGGCACGTCACAAAAAGGGCAAGTGCAGTACCATGCCACCTTCGTCCACCGAGTCGAAATTCACGGTTCTTCATCATCATTGACTCCTGCAGCATAGTTGATCCAGGAGTTTTTTCCACATCTTTGCTCGATGAGCGCTACTCTCCAGGGCATGGTCGACCGCGAGCCTTGGGAAGACACGCTCGAACGCCAATTGGGTGCTCGCGTTCATCGCAAGACGCCTGTTCCGGGTGGAGACATCAATCAAGCTTGGGCGCTTCGACTCACGGATGGCCGCAGCGTCTTCGTGAAGGCCAATGAGCATTCGCCCGCCAGAATGTTCCAGGCTGAGGCAGAGGGTTTGCGCTTCTTAAAGGAAGGTCTTGACTGCGACTGTGCCCTGATTGTGCCGGAGGTGCTCTTTGTCGGCGGGACTTTTCTTGTGCTCGAGTTGCTCGAAGCAAGTTCTACCGATCAGTCAGAGGCGCTTGGTCGAGGGCTCGCCGCCTTGCATCAAAGTAAACTGCATCGGTTTGGAGCGGACGCGCACAACTTCATCGGCACTCTTTCGCAGCCCAATGCTCCAAGTCAGAGCTGGTCAGAATTCTTCAGGACGGAGCGTCTCGAGGCTCAGCTGGGTCTTCCTGGGGCGCAGCGTCTCGTGCCGAGGGCGGCCCGTCAGCGCTTTGAAACGCTTTTCTCACGTCTCGATCAACTCCTCTTGCCGGAAGAACCTCCCGCGAGGGTGCACGGCGATCTGTGGGGCGGGAACTATCTTTCCACGCGCCGAGGTCCGGCGATTTTCGACCCCGCCGCCTACGCCGGGCACAGAGAGATGGATCTGGCGATGATGAGGCTGTTTGGGGGATTTTCTGAGCGTACGTTCGCCGCCTATGAAGAGGCGTACCCCCTGGCTCCCGGTCATCAGGAGCGACAAAAGATCTATCAGCTCTACCCGCTCTTGGTGCACGTCAATCTGTTTGGTGGCGGGTATGTGGCTTCCGTTGAGGATCTCCTTCGTCAGTTGACCTAGCTGCCGAGTTACGGCTGCTAGGCAGAACGTCGACTCTCATAGAGGGAGAACAGGCCCTGGAAGTGCTCGCGTGTGTGAGGCTGAGCGAGACCAGCTGCTCTCGCTGCGCGCGACAGCTCAGTCGGTGATCGATCAAATAGGCGCTCTAGCGCCGACTCGATGGCGTCGGGTCCGGCGAGGCCAGGATAGAGTTCCGAATATTCTGGACCGGCGAGGGCGCGAGCGCCTCCCCCGTCAGGGGCCACGAGCGGTGTTCCAGAGGCCATCGTCTCAGCCAGGACGAAGCCATAGGTTTCGCAGATCGAACCGTGAAGCAGGACGTCCGCTGTGGCTAGAATTGCTGCGTACTCGGCCCGATCCTTTGTAAACTTGAGGAAGTGGGCCTGGGGGATGTCTCCTGCGGCCGCTTTCAAGCGTTCCCGCTCCGGTCCATCTCCCAAAACGACGAGTCCGAGCGGGCGTTTGAGGGAAAGGGAACGGACCGCCTCAACCAGCCTTGCTTGGCGCTTGTCTGCCGCGAGGCGCCCAGCGATGAGCACCAGTTTCGCATCTGAAAGTGCTTCTAATTCACCGAGAAACTGCCTTCTGAGTCTGGATTCCGCCTTTTCAGGCGCAAAATCTTCATGATTGATGCCAAAATCGACATTTTCGACATTTTTGCACCCTTTCTTCGTCAGGTCATCCTTGAGCCATTTTCCAGAAACGATGGTCATGTCATGACTTGCACAGACCTTCCGCATGAAAGCCCAGGCTGGAGCTAAAAAGGGCTTCCGGAAATTGGACGGCAGGCTCTTCGTCGCCCATGGTTCGGCGTAACAACCGATTGGATCTGAGTGGTAAACATACGCAAGCAGCATTCCCGGAAACTCCTTCGCGAGGGACGGGGCGACCAATGCTGGGATGAACGGGCTGCTGACTTGAAGCACATCAGGAGCGTGACGACGGACTAGCTCCTTCATCCGCCCCACCCTGAGAGGCATATGATACGTGGAATCGTAGGGCATTTTGGGGGCAGCGTAGCGCTCGATGAGAGTCTCTCCCTCTCGCTCTGTCTCATCCCGCGGTCCGGGAGCAACGATGACTAATTGGTGACCTTCTTGTGACGCATAAATCCCTAGCTTGGTGAGATAAGAGCGCACCCCACCTCCGCGCTCTGAATAGAACTCACACAAATCCAAAATCTTCATGGCCAAAGTCTTTAACTTGAATGCTGACGGAAAACGTTGGCGCCCCCAGCGAATCGGTATCGCCAACGATCACGTTCGGGTTCCTTATGCCAATGGCTCGTCCTTTGCGAGTCAATTTCTCTACCGAGAGTTCACCCAGCGCGGCCACGAAGTGACCGTCATCGGGCCTGAAGATCCGGTGGCCCGGGAGGAAGAACTGCCCATCAACCGGGTGCTTCTGTCTAGTGTGCCCCTGAATGCTCAGCCCGGGGTACACCTGGCCCTGCCCACGCGACGCGGGCTCCGAGAGCTTTCACGCAAAGAGATAGACATTTTCCTCGGTCAAACGGGGACGGGCATGATCGATCTGGGTCTGTGGCTCCGACGTCGCCATAGAATCCCCTTTCTCTCCGTCAATACCTTTCACTGGGCCAGCTACTACGAGGTGTTGTTTCCCGAGAGCTTCCAGAGCAATCGCGCGGTGCACTACTTGTTTAGCGATCGGGTGATCCCCTGGCTCGAGCGCCAAGTGGCGAGTGCCTACAACCGTAGTGACGGTCTTGTGGTGCTCAGCACCGGGCTCAGGCAGTATTGGCGTGATCGCGGCGTCACATGCCCCATTCACGTGATCCCTCGCAGCGTGGACCCCACCATCTTCGATCAGCCGGTGGGGGAAGATCCTTTTCCGGCGCAGGCAAAGCGGGGCGGGCGTCTCCTTTCTGTTTGTCGTCATAGTCGTGAGAAGTCTTTAGACCGTCTGCTCAGGATTTTTGCTCACACGGTCGCGCCACAGAATGCGGACGCGACCCTTACCCTGGTTGGTGGCGGACCTGATCACGAGATGCTCGTTCATCTCGCTCAGGAGCTTGGTCTGTCGGGACGTGTGTTCTTCGAAGGTGAGAAAACCCTCGCGCAGGTTCAAGCCTTTTATCGGCACGCTGATCTGTTCGCCTATACTTCGCTCAGCGAAACGTACGGTCAGGTTGTCTCCGAAGCTCTCTGGTGCGGGCTTCCGGTCGTCGCCATGAACGACGGTAAAGGTGTCGAGCAGCAGGTCACGCGCGATCAGGATGGGTTGTTGATCAACCCCGGTCCCAACGTGAGTAACAGTGATTGGAGATTCGGCCAGGCCCTTTTGGGCCTGCTTGAAAATGAACCGCGCCGACTCGCCATGGGGGAGGAAGCCGCCAGAAGAGCTCGGGATCGCTGCTCACCGGAGCAGAACATCAACCGCTTCTATGACGCATTTCACGAAGCGAAGGTTCATCTCGAGGCGACGTTCGACCAAGAGCGATCCGTCCAGGCTCCGCGCTCGATTCCGTCCGCTTATCACTTGGCGCGCTGGACCGGTCTACATGTGGCCGCTGCCGCGCTCGGCTCCTTCCGCAAAGCGGATCCGGTTCTTCCTATCGCGATGCCCTTGGCCACTTGGGATCGCACCTTTCCGGTAACGACCATCGAGGAATTGCCGCCCAAGATTCACGTTCTCCGCTAGCTGCGGGAGAGTCCGAACTCGAAAGAATCAATCAAGGCCATCATCGAGGCCTCGATGATGTTGGGGGAAGCACCTACAGTGCTCCATCCACCGCGCTCATCCCGGCTATCGATCAACACCCGGGTGATGGCGCCTGTCCCTGAGCGTGAATCCAAGATGCGCACTTTGTAGTCCGCCAGGTGGATGTGTTGAAGCTGGGGATAGTGGGGGGTGAGCGCCTTTCTGAGCGCGGAGTCGAGGGCTCCCACCGGACCGTTGCCGTCGCCCGCGGTGTGTACGACCTGCTCCTGAACCTTGAGTCGTACCGTAGCCTCGACGAACTCGGTCCCTTGGCGGCTCCCCACCATCGCCTGGTAGTCGAGGACTTCAAACAGCGGGCTGTAGTTTGCGCTTTTGCGCTTGAGCAAGAGTGACACGGAAGCTTCTGCGCCTTCGTAGCTCAAGCCGCGAGTTTCAGCTTCTTTGATTTCGAGGAGAGCTTCTTCCGACATCTCGGCGTCCACGCTGACGCCCAACTCTTCCGCCTTGCTGAGCACGTTGCCGCGACCGGAAAGGTCGCTGACGACGACGCGCATGGTGTTTCCGACGAGGCTCGGATCGACATGCTGGTACGAATCGACGTGCCTGCGCATGGCCGCAACGTGGACTCCGCCCTTGTGAGCGAAGGCGGAACGACCCACGTAAGCCATGCCCTTGTTGGGCGAGAGATTGGCTATTTCAGCCACGAAGCGCGAAACTTCGGTCAGCTCCTTCAGCTGGCCCGGCGGCAAAGTCCGCACGCCAAACTTGAGTTCTAGGTTGGGGATGATGACGCTCAGATTGGCGTTTCCACAGCGTTCCCCGACGCCGTTGATGGTTCCTTGGACGTGGGAGGCACCGGCGCGAACGGCGGCCAAACTGTTGGCGACTCCGGCGCCCGTGTCGTCATGCGCGTGAATGCCGAGCGGGATCGACAGGCGTGAACGTACCGCGCGTACGACAGACTCCACTTGCCAGGGGAGACTCCCGCCGTTCGTGTCACAGAGGGACAGGGCAGTTGCGCCTCCGCGTGCTGCTGCTTGTAGAGTCAACAGCGCGTATTTTTCATCGGCCAAGTACCCGTCGAAGAAGTGCTCGGCGTCGTAGAAGACCGTGCGGCCCTGGGCGACGAGGAAAGAAACGCTTTCTTCGATCATCTCCAGGTTCTTCTCGAGAGTGGTCCTGAGTACGTCCGTGACATGGAGGTTCCAGGTCTTGCCGAAAATGGTGCAGACCGGCGCCCCCGACTCGACCAGCGCGAGAAGATTGGGGTCTTCTTCGGCGGCGAGGTTGGCGCGTCGGGTCGAGCCGAAGGCGGCAATTTTCGCGTGCTTCCATGGCTCTTCCCGGGCTCGCTCGAAGAACTCGGCGTCCTTGGGATTGGAGCCGGGCCACCCGCCCTCGATGTAGCTCACGCCCAATTGATCCAACCTCTTGGCGATACGTAGCTTGTCGGTGGCGGTGTAAGACACACCCTCGCCCTGACTTCCGTCGCGCAGGGTGGTGTCGTAGATCTCGACTACAGACGGCGCGTCCGCGCGGAGGGCATTCATGGCTTGCCCCGGAGAGGTTTCAAGTTTTTTAGTCACAGTCATACCCCTTCAGGTCAAACGCCACGAGCGGCGGCATAGGGAAGGTTTTCTTCTGTGCCCCCTTGTTTGGCATCCATGACGGCCAACAGACGGTTGAGGGCGCTCAAGTAGGCTTTGGTGCTGGCGATGAGCACGTCGGTGTCCGCCGCGTGGCCGTGAAAAACGGGTGAGCGAGAGGTGCCCATCTGAGCATTTTCACGCAACGCCTCGCGCTTCATACGCACCCGCACGCTAGCCTCTCCGAGGGCATCGATGCCTTCAGTGACCGCATTGATCGAGTATTCCAGAAGCTCTGCGGGGGCTTTCACCAACTGATCGATGGCGGTGAAGATCGCATGCACGGGGCCAGTACCGAGAGCAGCCGTTTCCAAGATTTCGCCCCCAGGTCCGATCAGGCGCACGCTGGCGGTGGGCATGCCTGAACCCGCGGACACATGGACGGACTCGAATTTGTACGCCTCGGGGACCGAAGCCGCTTCGGAAGCGGCCAGCGCCATCAGATCTGCGTCGGTGATCTGCTTCTTCTTATCGGCCAAGACCTTGAAGCGCTCGAAGGCGGATTCAATGGCTTCATCACTCAGGCCGACGCCCAGCTCTTTCAAACGGTTGGAGAAGGCGTGCCGCCCTGAGTGTTTACCCAGAACGAGCAAGGTCTTGTGGGCTCCGACGGCTTCCGGACGCATGATCTCGTACGTCTGGGCGTTCTTGAGCATTCCGTCCTGATGGATGCCAGATTCGTGGGCGAAGGCATTGGCCCCTACGATGGCTTTGTTCGGCTGTACGACCATGCCCGTGCGACTCGACACGAGGCGACTGGCCCGGGTGAGCTGAGTGGTGTCGATGCCGGTTCTGAGCCCGAAGACCGGCTGTCGGGTGACCAGAGCCATGACCGTTTCTTCGAGTGCGGTGTTGCCGGCTCGCTCTCCAATGCCGTTGATGGTGACTTCCGCCTGACGCGCACCGTTCAAGATGCCGGCCAAGGCGTTGGCAGTCGCCAGGCCCAGATCGTTGTGGCAATGCACCGAGATGATGCACTTGTCTATCCCGCGGGTGTTCTCTTTGATGCCGCGGATCAAAGCGCCGAACTCCTGCGGCAAGGTGTATCCCACCGTGTCAGGAATGTTCAAAGTGGTGGCGCCCGCCTCAATCACGGCGGCGAGCACCTCGTAGAGAAACTCTGGCTCTGTCCGTCCGGCGTCTTCCGGACTGAATTCGACGTCCGCGCATAGGCTGCGAGCCAAGCTGACCATCGTCACCGCCCGCTCTACGACCTCCCCCTTCGTCATGCGCAGCTTGTGCTCACGATGAACCGGAGAAGTCGCCAAAAAGGTGTGGATGCGCGGGTGCATTGCCGGGGAAACGGCGGCCCACGCTTTTTCGATGTCACGCTCGTGCGTGCGGGCGAGGCCGGCGATGATGGGAGGGGAACTTTCCTCCTTGCCGTCGGATCCGGGGCGCTTGGGGCGCCCCTCGGGGACATCCCGCCCCACGGTTTCAGCAATGCGCCTTACGGCCGCCAGATCATCTGGAGAAGCGGCGGGAAATCCCGCTTCAATCACGTCCACTCCAAGACGGGAAAGCGTCCGGGCCACCTCGAGTTTTTCCTCGGAGGTCATGGTTGCGCCAGGGGACTGCTCCCCGTCACGCAACGTCGTATCAAAGAAGCGGACGTAGTCGTTTGGGATGGTCATTTCGATCTCTTGCTTGTGAGTGCGCGACGGGCGCGCAGGTTGAATTAGGGTAAGTAAGGTTCAGAATTTCGTGGGGCTTTACGGAGTCACATCGACGAGTAGGGCTGTCGTGGGGACGGGCGGCGCCAGCTCTGCCGCACGCGGGAAAGAGGAGTTTCTGATGCCGAGAGGGCGGTGCGCCATGCGAGCGGCGACCCCTTGAGGCCCGCGGCTCATGGCGACGGTTCCCGTCTGCACCATTTCAACGATTCCGAAAGGCGAGAGAGAAGCGACCATGCCTTGGATCTTTCCCTGGTCTCCGGTGACTTCCACCGTGACCGTCTCCGGGCTCACATCGACCGCCCGAGCGCGGAAGATTTCCACCAAGTGAAGGACATGTCCGCGGCGATCCGGCTCCACACTGACCTTGATCAGGGCCAAATCGCGGACGACCCGCGGTTCATCCGTGATGTCGTGGATACTGAGGACGTTGACCATTTTGTACAGATTGGCTTCGATGCGCTTGGCTTGGTCCGCTGTCGCTTCGACTTGAAACGTCATTCGGCTGATGCCTGCTTCATGCGTGCGCCCGACATTCAGCGAAATGATGTTGTAGTTTCGCCGACGAAAAAGCGACGCAATGCGATTGAGCACCCCGGGCTTGTCTTCGACGTATGCCACAAAGGTACGCAAGTTGTTTGAAGAGGAGGTCGTTGTTCCAGGTTCCATTATTCATCCGCTCCCGTCTCGTAGATCGGGTTTTTGCTCAAATCTGCTTCGGCGGGGCCGTCCATCGAACCTTCCGGGCGCCTAATCATTTCGTCCAGAGCCGCGCCGGTAGGTACCATCGGGTAGACGGAATCTTCTTGAACGACGCGGAAGTCGATCACCGCGGCGCCGTCGTGGGCTCGCGCTTTGCGAACGGCTTCGGTCACTTCTTCTCGTGTTGTGGCTCTCAGTCCGAGCAGCCCATGGGCTTCGGCGAGTTTTACGAAGTCAGGGCTTTTCATGGGCGTTGCCACGTAGCGGCCGCCGAAGAAAAACTGCTGCCACTGACGAACCATCCCCAAAAATCCGTTGTTGATGATGGCGACGTTGATCTTGATCCCTTCCTGGGCGATGGTCGTCAGCTCAGCTGCGGTCATTTGAAACCCGCCGTCTCCGGCGATCACCCAGACTTCTGCCTCTTTGTCGGCAAACTTGGCTCCGATAGCTGCCGGCAAGGCAAACCCCATCGTGCCCAGGCCGCCAGAGGTGACCAGGCGTTTCGGGTAGTCGTGCTTGTAGTACTGGGTTTCCCACATCTGGTGCTGACCCACGTCGGTGACCACGATGGCCTTGCCGTCCGTGAGCTTCCACAAGTCGTGGATCACATGCGCCGCATACAGCTTACCGTTGTCGGGCAGATCTTGAATATCGATCACGGCACTCTCGCCGCGCATGGCTTGAATGTGGTCGAGCCATTCCTTGATCTTACCCGGGCGCACATGGGGGACGAGTTCGGCGAGGAGTTCCTTGGCGTCTCCCACCAAGGGCAGGTCCACGCGGACGTTCTTGTTGATCTCGGCCGGGTCGAGTTCGATATGAATCTTCTTGGACTTCTTGGCGTAGGTCGCCAGATTGCCCGTCACGCGGTCGTCGAAGCGCATACCGATGGCAATGATGAGATCGGCTTCTTGAATGGCCTTATTCACCCAAGCCTCGCCGTGCATCCCCATCATACCCAGAGCGCGGGGGTGACTGGCAGGAAATCCGCCCAAACCGAGGAGGGTTGACGCCACCGGGATCTGGGTCTTTTCGACCAAGTCCATCAGCTCTTTGCCGGCTTCGGCGCGGGTGATCCCGTGGCCGCAAAAGATGACCGGGCGCTCGGCCGCTTCGATCATGTCCACCGCCATACGAATGTGGTCTGCGGCCACTTCAAACTCTGGTCGATACCCCGGGAGTGCGACGGGCGTGTCGTCAAACACGTAATTACAGGTCTTGATCTGCGCGTCTTTGGTGATGTCCACCACGACCGGACCGGGGCGTCCCGACATGGCGATGTAGAAGGCTTCCTTCAGCGCCCGAGAGATGTCCTCCGCCTTGTCCACGACAACACAGTGCTTGGTGATGGGCAGAACCACGCCGGTGATGTCGGTTTCCTGAAAGGCATCACTCCCGATCAAGTGCGACGTGACTTGTCCCGTGATGGCCACCATGGGGATACCATCCAACATCGCATTGGCGATTCCGGTGACGAGGTTCGTCGCACCGGGACCCGAGGTGGCGACGCAGACACCGACCTTCCCAGAGACGCGCGCATACCCATCGGCCATGTGCGCCGCGCCCTGCTCGTGGCGCACCAGCACATGATGGATAGGGAACTTTATCATCGAGTCGTAGGCCGGCATGATGGCGCCGCCCGGGTACCCAAAGACGGTTTTCACCCCCAAGTGCACCAGAGTGTCCCAGAGGATTTCGGAGCCAGGGGTGGGTTTTGCGTCAGGGACGCTCGTCACTTTGGTTTCTTTTGCGGTTTCCATAAGAGTTTGCTCGGGGAGCTAGGGACGCGGAGATTTGCGTGTGTGGGCAACAAAACAAGGGGCAGAAAAGAAAAACCCCGCTACCGGTCGCGGTGCGGGGTGTCGTTCTGACTCAGAAACTGATTTCGAACATCACCCCGTAGGTACACCCACAATGAGTACAGCTACGACCACGAGAAGGACGAGCGAAAGCAGGCTCGGGCCGGACACGGCCAAGCGAGAGCTGATTTTTGCTGAAAAGTCCGGGGAAGGGGTCACGTCGATACATACCTTGCTTCTCTTTCGAGGGGTCGTCAAGTTCGGAGGTCTCCAGGCGCGGGACCGAGGCTGGGGATTGTTACTCCTGGCCAACGGGCCGGAAAAACTGATTATTTCAATAATATCAGTCAATTAGTCCCTGTATAGGGAACGGGTGTCCAGTTTTCCTCCGGATTTCCCTGGCCGTCCCTAGAGTGGTAAACGCATCCGGCGAGTCAGCACCCTCCGCTGACAAGTCCCGGTCCCATCACCGGGAGGAGCCCCATGAACGAACCTCAGGCAATCACCAACGGGAAGAAGACGACGCTCGCGAAGGTCCAGCGTTTCGAGCAAGTCCTGTCGGAGGCCACCGACAAGCCCCACGTCATCCTCCTCGGAGGTCACCCCGATCCAGACGCCATCGGCAGCGCCCTGGCCCATCGCAGAATCTGCGAAAGGCTGGGAATTTCTGCGACTATCGCGCATGTCCTGCCCCTCTCGCGCGGTGAGAATCGAGCCCTCGTCAAGCTTCTCAACGTGCCCATGGTGCAGGTGGAGAAGGCCGAAGATCTGGCAGAGTTCGGATATCTCTCTCTGGTGGACGCCAGTCACCATGAGTCCACCATTTCTCTTCCCCCCGATCTGCAGCTCTTGACCGTTGTGGACCACCACCGGCCCAAAACGCTTCCTAAAGCACCTTTTGTGGACATTCGTCATGACGTGGGAGCGACCGCTACCATTTATGCGGAGTATGCCGATCAGGGGTTAGCGCCGCTTGGAGGGGAAGGCGCCGATGACAGCGCGGTGGCGACAGCGATGTTCTTTGGCATTCAGACGGACACGGACGATTTCGCGTTTGCCACTCCTCAGGACTTTCGGGCAGCTGCGTACCTGAAGCCGCATTGTGATGCGGAAACGCTGAGTCGCATCGGTCGACGCAGCATCAGCGCGGAGGCGATGGAAGCTGTCGGCATTTCCCTGCGCGACCTCGAGGTGATTCGAGACTTCGCCATTGCTGGTGTGGGTCGTGTGTCTGCCCTCAATCGCGACGCCATCCCGACGGCAGCGGACTTCATCCTCCGCCGCGAAGACATCGATACGGTGCTCGTGTACGGCATCGTGGAGGACAGGATCGATGGCTCTCTTCGGACGAGCCGAGCCAGTGTCGATCCGGCCTTGTTCATGCAGAATGCTTTCGGGAACGACAGTGAGGGGCGCCCCTACGGTGGTGGCCGGGCGGACATGGGTGGATTTCAAATTCCGCTCGGATTGCTCGGAGAAACCAACGAGGAAGAGGCTCTTTGGACTTTGGTTCAGGAATTGATTGAGCGCCGTATCGCACGCGTCGTGCCAGATCTGGAAAAAAAGCTGGCTGAAGAATCAAAGAGCGGCGCGAAGTCCTAACGCTCAGCGCTCATTTCAAGACTGCGAGGCCTCCGTCCTGCTCCTCTTCTGAGCGTGCAGGGGCGGTGTCTTTCTTTTGTCTACGCGGTAAGTTTCCGGGCTGTGCGGTCAATGAGTCGAGCTGACTCAAACCAAGGTCTGTATTTTACCCAGGAATGCTGGAAGTTTTCAGTCAGATCTAAGTTTCCCCCAAGCGCCTCAAAATGCGTCATCCTGAGGGTTACTGTCTGACTCAGCGAGTCAGCGGAGAACAAGGAGACTTGAGATGGGTAAGAGTGTCGAGCAGATGGTCAATCAACAGGTGCTGCGTTGGCTAGCAGAGAGGCAGGTTGCGAGTACCTCGACCTCGGCCACCTCTCTTGCTCCGGCGTCGAGTCGCTCGCCTCTTTCTCAGGTGCGCGCGGCTCAGCGATCGATGATCACCATCTCTCGCCAGTACGGCGCTTACGGTGGGGAGATGGGGCGCTTCGTCGCTGACGCCCTCAAAATAGATTTTCACGCTCAAGAGCTTGTGCACCAAATCGCCGCTCATTCGCAAGTGCGAAGGCAGGTGGTCGAGGCATTGGATGAGCGTACCCGTGGCAACTTGCGCCTGTGGGTGGATGAGCTCATCACGGTGCGAAAGTTTGAGACGAGTGACTACCTTCGTGCCTTGACGGAAACCGTCACGGCCATCTCCCGCCACAGCCGTGGAGTGATTGTCGGTCGCGGGGCGCACTTGATCCTGGAGCCTGCCCGCACCTTGCGGGTCCGCGCGATCGCGCCTGTGGAGGCGCGGGTCGAGTATGTCGCTCAAAGAGAAGGAATGTCCGTGATGGAGGCGCAGATGAAGGTGAAGCGGGTCGACGCGGAGCGCGCCGAGTTCTATCAGCGCTATTTTTCGTCAGACATCACCGATCCGATGGGTTTTGACCTGGTCATCAATACCGGAACCCTGTCTCTGGGCGCGGCCGCTCAGGTCGTGTCAGAAGCCTACCGACAGAGGTTTGGCTGATTTCAGTTTCCGCTGCCGGAACCGCCTCTGCTGTCGACCCCGCCTTGTTCGTCGTCGGAGAAGCAGTCGATGTGGCGCGGTTCCCGCATGTAGTCGGCCACTTCCTTGAAGGTCACGATCCTGACCGCATCGATCCCTCTGGCGTAGTCCAAGAAGTCTTCGATCGCTGCGCGGCGCTCCTCAAAGGTTTCCACAGAGTCCCAATTTTCCCGGTAGAAATCCGTGTGGGCGCCAAACAGGAAGGGCGCTCGATTGCCTCTGAGGCGCTCATCCAGGTTGTACTTCAGGATCGCAAGTGCTTCGGCCCGAGACAGCTCACTCTCCCACCACAGGTTGTAGTCGAGGCCTGTGATTCGATCGGAGCCCTCTTCAATCGGCGGAGAGTGCTCTCGAATCCGCTCCAAGAGGCCCGGCTCGAACCCGTACTGCTTTGAAACCGTGTCCGGAGGAATGACCAAAACATAGGCGGGAAGCTCAATCAGGCCCGCGTGCGAACCGAGCGGAAACTGTCGCGCTTCGACGTTGCGCTTTTCCTGATAGTCGTGACCGGGGCTACCGTTGTCGAGCGTATACGGCCACGGAAAAATCTTTGCGCTCAGACTGAGCTGATACCCTTCTTCAATGCTGCAATCGTACCAGACGCCCCTCTGCTTGAGTTCTTCGAAGAGGACGTCGTTGTAGTGGAGAAAGGGCGAGCGAAATCCGTAAATGTGGTCGCGGTCGATCCCAGCACCAGGACGGTCGACGGAGCTGTCCGAGCCGGCAAAAGGCAGCGTCATCCATTCGAAGGCGGTATCCAGAGCTACCGACCACTCGTCGCTGTCAAACAGTGTGCCGTCCGTATGATACTGAGTATGATTTCCCATTTCATGCCCGGCCTCGTAGGCGCCGTTCCAGGAAGCGCGGAGGGGTTGAGGATTCCCGCTGGTCGCGCCGTCGGAGATGTACGTGGTGGTGAGGAAAAAAGTCGTCGCAAGGTCGCGCTCGGCGAACATATCGACACACCAGTCAAACGACTCCACGAATCCATTGTCGTCCCAACCTAGGGCCACGAACTGAGGAACTTCGGAGGGTCTCAGCCCCCCAGGAGGATTTAAGGACCAAGGAATGTTCGCATCGTAATCGTAGGAGGACGTATCGATGCGGCGAGTACAATCCGGCGCCTCACCCGGGCCATCCTCGTCTTTCTTGTCTTTGCACCCGACCAACAGAAGTGAGCACACGCTCAAAACGCGCAGCCAGCGCAGGCCCGTGCGGGCCGCGTTTTCATCAAAGCCAAGGAAAGTCATCGCGGGGCAGGAAACGAGTTGCCTCGGGTTTGTTGACAGGGATTGCCCCGGTTGACAAGCCGCCCTTTGCCTGACCCGCGTATTGCTTGAACATGACTAGAATAGCGAGCGGATGGTCCTTGCGAGATCTTGACCGCTGACGGGTTTGAGGACGAAACCATCGACCAACGAGAGTTCGGCGTGATCGACATGTTCCCCCGTAAAGTACAGAATTTTTGCAGTGGGAGCCTTTTCACGGATGAGCGGGACCAGCGATCCTCCACTTTCAGTACCCATGGAGCGGTCCAGCAAGATGACATCGAAATGAGAGTCCTGTAGCACCTTTGCCAACTCCTCCGCGCGGGAGATGCTTGCGGTCGAAAAACCGTTTCGCTCCAGAGTCCGACAGACGATCCGACAAATCGTCGCCTCGTCGTCTACGACGAGAACAGTCACAGGCGGTTTTTCACTCTCGCTCACGAATCAACACCCTTGGGGAATGAGAAAGCATTGTACCAGTTTCCCGCGCCCTTGCCTATTTTCCCAGCCGCGGCTCTCATCTACAGACCCCACCTACAGCTGCGGCTCTGCCACCTACAGCCGCGCCCTGCGGGGGACAAG
>CAYMQT010000117.1:0-463 GCA_964392575.1 uncultured Polyangiaceae bacterium
GTGCGCCAGATGCCGCTCATGAACTTTCCGCGTTACATTCAGCTCACCCCGCGGGACTTTTTCTATCTGACGCGGCGCGTTCTCCTTCCCTCAGGTAATGTAAGAGCAAGAGAGGGAAGCGAGGTCAGTGCGTTTTTGCCCCTAGACACTGCGGAAAATGATTTTCCGCCCTTCGTGGTGGTGGCTCAGTGGACGCGCGGCGGGAAAAATCCAGAAAATGTCCTGCGCCTGGATCCTCGACAGCTGAGCGCTCAAGGGAGCACGAAGGTCGTAGGACAAACCGAGATAGGGGAAGGTGAGCGTGGGCTTTACTGGCTTTCGAGTCGCTTTGTGATCTCGAAAGAGGCTCCGCCTTCCGCCACCTTGATCGTGCGGGGCGGCGATGCGGGTCAAGAACTCTTCTGTATCGACAAGGAAGGATTCTTGATGGTTTTCCCCTGGCATAGAGATCCATCGCCCGAGT
>CAYMQT010000117.1:473-15477 GCA_964392575.1 uncultured Polyangiaceae bacterium
GAGTGGCTGACGGCGCTTGGGTGCGTCGATCAGCTTTGGGCGGACAAGAAGGCGGGGCTGGTTTTTGGCGATCAAGCGAAAGACGCACCTGTTTCCTTGAGCCGGGCTCCGGAAGCGTTTGCAGGCTCTCTCTACCCAGAGACCCCTGTGGTTTCACCTGCGCGGTGGGGGATCCCTCAGGCGCGAAGGGCTGAACTGGTGACGGTGGACGCGCCGCCCTGAATCATCCTGAATCATTCATCGGAACAACAGCGAAACCCGAGGTGATAGTTGTTGTGGCTGTTGGGGTCGCTGATCTTGGTGGTGTGCCAGTTTTTGGCGCGCCAGCGGCAGTCATTGGGGTGCGTTTCTGCCTTGATGAACCAAGAGCCCTTCATCTCCGTCCAGCCTTTGCCTCCCTTTTCTTCGGGGAACAGCGGCAAACTCATGTGTTCGGCAACGTTGCCGTGTTGATCGTAGACGCCCACCTCTGAAACGCAGGTGGGAAAGGATCCTGCGGGGTAGTCGTTCGTCCCGCACGCGGTGAAGCTCACCTCCCCGCACAGGGGACTTTTGGCTCCAGAATTTCCGCAACGATTCAGGTCCTTTTCTGGGCCATAAGCCCACACCTCCTGTCGTGGGCGATTGTGCCAATCTTCCATCAAAAGACGGCGATTGCGCCGGTACTCGGCGCCTAGGCCCTTGGGCAAACGAGCATACAAGTACTCGTCCTCGGGGAGACCTAGGCTTCCGGCGCACGCCCCCTCCCATTCATGCGCGTCACAAAGGCGCTTCTCCTGAAGGGCGCAGAGTTCAGCGGCCTCGGAAGCTCGAACCCACACGAGCGGGTATTCACAGAGGAGATTGGGAAACTCGAACTGATCGATGCAGACGCTGCCCCCAGGACCCTGGACTTTCGCCATCCGTGGATGTTTGCACGTTTTGTCCCCCGGGTGTGGTGCCGTCTCGGTCCAGCGCGAGAAGCACTCTTCTTGAGTCATGGCCGGCAGCGAGATGTCCGGGTTTCCGAAGCTCATGCGAGGCGCTTCTGTGAGGACTTTCTTCAGGCGCTCAAGGGGGGCGGGACCCCATCCGAGCTCCCTTTCGAGAAGATCGAGGAGGTAGGCCTGTTGTTCTGGGATGGACTTCTTACGAAGGTGAGGGTCGATGAAGCGAGGGCGGAGGGGAGGAGGTGAGGCGGAAGGCTGCGGTGCCACGTTCTTTTCCGTGGCATCGAGTCCTTTTGCGGCACCGAGCTGTTTCGCGGGCGCTTGCGGAGGGAGCTGTTTTTCGAGCGTCTGAGCGCCCGTAGCACTTGAGTCCGCCGGTTTTTCTTCGCAAGACCAGAGCAACCAGAGGCACAATCCGAGAGCACCTCTCAAAAATGGGCTGTGCTCAAACAAGGAGGGAACCCCCATGGGTTCAAGTGCCCCAGCGCCTCTTCAGGGCCGGGAGGACGAGGCGGTCGAGAAGACCAAAGTGTGCGCAATGGTCCTTCTTCCCGTTTCCGGAAAACCCCCGCATGGTGAACCAGCCTCGATTGAAATAGCTGATTTGCTCTAGGCCCATCGGCATTTTCTGCACGCTCTTGGCCTTTTGGTCTGGGCGCCCCCCTAGTTTCCAAACCAAGTAGTTGGCAGTGGTCGTGGTCGAGGCGTACCCCGGGGGGACAATCGAGGAATGACTCATAAAGAAGAATTTTTCCCCCCTCGCCGCCTTGGAAGCGAAGTTCGCAAACGGGTCCAGCTTTTCTGTGACCAGATCGTTGTCTCGGAAACCTGTATGTAGACCGTCGAGGAGGATGATCCCGTCGATGTTGGTGGCGCCCCAGCTGGAGCTGATGGCGCGCTGGGTTGCTCCATATCCGGCGCTCCAGCTGGCAAGCGCGAGCTTTCTCTGTTCGAGGGCGGGCTGTCCGCTCTTTTTCCGCACAACCTCTCGCACTCGTTCCAGGAGCCGCGGCAGCTCGGTGGGATCAGCGAAGTGGTCGAGGTAGGCCCCGGAACCAACCCCGAGATCGAGCCCGACCATCACGAAGTTCGTGTCAGAACGGACCCACTGCTTGCGAGCCGCCTCCCGACCGTGGAAGTGAACCACGACGTCGTAATACTTCTTTTGGCTCAGCCCCTTGGGTACGATCACGTACGCAGACTGCCCGCTGCTCACCCAGGGGAGGTAGGATCCAAACCCCGGATCGGGTGTGTCGCAGGGGTTGATGCCGCGTTGATCGGTCGTCTTTTCCGTCTGAGTGAAGGCGGCAGGTGGCGCAAGGACCCAGGCGGGAGTCGGATTGGCGGCTCCCACTGTAGCGCTTGCCAGAAGCGTGAAGATCAGGGCAGCGAGGGGAGCTGATTTCTTTCGAGTCATGGTGAAAACCGGCGAGACACGGTGAAACCGAAGAGACAACGGTAAAACCGACGAGACGCGGTGAAACCCGTCGGCGTCGGGGTCCGCCCAGTATGTCCTCGCCCTCCCCACCTGTCGAGGCGCACCCCGCAGCGTCCACTCGGATCCGGAAAAGTCCTGTCCCTTCCTTGGGATGAGGATGAGGTAAAGCGGGGGAGCTCCCCCTCGACAAGTCGTCCACTGTCACGGCAGTATGGAGCCGATGGCATTTGGGGCTCACTTGGGAGGGGAGGTCTTTTGGCGCCGCTCGATCGGCCGCTGGGTGCTCGCCTGTGCGCTTGTCTCGACTGGAGCGGAGGGAGCCGAACCCGATCCGGCACCAGCGGTCGCCGCGCCAGAACCAGAAATCGCGAAGGGGGACGCAGGAACTCCATCTCTTGCTCCAGAGGGTAGCGGGGAATCGATCCTGCGTGAGGCCTCCGCAGCGTACCAAGCCGTGAACCTCGTGGGGGCACGTGACCTGGCGCAGAAGGCCCTAGCGACAGGCGAACTCTCCGTGAGCGAGCTGACAGAAGCCTACCGCATCATCGGTGACAGCTACGCCATCCTCAATCAAAGGGATGCGGCAAGGCATGCCTACCTTCGTTTGTTGGCCGTAGCTCCTCGGAGTGTGGTGAGCGACGAGCTCAATCCGGAAATGCAGGTGTCGTTCGTTGAGGCCCGCTCGCACTGGAATCACTCAGGTCCGGGGTTGGAGGTTCTGCTCGTGCGGGAAGAGCAGTCGCTCGTCGTCTCGCTCACTGATCCTTTGGAGATGGTTGCTCGCGTCAAGGTCCACACGGAGGGCGTCAGTACCTTCGAGCAGGATCTTCGCCGTAAAGATCTGCCGTTTCGCTTCCCCGTCCCAGACAACGAGGGCGAGATCCGTTATTTCCTTTCCGCCCACGATCTGACCGGAAATACGGTGTACGAGCACGGTCAGCCCGGGGCGCCCTTCGTGATCGATGTGCCAAGAGAGGCCGAAAGACCGGCCCACGCAACCTCTCCCGCACGAACGGACGAGGAGCTTGAAAGTGACGGCAAGAAGAAGAATCTTCTGCGCTCCCCCGTGTTCTGGGGGATTGTTGGTGTCGTGGCGGCGGGAGTGATCACTGGCATCGTCATCGCTCAAGACGCGCCGGATCGTGATTTGGCAGTGTCCGCCCGTTATTAGGGACGACGATCAAAGCAGTGGCCCGAGATTAGCCCCCAGCCTTGAGTGAGGCAGGTGCGCTCCAGAGGCCGAGCTTTTCCAAGAGAGCCTGGGTCCTGGATCTCCGGACCGGCTGAAGCCAAGTCGCATCGAATCCTTCACGTCGGCCTTCTGTGAGGCGGCCCAGAGCAACGAGGGGTATGTCGGGCAGTGCCTGCCGCAGTTCTTTCGTCGTGAGGTCTCCCAGGTGATCCACTTCGACCACCGCGAGACAAAAATTCCTACCTTCTGCTTGATACGCTTTGACCGCGCTCAGATCTTGAGCGAGAAACACGGTCGCGCCCAAGGCTGTGCATTCCGCCGTCGCTGATTCCGCCTCGGAAGGGGTTTTTACGAGGAGAAGTACGCTCTTTTCCACCAGCGGTCGTACGGCGAAAGTACGTTCGGACGTCGGAGTGTAGGGGAGCTCGATGCAGAAGAGAGAACCTTCGCCGGGTGTGCTCTTGACACTCACCGTGCCGCCCAGAGAGGCCGCGAACTCTCTCGTGATCGACAGACCCAGTCCTGAGCCTTTTTGCTTTCGATCCGGACCGCCCACTTGAACGTAAGATTCGAAAATAGTCGGCAGGTCGCTTTCGTCGATTCCGACTCCCGTATCGCGCACCGAGACTTGCAACATTGCTTCGCTGACCGATGCGGAGATCACGATCTCTCCTGCGTCCGTGAACTTGATGGCATTGTTGACGAGGTTCATGAGCACGCGCTGCAGTCGTCTCCGATCCGTGGTCATCGTGAGGTTGCTGCTCCGGATCACACCCACGAGGCGCAGTCCCTTCTCGTGGGCCGGCATGGCAAAGACATCGAGCACTCCCCCGATCAACTCGATCACATCAACCCGCTCGTGAGAGGGTGCCCTTGAGGTTGCCTGGAGGGTACTGAGATCATGAAGATCGTTGGTCATGGCCACGAGCTGATTGCTCGCTTCCAGAATCGTCGTGACAAAATGCTTGTCCTCGGGCGAAAGTGCGCTGGAAAGCAGGAGATCGGCCGCGCCGACGACGCCCGTGAGGGGGTTTCTGATGTCGTGGCTCACCCGCGCCATCATGTCAGCTCGGGCGACCGCAACCCTTTCGGCCAAGGCGAGATTTCTTTCCAGAGTTTCCTGAGCGCGTCGTTCGGCGCTGATGTCTCGAAAGACGAGCAGGGCCGTGTCTTCGCTCAGGGGATGGGCGAGGGCCTCGAAGATCAGATCTTCCCTCCCCATCCGCAGGGCAAACTCAAAACGTTCGGGAACTCTACTTGCAAGAGTAGAAGCGGCGATGACCGTGAGGTGTTCAGCCTGGGCAGGAAACAGTTGCTGCAAGGTCCGCCCACGAATTCTGACAAAAGGTCGCGTGGGATCAGCGGCCTGTGCAAACTTGACGGCCTCGACATTGCCCTCGCCGTCCGTCACGACCATGACCTCTCGCATGACGCCCACCATGCGTCGGTAGCGGTCCTGTCGCTCCTCAAGTGCGGAGACGCGCGCCTCGGCAGCAGCACGTCGCGCGCGCTGTTGAAAGAGCAAGTAAGAAACGAGCGCAAGAAGAGCCGAAATCAGCACAAAAGCGAGGGCGATCATTCGAGCTCGACTCGGTGTGTTGTGGTCGTGTCGGAAGTGATGTCGACCGTGATGGACTTGGTCTTGCCTGTTGCGGGGCTTTCGAGAACGAGCAGGTGTCTTCCTACGGGCAGACGGTAGTTGACGAGGGGCGTGGTGCCAACGATGCGTCCTCCTTGGGAGACTTGTGCCCAGGGCTTGCTCATCAAGGTGACCGCGCCGTAGGCGGGCTGCATCTCTGGGGTCTGTCCTGCTCGGGTCGTTGATTCTTTTGTCTTCTGGAGGGGGGGAGCTCCGAGCGGGCCCTCGGTCGCAGGGGTTTCGCCTTTGGGCGTTAGGTTCGGGCGAGAGGGCTCGGGCGTGTCGTCTTTTTCGCCAGAGGCGGAGGGAAGGTCACCTTGAGAGGGGTCTTCCTGAGAGATTTCTTCGGAACTTGTCGCAGCTTCTATCGCCTCGGGTGTCGACTCTCTCTGAAATTGAGCCGCGCTGAGTCCGAGGACCGCGAGCGCCGAAATCCCTACCGCCGCCATGCGGATCTTTCCTCTGCGGAGGCGGGTCAGCGGAACTGCCCGGAGACGCGCCAGGAGCGCTTCCTCAGCCGCCTTTCTTTCGGCGTAGTGCTGATTGAGAAATGATGTCAGCGCTTGCTTTCCGTCGGGAGCGGCGAAGGGCTCGAGCTTGGTTCGAAAGTCTTCGGCGCTCTTGAGGCGGGCCTCGAAGTTTCGTTCGAGGGTCTCGTTGATCAATTCGGCAAGGGGTAAAGGGGCGTCGGGTTGATGTTCTCTGACGTCCACGATCTCCGAGTTGATGCTTGCAGCGAGGGCTGAGAAGTCCTCCTGCTCGATGCGCGGCCGTTTTGCTACGATTTCCCAAGCGATGGCGCCCACGGCCCAAACATCGGCGCGGCGATCGGGCGTCCGTCCGAGGGCCTGTTCAGGGGAAACGTAGGCGATCTTACCGCGAATGACCCCTGTTGTATTGCGACTTGCGCCGCTCAGTCTTGCGATGCCGAAATCGAGCAAGCTGATCCTGCCGTCCCAGCTCACGAAGATGTTTTGTGGCGAAACATCGCAGTGAACGACTTCGAGCCATTTTCCGGCGGCGTCCTTCAGATTGTGGGCACGGTCAAGCACGGACAACACTTCGCACAGGACAAAGAACCCGAGCTCCCGAGGAAGGGGGGCGGAGGCGGCTGTGCCAAGTAAATGATCGAGAGTGACACCACGGAGGTGTTCGGAGACGAGGAGCGGGCGGGGTTCGTTTTCCTTGAGCTCGTGAACGTGCGCCACTCCCGGAGCCCCGAGGAGCTTACCCAGGAGGGCTTCGTGTTTGAGTCCATCCACCGCGCGCCGGTCCGCAGAGAGATGAGCGTGAAGGCGTTTGACGACGAAGAATTTGTCCGCCGGTTCGTCCCGCTTTCTGGCGAGGAACACCGTCGCCATCCCGCCTTGTCCGAGGACGGACAGAAGGGCGTAGCGACCGGCAGAAAGGGGGCTTTCGAGGGCCCCGTCTGTCGATTGCAGGGGACGCTCATCCTCGACGGTAAAGGACCTTCTGTCTGAGTTCATAGGAAGTTGTCGCGCCCCGTCCGCTATAGATCAGCGCGCGGGCAGGGGGCACCTTCATCGAGGGAGATCCGTTCGTACAGCTCAAAGTCTTCGATACTTTGCTTGTATTGAAGGACCATGTAATCCGTCACCACATTGCCGCACGGGTCGAAGTCCACAACTCCGGAAGCGCCCTGATAGTCCACCTCGCTTCCCCGATGAATCGCTGAGAAGCCCTCGTGGATTATCCCGGGTTCTACCCGAAACCCGCCGGGGCGAGTGACAGAAAAGAGTGAATCGCGAACGACGCTGGGATCATCGGTACCGGCATGTTCGATGGCGAGCGCCAGGGCAGCGATGATGTCAAACTGACCCAAGCTATATTCCGGAGCTTCACGGCCGTAGGCTTGGCGGTATGCAGACTGTACTGCTCTTGCCTGTCGTCTGTTCGGAAAGAAATCCGGGGCAGTTACGACGATCCCGTCGAGCAGAGTCGGTGATATTTCTGTGAGTAGGGAGCCGTCGAGGGCGGCATCCGTGGCGAGCCATCCCACTTTTCGTCCGATGTCTGCATCCCATTCTTCGATGATCCGGGCCACGTCTTCTCCGAGCGCGATCACCGCCACGCATTCGGGTGTTTCGGCTTCCGCCTTGCGCAGAGTGGACAGGAAGGTCCCGCTGTTTTTGATGATGGGCAATACGGAGACCACTTCGCCACCCCCGCTTTCCACGGCCTCGACGATGAGGGGCGCAAAAGGCTTTCCGTAGGCGTCATCGTAGTAAAGCACTGCCATGCGGCTACAGCCGAGGATGTCAGTGGCGGCACGAGCAACCACGGGCGCTTGCAAGGAGTCCGGGGGGACGATTCGAAAGAAGTACCCGTCTCCAGACTCGGGGATGCTTGTGAGCTGATCGGAAGTCGCGCAGCAGGAGAGGACGGGGACTTGCTTCTCTGCGGCGAGGCTCGCCGCTTCCAGCGTGCGACTGCTGGCGATGTATCCCGTGAGGGCGACGACCCCTTCATTCATCAGGTCGCGAGTTTCCTCTTCGGCGCTGGCGGCTATGCCGTGGTCATTGCGCACGACGAGCTCCAAGAGACGGCCATTCAGCACCCCACCTGCTGAATTGACTTCAGCCACCGCGAGCTTTGCAGCGTTGAGCATGCCCTGGCTGAAGTCACTTGCTTCATGCGCCTGATGGAGGACCATACCGATACGAACGGGAGCCGGCTTTTCGCTCGACTGCTCGCTGCATGCTCCGAGGAGCAGGAGCGCTGCCAGGGTGGTGGCAGTTATGTGTGGATTGTGGTTCAAGGACCCCCCGGGGCTCAAATACTAGGGCGCTTCATACTGATCTCCAAGCCACCTGTGGGCGTCGACCAGATTGCAGTATCGTTGTTCTGCGTGAACTCTCTATTCCCACATGTCCGTCGGCTGATTTGGGCCATTGCGGGACCGCTCGTCCTTTCCGGCTGCGCACAGAGGGCGCCGACATCGGTCGTTGTCGAGTTTCCGAGCGAAGTCGCATTCGCATCCACTTCGAGCCTCGAGGTGCTTGTGTACAGGAGTACGGAGGGGTGTGCGGAGGCTCTTGACGCAGCATTGACCTCCGGAACGACTCCGGAGTTTACGAGTGGCGAAATTTCTGTGTGCGACTTGGTGGAGGAGGGAACGTCGGTCCTTCTTGAGGAGGTGGGCGAGGATGCTGCGCACATCGTCGCGCTGGCGCGGGACGAAGACGGCACCATCCTTCAGCGAGGGTGTGTCAACTATCATGGGGAGCCAGAACTGACACTTCCGGTCAATCCCACTCTCGAGGGCCTCGGCGTCATCGAGGCGGGCAGTTGTCCATCGGTCAGCGACCGTTGTTCGGGGCGTTGCTGAGAGTCTGAGCAAGAGTCGCTGAGGCGTTCTCAGGGGCCCTCCTCTGAGCGTGGGTTGCTGAAATAAGTGGCGCCCGCTTCTCGGCACACGGCTTAGTCAACCGTTCCGGTGCGGACCCACGCGGGGCGCGAATTCGCCTGCATCGAGCTAGAACCGGGCGAGGCGTGTCATCAGGCGACGATTTCGTCATATACTGCCCGCCATGGTGGAACTCGATATGGGGAGAGCACGCTTCCTAGGGGGCGTGGTCGTGATGAGCATAACGGTTGCCTGCGGAGGCGCCGTGGCGCCCCAGGCGCAATTGACGTCCGCTGAGAGCGCGGTCCGCGCCGCTGAGGTTGCGGGAGCTCCAGAGATCCCGAAGGGCAAGCTGCATCTCAAATATGCGCGCGACCAGATCGTAGAGGCCAAAGCACTCATGGAACACAAGAAGTACGAGGAGGCGGAGCGCATCCTGCGACGTGCAGAACTCGATGCACGCTACGCTCATGCCATTGCTGAACACGATGAAGCGACTCAGGAAGCGCAAGAAGTACTCGATCGCATCGAGGAATTGACCCAAGGAACCGGAAAGTGAAGGCCACAACTCTTGCCCTCATGTTAGCAAGCACTCTGATCGTCGCTTGCGGGAGCCCCGCCGTGACGCCCGAACTCAAGTCCGCACGAGATGCGGTTGCGGAGGCAGAAGCGGGTACAGCAGCAGAACTCGCACCGGCAGAACTCGCGACGGCAAAGCAGGCTCTGGATGAGGCAGAGAGCGCCTTTTCCAAAGATCACAAGAGCCAGGAGACCAAGGATCTGTCCTACATTGCGCAGCGCAACGCGGAGCTGGCAGAGACGACCGGACGGATCGAAAAAGCCAAACTCGATCGCAAGGAGTTCAAGAAGAAGCTCGAGAAACTGGAGAAGATGCGCGCTAGCATGACTCAAGAAGAGCTTGAACATGCGCGCGCCGCTCTGGCCGAGAAAAAACGGGAACTTGATTCCGAGCGCGAGCACCTAGCAGACGCCTCGAAGGAGCTCGAAAGAGAGCGGGAGCTGAGAAGGGCCGCGGAAGGGAAGCTGAGCGCAGCGCTCGCAAGCTTGCATGAAGTCGGTCAGATCAAGGAGGAAGCGCGCGGTGTCGTGATCACCCTTTCGGGCTCTGTTTTATTCACCACAGGAAAGTATCAACTCCTTCCGATCGCCAAAGAGAAGCTGAACGAGGTGGCCCAGGCGCTCAAGAGTCAGGGCTACAAGAAGATCGTCGTCGAAGGGCACACGGATTCGCAAGGTTCAGATGCGGCCAACAAGGATCTGAGCCTCAAGCGCGCTCAGTCGGTGCGAGATCACCTCGTCGCTGAGGGGATCGAGCGAAGCAAGATCGAAGCACTGGGTCTGGGCGAGTCTCGCCCGGTCGCCAGCAACGACTCCCCCGAGGGGCGTGCCAACAATCGACGCGTGGAACTCATCGTTTCGGCCGAGTAACTTTCGGAGGCTCTTCCCTCAAGCTGCGTCCGAATGACGGGCACCGATGAGTGTTGCGGCATCCATCCCTAAGTGAGTGACCAGGTGCCGGATCATGTTGATGGACAAGTTCCGCTTCCCGGCGAGCACTTCCCCTGCCCGAGCGGGACTCACTCCCATCTTCTCGGCCAGCTGAGTGTTATTCAATGCGTGGGTCTCCATCTCGAAGCGAATGGCATCTATCGGTGAGGGGGGATCGATGGGATAGGTTTTCGACTCATAAGCATCGATGAGAATGGTCAGAACTTCGAATTCGTCAGCCGCCTCCTGACTGTCGAATTTTTGCCCCTCGGGCCAGAGTTCTTCAAGTCGCTTGAGGGCAGCTTTGTGGTCTTTCTTGGTACGTATGGGTCGCATGTCAGAGTTCCTTCACGTCGATTTTGTCGTATGGAACCGGATTTATCTACGCCGAATTTACCTGCGGCGCCGAGGCGAGAAGGCTCCGCGTCTGCCTCTGGCTGTTTGAGCGCGAATTTGTTAGAGCTTGGCGAGGATCGGACTGCGGGTGAGGGACTTGCGTTCTCTGGCCGGGTTCTCTGTTTGATGATCGGATAAAAAGCCATGCCACGTTTTAGGGGAGTTTCATGAAGGTCGGTGACCTCGTCACTCCCTCGATCCGGCTTGTTCGTATGTTGGGGCAGGGGGGAATGGGCAGTGTGTGGGTGGCCGAGCACCAGAGGCTGCGTACCCATCATCGGTGAGTACGCCTCGCATCCCGAAGCACTGGCCCGCTTTGAACGTGAGGCTTCTTTGGCGGCTCAGGCGAAGAGTCCTCACGTCGTGCAAGTCTTTGATCACGGCGTTACTGAAAGTGGCGTTCCGTACATCGCCATGGAGTTTCTAGAAGGCGAAGACTTGGCAACGCGCATCGCGCGCGAAAAATTCATTGAAGCGGAAGTGTTCGTCGAATGGTTTCGTCAGGCAGCGAGCGGGCTTTCCCGCGCGCACAAGAAGGGCATCGTTCACCGGGACATTAAGCCCGAGAATATCTTTTTGTGTAACGAGGACGATGAGGTACTCGTCAAAGTGCTTGATTTCGGCATCGCCAAGAGCGACGCGGTTTCCACGTCGTTTTCCGGCACGCGCACCGGGGCGATGCTCGGCACTGCCTATTACATGAGTCCCGAGCAAACGATGGGCGCAAAATCCATCGATCTGCGTGCCGATCTGTGGGCGCTCGGTGTCGTTGCCTACTACGCACTGACGGGAGTACGGCCCTTTGAAGGGGAGGCAATCGGGCAGCTCGTGATGGCCATCACCCAGAGCCCTATCACGCCTCCTAGCCATCATCACTCGGCGCTTCCTCCGGGGGTGGATATTTGGATGCAGAAGGCCCTCGCACGCGATCCGGCTGAGCGTTTTTCAAGCGCCAAGGAGATGTCGGAGGCTTTGAGTCAGGCCGTACTCGGACAGATCCCGTCCAGGTCGCAAGGTTTCGGTACGTCTGGGCAGCGCGATTTGGAAGAGGCTCCGGCGCCCCCTCTTTTGTCCTCCGGCACCACGCTGTCACGTGCCGTTTCAGTGAGTTCCACTCCTGATTCGGAGCCTTCACCCCTTCCTTTCAATCATGGGACGCGCCGAGTGACGGTGATCGCTTTCAGTGTCGCGGCGGTGGCGCTCGTGGCGCTGGTTTGGGGACTCGTGGGAACTGGCGAAAAAGCAGAGCCCGAGGAGCTGCCAGCCTTCTCGCCCACGGCTCACCAGGGCGAGAGTCCCGCGGGGTCAGCAGTCGAAGCGCCGGAAAAAGAGGCGGATTCGATCGAGGATCGCGACGATGTCGTGTCTGCACCCTCAAAACCAGATCCGACCGTCGCTCCCGCCGCTGATCCGAAGAAGAGCGAACCTCCTCGGCCGCTTGCAGCGCAGGGCTCGGTTGCAGCGCAGGGCTCGGTTGCAGCGCAGGGCTCGGCAGCTCCTTCGCCCGCTGTGTCCACGCCACAAGCGCAGGCGCCTCGACCGAAACCCGCACCTTCTCCTTCCCCCGTCCCCAAACCCGCAACCCCGATGCACATGCAGATCGAGTGATGACACCTTCTTCTATTTTCTTTCTCAGTTGGCGGGCACTCTTTTTTGTGGGGCTCACTTTGGCGATGCAAACACCGGTCCTGGCGGAAGAAAATTCCGCGCAAGGGGACAAGGAGGCAGCTTCTGAAGTCGAGCAGGCGTCCGCAGTCCAACCATCGTCCGCATTGCCGCCTCTGGCCGAGGTTCTTACCGGTGAGGCACGCGAGGCTTACGACGCTGCTCGACTCTTGTTTGCGGACGGTGACTTTCGAGGCGCCGCAGCCAAATTTCAGCACGCCTATCAGCTCAAACCCGACCCTCGTTTGCTCTGGAACGCGGCGGCCTGCGAGAAAGAACAGCGCAACTACGCACACGCCAGTCAGCTCATCGAGCGCTACTTGGAAGAAGGCGGTGAGCGCCTTTCGGAGCAGAGTCGCAGGAGCGCGGAAGAAACACTCGTCGCGCTCCGAGGTTTTTCGAGCCGCGTCACCTTGAACGGAGTACCCGAGGGCGCGCGCATCCTGGTGGACGGCGCTTTCGTGGCAACGACGCCGCTGGGCGCGCCGCTTCATTTAGATCTAGGCACGCGCCGACTTCGTGTTGAGGCTTCTGGGTATGCGCCTTTTGAGCAGGAGCTTTCGATCCCCGGCAACACGGAGATGGCCGTCGACGTTGCGCTTTCACCCGAAGGGGAAAAGGGGCAGCTCAGCGTCGTTACCACGGGGCCCAAGGATACCATCAGAATCGACGGTCAGGTCGTCGGTGAGGGGCGCTTCGAAGGTAGTTTGCCGGCCGGTTCGCACCGACTTTCGGTCACCGCTCCTGGGAAGAAGCCTTACGAAAAAGACCTGCTTTTGGAGCCGGGCACGAGGCGTTCGGTTCAGGTGACTCTGGAGGACGCAGGCAAGAAGATGCCCCTTTGGCCTTGGATTGCAGGCGGCGCCGTCGTCCTCGCCGGCGCATCGGTGGGCGGATACTTCTTGTTCAGCGACAGAGGTTCAGATCCAACCGGTCCTAGCGGGAGCCTCGGCACCCTGGAACTAAAACTGAGCCGCTGAGCGGGCGCGCGGTTTTATGAGAAAGGCACATCTCCTTCAGCTCAACCTGATGCGCAGGCAACTGATGCGCTGGTGCGTTCTTTGCGTACTCGCGCTGAGCGCGTCTTGCGGCAAGACGGAACAGGGCGGCGGTCTGATGCTGATGATCGATCAGGACGGCACGCTCTTACTCGACGAGATCCGCGTGCGCGTCTTCGACGAAGAAGGGAAGACCCTCGCTTCAGAAGAATACCCGATCGCCGAAGGAGACCTTCCGGCCACCTTGGGCCTTTTCAACACCAAAAAAGGGGCGACAGTTTCGGTGCGGGTGAGCGCATGGAATCAAGAAGTGCCCCTCGACGTGCGCGATCTGGTGATCGAAAACGTTCCCACAGAGACGACGAAGGCCGTCGAGATCATTCTGGGAGCGAGATGTGGGCCCCGCGTGAAAGAGGAGGACGGGGAAGCAGTGTCGACCTGCACGGCCGGGCAAACTTGTGATCCCACGACGGGCGATTGTGTAAGCGGTCGTCTCGATGCGTCAGATCTCGTGGAGTATCGCGATGGCCTGGAGGAAGGATTGGCTCCGGGCGGGGACGGGGATGGGGATGGCGATGGCGATGGGGACGAATGCTCGTGCGGCGACGAGCAAAGCTGCGTAAGCAGCGACTGCCTCGATTGGGCCTGCACTCCTGATGAAAGATTTTGTTCGGGTAGTACCGTGCGGGTTTGTGACTCAGAAGGGCTGAGTTCGGAAGAAGACGAGGTTTGCAACGATGGCCACTACTGCAAAGTTTCCAGCACCGAGTGTGTCGAGGGAGTGTGCGCTCCCGATGAGCCGGCCTGCGACGACAACAGAGCGCGCTGGTGCAACGCGGATGGGACAGGCTATGCGCCCGGTGGCACGCTCTGTGGTTCAGGCACAAGCTGCGACGCGGGCGAGTGCAAGCCTCATGTTTGCCAGCCGGATGAGGAGTTTTGTCAGGGACAGCAGGTGAGAGTCTGCACCGAAAATGGCTTGAGTTGGTCGGTGGCTGAACGCTGTGGGGACGACCAGGCTTGTGTGGAATCAGAAGGGAGCGCGAGCTGCGAAACAATCAAATGGAACTTGAGCGACGTAGCAAGTGAATGGAAGAACGAGGATGAGACCACTCCACACACGCCGGTCGTGTTTGTTGACGGTGAACTGTGCCTCTCCAAGGTCCCCGGCCCCACTGCCGTCAGCTGGCCAAACGATTCCCACAAGGGTCTTTTGATCCCCGTGGAGATTGGAAAGACCTACCGATTCTCAGCAGCCACGAGCTACTCAGACGCTATCTTCGCAAGTCATCAGTTTATCGGTCTCTGCGAGCCCATCGGAAACCACTTTTCGGAGCAAATTTCCGACCTCGGAGCGACAAATTATTCGGTTGAGTTTGAAGCAACGTGTGAGACCTTCGGACTCTACGCGAGAACGGATTCGGATGGAACGTTCTGCATCGAGGACTTGGTATTGGAAAAAATCGAGCAGTGAGGCGACCGACCCTGGTTGCCCGTTACTGCTCTTCGCCACCTTTCCCTAGTGGTGCGCCAGGTGACAGGCGTCCAAAACCGAGCGACTGCGCGCCTGGGCAATTTTCTCGTTCGTCCAGCCCAAGTGAATCAGTTTCAGGACTTCGCGCTCGGCCGGGGTGAGCACCCTTGCGTCGATGCTTGGGCGTTGCGCACCGATGAGCAAGAACAATCTGACCCGGGTTGTCCCTACTGCCCAAAGACTTCATCGATTCGCTCAGTCGTCAGGATGAGCTCCGCCCATAGGGAGAGTTCGGCTTCGCTTGCTTGCTGCAATCGCTCGTGGAGTTCATCGCTGAGCGGCCCAAACTTCCGCTTGAGTTGCTTTGACAAGAGAAGTCGCTCGCCCTCGACTTTGC
>CAYMQT010000118.1:0-15383 GCA_964392575.1 uncultured Polyangiaceae bacterium
CTTCTGCGTGCCCGGTGCGACGGAAGCCTCGAAACCCGCGCGCACCAGCGCGATCACGTCCATATAGCCTTCGGCGACGATGATGCGGCTTTCCTTGATCGCCGCCGCGCGCGCAGCCTGGAAATTGTAAAGCATATGCCCTTTGGAAAAGAGCATGGTCTCGCCGGTGTTGATGTATTTCGGCTTGGCGTCGGCGGACAGACCGCGACCGCCGAAAGCCACGATACGGCCGCGACTATCCGCTATCGGGAACATCAGCCGGTCATAGAAGAAATCGCGCATCGGACGATCGTTTTCCGATGGGCGCGCAAGGCCCGCGGCGATCATCTGATCCTGCGTGATGTTCTTCGTCTTCAGATGCTCGATGAGCGCGGAATTGGACGGCGCATAGCCGAGACGGAATTTCCTGGCGGCGGTTTCGTCGAGGCCGCGCGCTTTCAGATAGCTGCGCGCGTCCTGTCCGGCGCGCGCGAAGAGCTGTTCCTGATAAAACAGGCAGGCGAGTTCGACGACGTCATAGAGCGACTTGCGCTTCTCTTCGCGCGCTTCGTCTTCGGGAGACCATTTGGGAAGTTCGACGCCGACCTCGCCCGCCAGTTTCTCGACCGCCTCGGGAAAGGACAGGCCTTCGGTCTCCATGATCCAGCGAAAGGAATCGCCGCCCTTGCCGCAGCCGAAGCATTTGAAATTGCGCCGCTCGTTTTCGACTTTGAACGACGGCGTCTTCTCGCCGTGAAAGGGACAGCAGCCCCAGAAGACCCGGCCCTTGCGCGTCAGCTTCACCCGGCGGCCGACAAGCTGGACGATGTCGGTCCGGCGGAGAATTTCTTCCAGCAGGTTGGGCGGATAGCGCATGGGGATAATGTAGGTTTTTCGGGGCATTTTTGCGCCCGCTGAATCCGATAAATCGTCGGATTCCTGTGAATCCAGCCTCTCCCCGTCATCCCCGGCGAGCCACCTCGAATTCCGATGAAGGGTCCACTCGCCAAAATGGGCACGGTGCCCGGCATCGCCTCGATCGCGCGCAACGGATCTCCCTCTGCCCCCACGACGATCTCTGACTCCGCGTCGGAAAGGACGCGCGTCGTTCCCGGGCGCCGCGCGCCCTTGACCGAGACGACATCTTCTTTCGAGGCCCCTGTTTCTTCCCCCGAGGATCCTTCGGCAAAACTCGCGGACGGCGCCTCGGGCACAAGCTCTTCCTCGGGCTTCTGAAACTCGACCTGGACCCGAATGTAGGCGGCGCGCGCCGTCCCCTCGACCTTCGCGGGCGAAAACATCCAGGAGCGCACGGAAGCCACCGCCGCCTCTTCAAACACCTCACGAGCACCCGGAGTAGCGACGGTACCCGCTTCAAAAATGACCTCCTCCACCTCGACTTCAGTGACGCCGCCCTCGACAGAAATCAGAAGTTTCAGGTGAACTCGACAGTTGACCTCGGCGCCCTCTGGATAGGCGACCTGTCCTCCCTGTATGAGCTCCGGGGACACGACTGAACCCGAAGGACTGGCGCCAGAAGATTCCGTCGCTTTCGACTGAGCGAAACCAGTCGACGCCGAAAGCACCACCGCCATGATGCACCTCGGGAGAAGAAGTCCTGAACGAAACCTCATGGGCGAAGGACCGAACCACAGGCAGCCCAGGCAGCGCAAGGCTGCCTCTGGACATAAAGAAATCCGCCCGAACTGACGCTACTTGTGCGTCAATTCGGGCGGATTTTCTGGTTTGAGTGTGGCTGGCTCCTGCGGTTCGTGCGCAGGAGCCGAGAAATTATGGAGCTTCTTCGGAAGGGAGGACCTCGTCATCCGCGGAAGAGTCATCCGCGGAGGGATCGTCTTCTGAAGGCGCCCCAGCTTCCGCTTCCGGTTCGTCTTCCTCAGCGGCGGCGTCTTCAGACGGGTCTTGCCCCACCTCTCGCTGTAAGGCCTGAAGATCCTCAAGGGCACCCTCCAGTTGCTTGTTGGCCTCTTGCGTGTCCTTCTCCTGATTCTTGAGTAGCGCGACCTGCCCCTCGAGCATGAGAACGCGCGCCTCGGCCGCAGAGAGCTTTGCCGCAAGGTCGTCCTTGTCATCGCGATAGACCTTGATGTGCTCACCGACGCGAGCAAGCTCTCCTCGCAGCTGCGTCACGAGCTCAGTCTGTTCTTCTTGAGCCTTGGTCGCCGTCTCGACTTCGAGACTCGTCCGAGCAAGACGCTCTTCTTCGCTCAAAAGTTTGTCCTGAAGCGCCTTCTTTTCGGCTAAAAGCGCTTCTTTTTCCGCCTTTTCTGCTTCAAGAGCCGTTTCGGCCGCCGTGAGCTTTTCCGCTGAACGGCGATGCCCTTCTCTCTCGACCTCGGCCGCAGAATTGGCCTGTTCGTAGGAAGTGGCCGGGACGCACCCTCCGAGTGCAAGCGAGAGAGCAATGGCTCGCGTCACGAGCAAGCGGGGAATGCGGGAATGAGTCGTGAAGATGTGAGAGAATTTCATGCGGAGTTCCGGGTTGGGGCTGCGGTCTAGATGGTGCCTTGTGGCAGCTAGTTGAGCTCGACACCGCGGCGATGAACGACATCGAGGTGCTCAGCGAGAGTCAAACGATCTACGTCGGAGATCTTGATGAAACGAAACGCCTGCTGGTGACCATAGCTGCGCACCGGTCTGGCCAGAGCGGTGATGGGCCGACGACGCTCGGGCAGACGAATCACCAAATGCATGTACAGAGGTTCCTCCTCAGCGCGGAGGACACGCCCCTGATCGATGACGATTCCCGTCCCAGAAAGCTCCACCGCGCGGACACTGCGCGAGAAGAAGCCATTGGATGCGGTCACCGCAAAATCCGTACGCCCTCGAAGTCCTACTCGTCGTTCCATTTGATTGCTCTCCTGGATCGAACGGTAAGTACCTCTGGGATAGGGGGCCAACTTTTTGAACTACTTTATCCTACATGTAGTTTTGAGGAGCCAGCGACCCCTCCGTCGTCGCAAGACTGCGGTTCATTTCAACACTGGCGCCACGGTGCTGGGAACACAGAATTTATATCTTATAAAATAGCAGGCGCCCCTGATTGGGGTCGCCCTCAGGAACTTGGCCCCTCGACAGCGGGGACTTAAAAGCGAGGGATGGTGTTCCGACGACCTCTTGCGCCGCTATTTTGTGCGGCCTTCGTGGTCGGCGCCCTGATTTGTGGTTCGGCTCCCGCCGAGGGCACCAGCGAAGAGAAAATCTCCTTCCCAACGGTTCGCTGGGACGGCGAAACCGCCAGGGCCACCAGTACGACCGGTAAGAGCGTAGCCCTAGCGCTTTCCCGTCAACTTCAAGAAGTGCTCAACGATGCGCTCCGAGTCGCGCGCCCCATCTCCGGCGCTGCCGTGATGATTGACGCACAATCGGGGGCGGTCCTCGCCGCAGGTGAAGTCGGCTCTTCTCCTAAGAGCCTCCTCTTTCACCCGGTCGCGCCCGCCGCATCTTTGTTCAAGATCGTCACGACGGCAGCCTTGTTCGAGCACACAGACGTGACGCCAATGACTCGCGTCTGCACCCGCGGGGGCCACCGGGACATTCTGCAAGAACACCTCACCGCTCCCCGAGGGGAAGGGGTGCACTGTGATCGGTTCGCTTATGCGCTGGGGGTGAGCAGAAATGCCGCCTACGCGCAGCTAGCCACCCAGAAACTCACCCGTGATGCCCTCGTGCAGATGGCGAGCGAGCTGGGATTCGGAAAAGACCTCCTGCTCGACGCGCCGGGACAAGTCGGGAGTCTCGAAGTGCCGTACAACGATCTCGACTTCGCGAGGACCGCAGCCGGGTTTGAAAACTCACAGCTTTCGGTCTTTGGAGGCGCCCAACTCGCCTTTATCGTCGCCAACGGCGGAGAGCTTCGCCCCCTTCACTTCCAGTCGAACGTCCCTGCCCTTCCGCCCCAACGCGTCATGAGCGAAAGAACGGCCCGCCGGCTTCGCAGCGCGATGGAGGTCACCATTCACAGCGGAACCGCCCGAGAATCCTTCGTCGACGAGTTTGGGCATAGCACCGTCGGTGCCGTCCAAGTGGCAGGGAAAACGGGAACCCTGAAGCCCGGGAGATCCAGTCCGACGGCGAGTTGGTTCATCGGATTCGCACCCAGCGAAAATCCTCGCGTCATCGTGAGCGTGGTGCTCCAGAATCCCGACAAATGGTACCGGAAGGGTCATCAGGTCGGACGCGACTTGATCAAGGCCTACCTCAAATCCATCGGTGTCAGCACCCCTAAGTAGTCAATTCCCGGCGGCACGGCGACGACGGAGGAGAAACACGGCGAGGAGAGAGCCGAACAAAGCGGAAAGGTTCCCTCCTCCCTGAGGGGAACCGCCGTAAGCACAACCGCTTTCCTTTTCCTTGGGAGCTTCGACGGGCTTCACCGGCACAGGCGCAGCACGCCCGGAGAGACCCAGCTCGGCCACCGTCGAGAGGACCGCGTCTTCGACTTTGACGCGCGTCCGGTCCTTTCGTGCCAGATCGTCCGCGATCCAGATCTTGTTCAAACCACGATACGTACGCGGCGCCTTTCCCCAACGATGAGGGCGCGGATTTTCACAGTTCACGACGATAATGTTCTGAAAATTCCCGTTGTATCTGGTCTGAAACTGGTTTTCCTTGGAAGGCTGCACGGTCTGATCGGTATCGCCAAACTCCCCCTTCGGCAGCGCCACACCACCCGTAATCGCCGCCCCATTGCCGAGTTCGACATCGGTGGGCATCTCGTCTGAAGAATATCGATAGTGAAGGCGAGTGAGCACGTACTCGTTGCGCGCGATCAGAGCCTTGCGAGCCGCAAGTTCTTCCCGGTCCTTCTGCCAGGTCTCCGTGGCCGCTTTCTTCTCCGCAGGTGTCTTCAGCGCCTTGACCTGCTCATCGATCCTAGCCTGCTCCTCCTCGCTCGGCTCAGGAGGCTTGGGGCGAGTCACCGTCAGGGGCAAACGAGCTTCAAAGACATCCGCGCCCAAACTGAGAAGCTCGTCTGGCAAGAGCGGAAGAGTCGCACAAGGCCGGCCGCACTCCGCCGCAGACCAGGCGTATTCGAGCACGAACGTCTTGGGATTTTTGGCGGCAAAGCGGTCGAAAAGAGCCGCATAGAATTCCGGCATCTTCTCCTTCAGGTTGTACTTCTTGTCCGCGGACTCCACATATTCGTTCGAGACCGAGAGGTTGGTCGGGGCGGCCTTGGTCGGATAATTGGTCACCTGAATGCGCTGCCCGGGAACGAGAGTGTACAAAATCATTTCCTGCTTTTGCGCGGCAGAAGGCAGCCCGAATCGCGTGGGCAGTTTGCTGAGATCTTCGTCAGAGTAGAAGCGAATGGGCGACAGACTGGCCCGATCAGAACCGATGAGCTCGACCCGATTCGTATCGACGTCGAGCGCGAGGAACTGATAGCCCTTGCTCTCGTAGTCACTGATGCTCTTGTCCCCGCCTGGGGGCAGATCATAGTCCTTCTTCTTGAGCCAGGCCCTCAGTTCGGCACCGTTGCCGACGAACGTTTCTTTGTACTCACCCTCCTTCGTGCTCGCTTCGACATTGAGCAGCATCTCTTTTGCCACTTTCTTGGTGGGTCCGAGATCGGGCGCCCCTCCCCCGAGGAAGTTCGTCTTGCCCGCCGTGGAAAGATCTCTTTCCCACTCCTGCCCTACTTCTTCTGGGCTGCATGGGTCCATTTCCCAGAACTCAGCAAATTTGGGAGCGCTGAGCAGCTTGAGCTGATCGGCGTACTTTCTGTTGAGCGTACTTACGCGATCCTTCGTCACGTCGCCGGGCACCGCGAGGATGACCGCAAACCCGGAAAAGGGTCCCTGGTAGTCTGGCAGGATGCTGAGCACGCTGACCCCGTCCTTCTTCATGAGGGTGATGTCCGTGGAGTGCACCTTCTCCGTCCCGCTTCCTGCCAGAAGGACGGGAGACGCACCGGCGCTTCCTACGGAAAGCAAAGCGGTTCCTGCGAAAAGCAAGGCGAGCAGGCTAGCCGCCGAAGAGGCGCGACGGGCGGCAGAAAGGAGGGTCCGGTGCGTGCGGGTCAACATGGGCGCGGAGGCTACCCCGACCGAGCCTACTTCTCAAACACTTGCGCAGCAGCGATCCCTCGGCCGCTCTTGACGAAAAGCACGAGCGTGTAGGACCCAGAGATCGCGGGCGTCACGCACGTCTCCCGACTGCCCAGTACGGCCTGGGTCCCCGACGTCGCATCGGTATACGCGGCCTTCTTTTCGGACACCTTTTCAGACGGAGGATAAAGTTCCAAGTTCACCTCCGTGACGGGCGGCAGCCCCACAGCAACCACCGTGTAGCACTTGCCCGCAGTCATCGAGACCTTCCTTTCAAGGATCTGGCCTTCGGCAAACTGCCCAGCAAAGGGAGCGCCCACGGCGCGAGCACCTGCCGGCAAATGCGAGCTTGAAAGATAGTGAATCACCGGGGCCGCCTGAGCCGCCATGGTCACATCCACAGGTGCCGCAGCGCTGCGCGTGGGAGGCTCCTCGACCGGCTCTTCCGTCACCACTTCCTCGGGCTTCTCCTCGCTGACTTCCTCGGCAGCGGGTTCTGGCTCCACCTTTTCCGGCTCTGGCGGTACAGGGGCGGGTTCCTCTCTGGTGGCCACCGATTGATCCACCTGACAGTAGGTGCCGTCGAACGTCTGACCCGGAGGACAAGACACGTCTTTGGCTCCCCGGCTGGTGACTTTGAACCCCCGCACGCACTCAGCGTTAGGCCAAAGCTCAGTGCTAAGCCAAAGCCGGACATCCAGTCAAAGCCGAAGAGCCGGCCAAAGCCGGGCGTCCGGCCGAGAGCAAAACTCCGCTGCGTTTGAGGTTCGGTTCTCATGATGTCAGCCTGCGCAGAAGCCTTCGTAGTCGATGTACTGGGTGATCGTGGGATTCTCACCACAGGCCGGGCAGGATTTGTCCTGACGAAGGCGCAGATTTCGGAATGTCATGCGCATGGAATCGTAGGTCAAGAGACGTCCGGACAAGGTATCCCCTTTCTCCAGGATGAGTTTGATGGCTTCCGTGGCCTGAAGGATACCGATGAGGCCTGGTAGAATACCAAGCACGCCCGCTTCGGAACAAGACGGCGCAAGATGCGCGGGGGGCGGTTCCGGATACAGACAACGGTAGCAGGGGCCGTTGCGAGGGAGGAACGTGGTCACTTGACCGTCGAAGCGGAAAATCGACCCGTGCACGACCGGAATATTGTGAAACAACGATGCGTCGTTCACGAGATAGCGGGTGGGGAAGTTGTCGCACCCGTCGACGATGGCGTTCCAGCCTTCACCGAAGATCCGGTCCACGTTCTCGCTGTTCAGCCTTTCTTTGTAGGAAAGGACCTTCACGTCCGGGTTCAGATCGCGGATGGCAATCTCTGCACTTTCCACTTTCGACATGTGAAGACGGGACGTAGTGTGGAGGATTTGCCGCTGTAAGTTGGACACATCGACGGTGTCCGCGTCCACGAGCCCGATGGTGCCGACTCCCGCAGCGGCCAGATAGAGGGCGGCGGGTGAACCGAGGCCGCCTGCTCCGAGCAGAAGTACCTTACCGCCGAGCAACTTGGCTTGACCCTTCTCACCGACTTCCGGAAGAAGGAGGTGACGACTGTAGCGATCCAGCTGAGCCGGGGTGAGTTGTGGAGGTAGCTCAGTCGGATACTTGAGATCCTTCCAACGAACGAACCCTGGATTGGCGCTCGTGACGTTCTCGTATCCAAGCTCCGAAAGGCTCTTCGCCGCAAAGGCGCTGCGCGTTCCCCCCGCGCAATAGATGACATATTCGGCCGACTTGTCCGTGAGCTTGCTCTCGGCCTGCATCTCGAGAAAGCCACGAGGAAGGTGGAGCGCACCCGGGATGTAGCCGGCGCGGTATTCGTCCTTCTCCCGGACGTCGACAAGAATGGGGGCCGGACGCGATTTGTCCTCCAGACGCGCCTTGAGGTCCTCGAGGCTGATGATTCGGACGGTGTCGCGCACCTCGGAAAAAAGATCGGTGTATGTCTTGGCCATGATTTGTGGGGGAACTGGCTCGGGAACGGATATTGTCACCCTTTTCCGATGCAACAATTCTTGGGCTTAATATTGGTCCATCCGACCCAACGTCAAGGGCGAAGTGCCCGGCTCCGCTGCCACCTCCCCCGACAGACGCCCACATTTGAGAGAATCCGTATTACTTTCACCCTGTTAAAGCGACTGCTAGCTTCGCTGCCATGGCGACAAATCGGCTCGGCGAACTCCTCGTCCGCGAAAAACTGATCAGCTTACAGCAGCTCCGGCAGGCCCAGGAGGAGCAAAAAAAATCTGGCCAGAACCTCGGATATGCTCTGGCCCGGCTTGGCTACGTCAAGGACGAGGAGATCACCAACTTCCTCTCCAACCAGTATCGCCTGCCCGCAGTCAATCTCGACGAGTACGAGATCGATGCCGAGGTCGTCAAGATCGTCAGCAAAGAAGTGTGTATGAAGCACGGCATCGTGCCGGTCTCGCGCTCAGGCTCTTCGCTCATCGTCGCGATGAGCGACCCGACCAACCTCCATGCGATCGACGACATCAAGTTCCTGAGCGGATACAACGTCGAACCTGTCGTCAGCTCAGAGACCGCTATCGCTGCGGCCATCGAGCGCTACTACAACGCAGGCCCCAGTTACGAAGACGTCCTCGAAGACTTCGATCTGGAAGATGACGATATTGATTTTGACGCCGACACTGGCGGCGCTACCAATGCCCTCGAACTCGCCAAGGAAAGCGAAGACGCTCCCGTCGTCCGCCTGGTCAATGTCCTGCTCCTCAACGCCATCAAGAAGGGCGTGAGCGACATCCATATCGAGCCCTACGAAAAGCGTCTCCGGGTGCGCTACCGCATCGACGGCGTGCTGCAGGAGGAGATGAGCCCGCCCATCCGCCTGAAGAATGCTCTCGTCAGTCGCCTTAAAATCATGAGTCAGCTCGACATCGCGGAACGACGACTGCCCCAGGACGGTCGTATCAAGCTGAAGCTCGGTCGCGGGCGTGAGATGGACTTTCGTGTCTCGACCCTCCCGACCATGTGGGGAGAGAAAGTCGTCATGCGCCTGCTCGACAAGGGCAACCTCCAAGTGGACATGGAGAAGCTGGGCTTCGATCCGAAACCCAGAGCGGACTTTGAGTGGGCCATCGCTCAACCCTGGGGAATGGTGCTCGTGACGGGACCTACCGGCTCAGGAAAGACGACCACTCTCTACTCTGCTCTCAGCACCTTGAACGAACCGGGGGTCAACATCAGCACGGCCGAAGACCCGGTCGAATACAACTTGCACGGCATCAATCAATGTCAAATGCACGAAGAAATCGGCCTGAACTTCGCGGCCGCTCTCCGCTCCTTCTTGCGCCAAGACCCTGACACCATCATGGTCGGCGAGATTCGAGACTTTGAGACAGCGGAAATCTCCGTCAAAGCAGCGCTCACCGGGCACATGGTTCTTTCGACCCTCCACACCAACGACGCCCCGGCAACGATCTCGCGCCTCCTCAATATGGGTGTGGAGCCGTTCTTGATCACGGCCAGCGTAAACCTAGTCCTGGCTCAGCGCCTTGCACGCCGAAACTGTGCGGACTGCACGGTGCAGATTGAGCAAGACCCCCAGGCCTTGATCGATCTCGGGTGCGATCCGGAAGTCGCAAAAAATGCCAAGATCATGAAGGGATCTGGCTGCCCGACTTGCAGCAATAGCGGATACAAAGGTCGCGTCGCGCTGTACGAGGTGATGAGGTTTACGGACAACCTCAAGGAGCTCGTTCTTCAAGGGGCCTCCACGGCTGAACTCAAAATGGCTGCCATCAAGGGCGGAATGAGCTCCCTTCGCATGAGCGGGATCAGCAAGATCCTTGACGGGGTGACCACCGTCGAAGAAGTCGGTCGTGTTACGATGGCAGACTAAACCTTGGCGAACTCGATCATGACGAAGCCAGAGCGAGCCTGCTCATAGATTCTCACAAGAGAGAAGAGATTACGACGATGGATCAGGGAGTTAAAGTCAACCTTCACCAGCTCTTGCGCGCGATGATCGAGAAGGGCGCGAGTGACATGCACATCACGACAGGCTCTCCGCCTCTTTTGCGCATCGACGGGCAAGTGGTTCCGCTCAAGCTTGCTCCTCTGGGTCCGGTAGAGACCAAACAACTTTGCTACTCGGTTCTCACTGAAGAGCAGAAGATCGAGTTCGAGAAAACCAAGGAGCTCGATCTCTCCTTCGGCGTGAAGAACCTTTCACGCTTCCGGGCCAATATCTTCATGCAACGCGGTGCCGTCTCCGGCGCCTTCCGCTCGATTCCGTTCAAGATCCTCTCCTTCGATGAGCTCGGCCTTCCTCAGGTGATTGCCAATCTCGCAAAGAAGCCGCGCGGTCTCATTCTGGTCACCGGCCCGACGGGCTCCGGGAAGAGTACCACTCTTGCGAGCATCATCGACAAGATCAACGCCGAGACGCGGCAGCACATCATGACGATCGAGGATCCGATCGAATACCTGCATCCGCACAAGAAATCCGTCATCAATCAGCGGGAAGTCGGAGCCGACACGTCTGCCTTCAAGACCGCTCTCAAGTACGTGCTGCGTCAAGATCCCGACGTAGTCCTGGTGGGCGAGATGCGAGATCTTGAAACCATCGAAGCGGCTCTCACGATCGCAGAGACCGGACACTTGGTGTTCGCGACCCTCCACACCAACTCCGCCATTCAATCCATCAACCGCATCATCGACGTCTTTCCCCCTCACCAGCAAGCGCAAGTCCGCGCACAGCTTTCCTTCGTCCTCGAAGGCATCATCAGTCAGCTCCTGTTGCCTCGTGCAGGCGCGCCTGGCCGCGTACTGGCCCAGGAAGTCCTGGTGCCCAACTCCGCCATTCGCAATCTCATCCGTGAGGACAAAGTTCATCAGATCTACTCACAGATGCAGGTCGGACAGGGTGAGCATGGCATGCAGACACTCAATCAATCGCTGTTTTCCCTCTACGCGCGTCGACTGATCACTTTAGAGGAAGCCATGGGTCGCTCCAATGACGGCGACGAACTCCGCATGATGATCGAACAGCGGAGCGGCGGACGCTGAGTTTTTGAGGGAGCAGCGCTCCCTCCGTCGCGGGAAGTCTGCGGTTCCTTTCAAACAGCAGCCCCGCTCCTCCTCCCTACGTTCCGCCGGAATGCTGGGGCTCCGAGGCCCCAGCAAAAGAAAACAGCCGGCTCCTACTTAGTCGCCGGCGGTTTTCCGCGCCTCGCTACTCCTCGCCCTTTGGGCTCGCGTAGCTTGGGCTGTTCTTTGAGCTTCTTCATTGCTCCGGGCGGGGATTGCGGTATGCCTGGCCCGGGCTTTGCCCAGAGAAAAATATGTGCGGCGTATTCGGAATCTTTGGTCATGAGGAGGCAGCCAAGCTCACCTACTTAGGTCTCCACGCACTCCAACATCGCGGCCAGGAAAGCACCGGCATCGTCACGAGCGACGGACGACAGCTCACCGCGCATCGAGGGATGGGACACGTCATTGACGTCTATACCCAGAGTCGACTGGAAGACCTGAAAGGCGTGCATGGCATCGGCCACGTCCGTTACTCCACTACGGGTGGCTCCGCCCTGCGCAACGCGCAGCCCATTGCCATCAGCTACGCCCACGGTTCCCTCGCGCTCGCCCACAACGGAAATCTGACCAACGCCGACGTCTTGCGACATGACCTCGAAGCCCGGGGGTCCATTTTTCAAAGCACGAGTGACACGGAAGTCATCGTGCATCTGATCGCCAAGAGCAAACAATCCAACGTGGTTGACCGGGTGGCCGATGCGTTGAGCCAGGTCCAAGGCGCCTATTCCTTGGTCTGTCAGACCGAAACGACCCTGCTCGCTGCACGCGACCCGATGGGGATCCGTCCCTTGTGCCTCGGAAAGCTTGGTGACGCCCACGTCATCTCCAGCGAACCCAGCAGTTTTGAGCTCATCGACGCTGATTTCGTACGCGACATCGAACCCGGAGAGATCCTTGTCATTACGAAGGACGGTCTGCGGAGCGTACGGCCGTTTACCGAACAGCCGCGCAAGGCATGCATCTTCGAGATGGTTTACTTTGCCAGGCCCGACGCAACGCTCGACGGAATCAACGTCTACCAAGCCCGGAAAAACCTCGGGCGTGCCTTGGCCCAAGAGTGCGGCGTCCCGGCAGACGTGGTCATTCCCGTTCCTGACTCCGGCGTGCCGGCGACGATTGGCTATGCGGAGGCGTCGGGTATCCCTTTTGAGATGGGCCTGGTCCGAAGCCACTATGTCGGCCGCACATTCATCGAACCCGAGCAGAGCATTCGTCACTTCGGGGTGCGCTTGAAGCTCAGCCCGATTTCGGATCTCATCGCCGACAAGCGCGTCGTCGTCGTCGACGACTCCATCGTCCGCGGGACCACGAGCCGGAAGATCGTCAAAATGCTCCGCGACGCGGGCGCCAAAGAGGTTCACATGCGGATCGCAAGTCCGCCGACTCAATGGCCTTGCTACTACGGGGTCGACACCCCGACGAGATCAGAGCTGATTGCCTCCACCCACAGCGTCGAGGAGGTCAATCAGTACATTACGTCCGACACCCTCGGATACTTGTCCCTCGATTCGATGACCCACGCGGTGCTCGAAGCTCGCCGCAAAAATGTGGAAGCGAAGAAGTTTGACTCAAGGAGTTTTTGCCACGCGTGCTGGAGCGGCTCTTACCCCATCGACTTCACCCCTTCCCAGAAGCGGGCTCAGCTGCCGCTCCTGCACATCTGATCTTTAGATCACGTTTGGGTTTCAGACGTGCTCTTAGCGACGGATTTGGTTCAGGCCACAGCCTACAGTGACGAAATACGTTTGGTGAGTTCCGCTGCGCCAGTCATCGACGACGACGCCCACGTGGCCAAATTCGCCCAAGACCGCTTCGGGACCGAGGGTGTCCGCATCGTCGTCCGTGAGCCGCTGGCGGGCTTCCACGACATTCAGTCCCCCATCGAGGACCTGCGCGAAGAGTTCATAGTTTCCCTCCGAATCGTCGACCCAAAAGAGCAGGACCCGGTCTCCGAGCGACAGAGCATCGTGACTGCGCGCATGAGTCGCTCCAAAGGTCAGGGGCTGAGGTCCGAGCAAGAGCTGTCCGTCTTCGCTGAGCAAGGCGCCCATGACCGCATCCCCGGGGCCATCGCCATACAGGTCCCACGTCACCAGAAAGAGATCACCTAAAGCGGTGATGCGCGGTCCGCGCACATCGCGGGCCACGATTTCGATGGGCAGCGAACGGGGGTTGAATTCTTTGTCGAAGGAACGGAAGCGAAGACCCACATGGCTACCCGAAAGCAGCCAGGTGTAGACGACCCCAAACGCCGCGTTGGTTGCGGCCAAGAAGGGATACTCAGCCTGTTCGCTGGGATCGGTGAGGCGGACATTCGCGCCTAACATCTCTCCAGTGTGGGACATCAGCTGACCGTAGACAGTCACCCCTCCCTCGGTCCGTTCGTCGCGACGATCATCCCAAATCAAGGCGAAACGCCCCTGATCGAAAATGATGCGGGAATGGATGGAAAAATCCGGAGCATCGGTCAGGCGCACATCCGGCCCCAGCTTACTACCGAACGAATCAAAACGCGCGAAGTAGACTTCGTAGTTGTCGTCGACGCGGGCGTCGGACCAAGTCACACCAAACGCATTCCCCGACCAAGCGAGATCCGTTCCAAAAGAAGGTGCGTTGACGCCTGCCACCGCCACTTCCGGGAAGACTTCGAGGCCGTTCCGATCGAGCCCGCGAAGATAAGATTCTGTCGACTGCTGGCGCCCCCAGTAGCCGATCCCGAACACACCATTTCCGTACGCGATCCCCCGTCGACCGGAGCCCTCCTGAGCGTCCGAGGCCACACGAATGAGAGTCGGCAGGCCCTGATCAAAGCCCGTCAGGTAATCCGCACCATTGTCGATGATTCCGTCGCAATCGTTGTCCGCGCCATCGCAGAACTCTTGTCCGCCCGGGAAGGCTGCCGGGTTAGTGTCGTCGCAGTCCTCCCCACACGACCCCGGAGCTCCCGGCGCGAACCCTGGTAAGGGGGCACGCACGCCGTCCCCGTCGAGATCGGGAGTCGACGGGGAAAAGAGGCAAGCCCCCGTCGCCGGATCACAAACAGCGTCTGTGCACGGGAGATCGGTCTTGCATTCGACCGTCAGTGCCACACGACAAAACCCGTCGGCCCCACAGATCTCGGGCGCGCACAGATTGGACCTTTCACAATCGCTGTCCAAAACACAGACGGGAGGCGGAACTGGTTTTTCCTCTGCCTCTCCCCCCGTCAGCCCCGACCGAGAGCCACAAGAAACAGAAGCGATTGCCACCAGAGCCAAAGTGCTAGCGCGCATTGCGCGTGAAGGGCCGCTTCCCCAAAGCTCGATGTGCTCTAGAAACATACGCCGAAACCCTGCACGTCGGTCTCTCCGCAGATCAAGCCTGCCGGGCAGCCGTGGTCCTTCACGGTCTTACAAACTTGACCGCAGCGGCGTCCTCCTGCTGCACCCACGACGCACATGAAACCAGGCGCGCAATACTGACCGCCCTCGCCACAAAACGCTCCTTGCTCTCCGGTGCTCGCGGGCGCGCACACCGCTCCAAATGTCGGAAAGCCGCAACCATCACCGGCCGGGTACTGTAAATAGGGATAACATCCTTCGCCCTCCCTGCAGTCTTCGTAAGGAAACAGCGGATCACATTCTGCCTCGATGGGCGGAGGCAGATCGTCCGGACACTTGGGGTCAACGTAGGGGATCCCTCCCGCGCCGTCTCCTCCGCTGCCGGGCGCACCACCTGCACTCGGGCCGGCGCCGCCGGTGGCCCGAAGTCCCCCGCTTCCAGTTCCCCCCGTCTCGCCAAAGTCCCCGTCCCCATCCCCCTCGTCGGAATCGATGACGTCGACTCTGCCGCTGCAAGCGAAGAGAAAACCCACAGAGACGAAAAGAAGGAAAGAAGAACGCATCATAAAGGGTACCCCGACTCGCGTCTCCGAGGGTAGCGCGCACTGAGCGACGGTCCAGTGCAAGCAGAAATGCCCCGTGCTACACGCGCCTATGCTCAAAAGGACGAGGCCTGAAAGGACAGCACCGCCCCGGACGCCAGGGTTCCTGATCTCGTGCATCTGGATAGTTGCAGTCTCAGTGGGATGTGACCGAGCGCCCATGGAGCCCTCCCAGCCGCGCCCTGAAGGCACGGAGGAAAGCGACGAGAACACGGCCCCCGGGGAGGCCCCTTCACCGCCGGAGGCTTCCCCGCCCCCCGAACCAGCCAAGCCGGCCTGCGTTGCGCCTCTCATGGACCCACGCCGAAGTGGATGAACGCCTGAGCTTGTGGCTTAATCTGGCACGTAAGCATCAG
>CAYMQT010000119.1:0-15373 GCA_964392575.1 uncultured Polyangiaceae bacterium
TGCCGTTCTTCGCTTTCGCGAAGGGCGGTTTCAGCGCGCCCGCGTTCGATCGCGTCCTTGGGGTGTTGCCCCTCAAGGGCCAGCTGCTCAATCATGTGGCTGCGTGGTGGTTTGAGCAGACGAAGGACCTCGTAAAAAATCACGTTCTAGACGTGCCCGACCCCAACGTCACCATCGCTCAAGAGTGCGTGCCCCTCCCCGTGGAGATGGTCATGCGCGCTTACCTCACCGGCACCACTTCCACGAGCATCTGGGTTCATTACGAGAGGGGGGAGCGGGAGTTTTGTGGGCACAAGCTCCCGGACGGCCTTGCGCACCACGGGGCCCTCCCCGAGCCCATCCTCACCCCGAGTACCAAAGCGGCACACGGCGATCACGACGTGTCGGCGTCGCGCGACGAGATCTTACGTATCAGCGGCATGCCGGCCGAGGACTTTGACCAAGCCGCAGAAATGTCTCGGAAGCTGTTTGCCGAAGGTCAGCGCATCGCCGGGGAGCGAGGCCTGATTCTGGCCGACACCAAGTACGAATTCGGTAAGACAAAGGAGGGAGAGATCGTCGTCATCGACGAAATCCACACCCCGGACAGCTCACGCTATTGGTTCACCCAGAGCTATCATGAACGGATGAGTCAGGGCCTCACCCCCGAGAGCTTCGACAAGGAGTACCTGCGCAGGTTTCTCGCAGACCAAGGATTTTCTGGAGACGGCCCCGTCCCCGTGATCCCAGATGAAGTGCGCGTCGAAGCCTCCGCGCGCTACCGCGTGGCTGTCGAACAACTCACCGGCAAGCCCTTCACGCCCAACCTCGAAGAACCCCTAGCGCGGATCCGGAAGAACTTGGGGCTCAAGTGAGCGGGTCATTAGCTCAAATGAGTGTCTTGTATTTCTGCAAGAGAGCCTCACACACTGCGGGGGGAGCGTAGCGCGCCACATCTCCCCCGTGGCGCGAGATCTCCCGCACCAACGAGGCGCTGATGAATCCGTAGCGTGCGCGCGTCGGTAAAAAGATGGTGTCGAGTTCTGGGGCGAGATCTGCGTTCGCATGCGCAATCGAGAGTTCGTACTCGAAATCAGCGCCGACCCTCAGACCACGAACGACGACCCGCGCCCCTGTCTCACGCGCATAATCCACGAGCAGTCCGTCAAAAGACGAAATCTCGACGCCGGGGAGATCTGCGCAGGCCTCCTTCATCATCTGCACCCGCTCCTCGATGGTAAAGAGGGGGTTTCTCGTCGGGTGTCGGCCCACAGCCACCACCAATCTCGAAAAAAGCTGGGACGCGCGCTTGACCACATCCAGATGCCCGAAAGTCATCGGGTCGAAGCTCCCCGCATAGATCGCAGTCGTATTGTCTGGGGGGAGGCGAGGTGAACTCACGGCGCGGCTTTCTCCGAAGGAGACGGAGGCGGGTCGCCTCCCACAAGGGGAGACGGTGCGGTCAGTTGGGGAGACGGTGCGGTCAGTTCCAGCGCCTGCTTCGCTTTTTCTTCTCGCGCCCTTCGGAACTCAGCGGCCGCCTCGCGACGCATCTCGATGACGTAGGGAGGCAGGTCTTCCATCCAAAGGGTACGACCTTCATTTGCGAAGGTGATGCGGAAAGTCGCGAACAAACCAGACCCCGCAAAACCGTCGAGAGAGACCCCCACTTCCTTTTCGACCGCGCTCACAGGAGCGCCATACACACCCGGAACATTGGGGATCTCGAACGCACCCAGTCGAAGCATTGGCAAGGTCCCATGTCGTAGTTTCGTCGACCCCGGGACTGCTGCAAAGGACTTGGCGTCGCGCCCACCCTTCTTCCATCCTTCCTCATCGAGAGCCAACGGGAACGCCATCGATGTGTTCACGAGAAGTGTCGACAGGGGCGCCGTCTTTTCAACCCCAAAGTATCCCGGCAAGACCATCGCACCACCACGGTAGAAAATCGGTGTGATGGTCGTGGCTTCCGGCGGAGGGGGCGGCTCGTAGTTGCGAACGACGAATTGGCGCCCGGAGACGTCGATCGTAGCGCGCATCTTTCGCAGCAGGTGAACGCCGATGAGCAGCTTGATGGGCGCTCCCATTTCCCGCGACAGGCCGGAAAGATCTTCCGCCACGACAGGCACATCGCTCACTTCGATGCGGCCGCCGAAGCGCAGAGAAACCCAGTCTCCCTCCCTGGCTGTCTTGGAGTCGATGACCGACTCCGCGCGATCCGTCGCCACCATGGCGAGAGCAAGTTCTCCGTTGAGTTCCAAAGGAACCAACATCGCCGTGCCCGCCGACGGCATCTCAACGACGGCGACGAGGCCACCGCTCATTTCAAAAGGGGTACGACCTCGACCTTTGCGCGCGAGCTTGAGCGCAGCCTTCGCCCAATCATCCTTCACCTCAGGATGAGCAGTCATCACGGCCAGCTCTTCCGCGGCCTGATCGATGTGTCCAAGGTACCAGTGCGCACGCCCGCGAAGACCGGCCGCCTCGGGCCCCGGCAACTCTGCTAGAAGCCCCAACGCGCGATCAAATTCGAGTTCGGCCATCGCCACCCGAGCGCCGAGCATCTTCACTTCGGGCTCAGACGGGAGCGCCGCCAAGGCGTTGTCACTCGCGAGGCGCGCGTCCTCCAGATCCCCACGGGCGTAGGAATGCGCCCCTCTATCAAACCACTGCTTGGCTTCCGGTGGCCATTTCGCCGCCCCGCCCCGTCCGGCACACGCGCTCAGCGTTCCGAGGCAAATCAGCGTTCCGAGGCAAAAGAGAAGACCAAGGAGTGAAAGCCGACGCTGACGACGTGCCTCTCTCTTGAAGCAAACCTGAGGGGAGATGGTCATGAGTTTTTTGACGCGACCGATGCGGGCGCCCGGGCAATAACCCACCTATCCCGCAAATGCATCCGGGGTGCCTCAGAACCGTGAAAAACACGGACCGGGCACCCCGAACAACCCCAGGAGTGGGGCGAATTGCCGCAGAGGGCGGTCGCCTTACTTCTTCTTGGCGGCCTTCTTCTTGGCCTTCTTGGCAGCCTTCTTAGCAGGTGCCTTCTTGGCAGCCTTCTTCTTACCTGCCTTCTTCTTTGCCTTCTTGGCTACCTTTTTGGCGGTAGCTTTCTTTGCCGTTGCTTTTTTCACGGGTGCTTTTTTAGCAGCCTTCTTACGAGTCTTTTTTGCAGCCATTTTTTGATTCTCCCTGCACGGATGGGAGGGTGGACAAGGATTCGTCCACCCCTAGGGTATGTTGCAAGACGTATATTGCCACCTAGTGTGATGTGTCAACGAAAAAAGTGCGAAGGCGATCTCGATGCTGCCTGAAAGACCCTGTTCTAGCCACGCAAAGATTGCATACAGCTCAGCTGTGCAGGGAACATTTGACTCCGATGAAGAAAAAGCTGGCGCGAATTTTTCCCGGGAATTTTACCGGTCAATCCAAAATTTTCTGGTGATTTCAGTGCCTTGACGACACTTAGTAGCGCACGCTAGCCCACAGCAGACCCCTCACGCTCCCCCCGTCCCCGAAACGAAAAAAGATGCGAGGTTTCAGAAATTGGATCGCAAGAGTGCCTTTCGTCACGAGTGCGATTCTTTTTGTTTTTGGTTGTGGGTACTCGCAACCGGAATGGGATCAGAAGGTTCGGGAGACGGAAGAACTCCGCGAGAAGCTCGATGGAGAGAAGAGTGCGCGCGCAAAAGCGGAGGCGGACTATGCCGACGCTCTTGAGGAAATCGAAGCTCTTCGAAGTCAGCTCGCGGAAAGAACTAGCAACTTGGACTCTCTAGGCGCCGATCTCGACGCACAGAAACAAGCCCTCGAAGAGTATGAAGGACGCCTTCAGCATCTCGACGAAATCCGCCAGAAGTTTGAAAATCTTCGGGAAAAACTCACCAAGCTCACGCGCTTGGGGCTCAAGGTCGAAGTCAGAGACAACCGCATGGTCATCCTTCTCCCAGGTGACGTCTTGTTCGATTCCGGAAAGGACCGTCTGCGTAAGGAGGGTGAAGACATTATCCTACAGGTCGCCAGCGTGATCCTGGAGGACAAGGAGCTCCGGGCTCGCCAATTTCAAGTCGCGGGACACACCGATGACCGGGCCATGAAGAGCAGTTTCTTCACGGACAACTGGGGTCTATCCGCCATGCGAGCCCGTTCAGTCCTGGTGCTCCTCACCACCCCGGTCAAAGAAGGAGGAGGTGGTCTCGACCCAGAAAAATGGAGCGCGGCAGGATACGGCCACACCGCTCCCGTGGCTGAAAACACCAGTGAAGCGGGCCGCGCCAAGAATCGCCGGGTAGAACTCGTGGTGCAACCCAACATCGAGGAAATGATCGACCTCCGATCCTTGATGGGTCCTCCCCCCGACCCGAATCGTGACTGACGACTCTCTCTTCGCCACGCTGGACGTCGGGACCAACTGCGTCCTTTTCACCATCGTCGAGGCGCCCGAGCAGCCGAGCGCTCCGCTTCAAGTGAGGGCCGACCTTTCCATGATCACTCGTCTGGGCGAAGGGGTTTCGCTGACTGGACGTCTTTGTGACCCAGCGATGGACCGAACCCTCACCGCTCTCCGCCGTTGTCGGACCTTGCTCGACGAGTACGGCGGGAGCCACTTCAAAGCCGTGGGCACCAGTGCCTTGCGTGACGCCCAGGGCAGCCAGGCTTTCCTCGAAGAAGCCCGAGAGGTCCTGGGAGTGGAGCTGGAGGTCATCTCCGGGCGCCGCGAAGCAGAGCTCACCTTCCGCGGGGCGCTCTCCGATCTGTCGAAGCCGGATCAAGCCTTCGTGTTTGACATCGGTGGTGGCTCCACAGAGTTCATTTGCGGAAGCCCCCGCGATCTCGTCATCAGCAGAAGTGAAAGCTTGCCCCTGGGAAGCGTGCGCTTGAGCGAGCGTCATCAACTGAGCGCGCCCCTTTCTCATCAACAACTAACTTCTTTGAGAGACGACATCCGAAAAACCCTGCACGCGACCGGCCTCACGAAAGGACCAGAGGCAAAGGCGGTCGGTGTGGCCGGAACGGTGACGACGCTCAAAATGATCGCGCTTGGGAAAAGCACCTACGATCCGGCGGATGTTCACGGGAAAAGCCTTCAATTCTCAGATCTTGAGCGTCTGGCTCGGGCCCTGAGTGAAATGACCCAGGTGCAGCTTGCGAACGTGCCGGGACTGAGCCCCGGTCGAGCCGACGTGATCGTGGCGGGTGCCTGGCTTTGTACGGAAATCTGCGCTTACGCGGGGGTGAGTGAGCTCACAGTCTCTGATCGGGGCGTTCGCTTCGGCCTGATCGAAGAGGCCATCGCAGAAGCACGACGAAAAGCACCGCCAGAATACAACGCCGGGAAAGAGTACGGCACCGAGAAAGAACACCGCGCTGAGAAAGAACACCGCGCCGAAAAACCTTGACACCTGCGGCTCCCGGGACTAAGTTGCGCGCCTGGCGACGTCTAACTAAAATGTTCAGGTTCGCCGGCTGTGCTGACTCAAACGTGCTCTCGTGAGCGAGTTTTCGTCTCCGAGAATGAGTCTCGGGGCGTCGACTGAGAAGGCTCAGGCTTTCATTATCGCTTTGACTCGGCGTTCTATGCCGGAAAAGTGCAACGGGTGAATAGCCACCCGAGGCGCAAAAAAAGAATCCACCCAACCGGGAATGAATCGACAAGTCCACCTGTTCCTTCTCTGCGGGTCGTCTCTGAACCAGCGTCTTGCGAAGAGCGGTTTACTCAAGGACGGGCGCGGGAGCCAGCCGGCATTCAAATGCGGCCATTGCGAGGACTGTCGCGATTCTCATGGGGCCCCCCACCTCACACAATAAGTACCCGGCGAGCGGATCAGTCGTTCAGTGATCAGTGAGCCATCAAGGAGACAACGATGCAGGCAGATATGGAATTCCAGGTTGGAGACAAAGCGGTTTATCCCGCGCAAGGCGTGGCAGAAATCGTCAGTATTGACGAGCGAGACATCGCCGGAACTCCTCAAAAGTTTTACGTGCTTCGTATCCTCGATTCTGATCGAAAGATCATGGTGCCTGTTTCCAACGCAGATGCGGTGGGGCTTCGTCAGGTGATCAACGAGACCGAGATCCGGGAGATCTTTGATATTCTCGAAGAGCGCACGATCGGATTTGACACGCAGACGTGGAACCGTCGCTATCGCGGCTTCATGGACAAGATCAAGACCGGGTCTATTTACGACGTGGCCGAGGTTTTGCGTGATCTTTACCGCCTCAAGACGAACAAGCAGCTCTCTTTCGGTGAGCGGCGCATGCTCGACACTGCACGCAGCTTGATCGTGAAGGAAATTGCGATTGCTCGTGAGCAGGCCGAGGACAAAGTCAAAGACGAGATCGAAGCCATCTTCTTCTCCAACTGACGCTTGTTCTTTAGCTGAACAGCTCAGCATAAGAACTGAACAGGATCAGTATAAGAACTGAAGAACGGGAACCCCCTCGGGTTCTCGTTTTTTCTTTTGTAGGCTCTATCTAAGAGCTCTTACCTGACGCTGCTCTCTACCGGCTCCTCTCGATGACGGATGGGGGAGAGGGGCGGCAGCTCGAGCGCCACGCGCCACTTGCCGTCTTCTTGTACGAGGCGAGCTCGCGCCTGCTCCCCTTGCGGACCTTGGCAAGTGACCTCTGCCCACGTTCCGTCGATGCGCACGTCGACGTCTCCCGACCACACATGAAGGGCAAACCACGAAGGAACGATCATCTCTCCTGGGGTGAGTTCGCGACCGGATAGGGCGGAGGCACGACGAGCGCGCTCCATGAGGTTCTTGCGTGCCGGCTCCCACAACATCTGCACGACTTCGCCGGCCACTTCCGGCGAGCCATGGACCCTCTGCATCGAGGTGACGAACTGTTGCAGCACTTCGCCAGGACCCGCCGTCGCCTCTTCTTCCTGGCAACCTGAGAGCAACGCGAGACAACCTGAGAGAACTACGCAGCCTGAATGCAATCTGAGGCAGATCAGGAGCCGATGCATCACACGCCAGGCTAGAAGAGGGAAACAGCCCACTCAAGCGTCCGACCGAGGGCGCTTCCATATGTCTGTAATTTGACCACAATAACCTACATGTGGGTATCCTGCGGGATGCTCGAAATCGGCGCACCTCGGCTCAGCTGGCCCGGGAGGGAGTCCTCCATGAAAACGCCCCTAGGGCGCCTGAGCAGGACGACCTGTGGTCTTTTGACGACTCCAGACGGACCCGACGCGGAACTTGTCTTCGGCGACAACCTCACCGCCCTCCACGCTTTACATGAGGACTACGCCGGGAAAATCCACCTCGCCTACCTGGATCCTCCCTATCTCACCGGTCGAAAGCACTACCGAGTCACCCGCACGAAAGACCCGTCGGGAGTGATGACGCGGACTACGAGTGAGGCCTTCGATGATCGATGGCAGTCCCTCGCCGATTACTTGAACGCTCTCGAACCCCGCCTGAAAATGGTGCGGTCTCTTTTGAGCGAGGATGGATGCCTCGTCCTTCACGTCGACTCCAAAACCAGTCACTACGCCAAGATCCTGTGTGATGAGATCTTCGGAGCCGAGTGTTTTGCCAGCGAGGTGATCTGGCGTTACCGGCGTTGGCCCTCCAAAACAAAGAACTTCCAGCGCGTTCACGATGTGATGCTCCGCTACCTGAAGCGAGCGGAATCTGTCCCACGCTACAACCAGCTCTACGAACCGCTCGCGCCTTCCACGGTGAAGACTTGGGGCACGAAGCGGCAGCTCGCCATCACAGACGACACCGGTCGACGTACGCACTCGAGCACCACCGAAGCTGCCTCCAAGGGCACTCCTCTCGGCGACGTCTGGGAGATAGGGATCGTGGCTCCCGTCGCGCGGGAAAGGACCGGTTACCCCACTCAGAAACCGGAGGCGCTCTTGCAACGCTGGATTGAATCGTGCTCCCGCCCTGGGGATCTCATCCTCGATCCCTATATGGGCAGCGGAACGACCTTAGCCGTGGCAAGCAGGATGGGTCGCCGGGCGCTCGGTATCGACCAGGGAAAAGAGGCCTGGGAGGTGAGTCGGGCCCGCTTGATGGCTCAGGGTGCAAGGTTGAGCGAGCGACAGGTCCTGCCTGGCCTGGCGCGTGCCAAGCTGCGCAATCAGTCGCAAAAAGTGGCCATCTGATGCTAGGAGGGCAGACATGTCCGCCCTCCCTATCAGCCTCAGATGGAGCGCGCCGCTGCTCCTCGTGGCAAGTCACGCCACCTCCGGCGATTGGACCGGGGCAGTCAAGGTGGGTGCTCTCACGCTCCCCCCCGCTCAAGTCGAGGCGGCTCTTTCCGCATGTGTGAAAAACGCCAAGGAACGACCGGCCGACGCATGCATCAACGACTACTTCGTTCCACGCTGGCTCCTCGACGCGGAGGCACAGGCGCTGAACCTAAAGTCCGCGCCCGCCGTGCGCCACGTGACGCGCAACCTTCTGCACCAAGCGCTCGTTCGCTCCCTCAGTGAACAAGTCTTGAGTGAACAAGGCTCTCCTTCCGAAAGTCAGGTCAAGAGCTACCTAGAAAAGCACGCGCGCGACTTTCAAAAACCGCTCCGCCTTCGCCTCTTCCGCCTCCTTTTCAACGACCGCGCAAAAGCAGAAGAGACCCTTGCTCAGCTGAATGGCGCAACCGACATCGAGACGTTTCGCAAGCTGGCGCGAGAAAACTCCGTGGATCGCGCGACCAAGGAACGTGGCGGAGATTTGGGATTCGTGTGGCCCGACGGTTCAACGGACGTCCCCGAGGTGCGCGTCGAACCCGCCCTCTACCAGGCGGCAAAAGCCCTCTTCGACGGACAGATCTGCCCTGAGGTCATCCCAGAAGGCAAACGCTTCGCGGTGCTGTGGCGGCGGGGAAGTTTGCCTGAGGTCCCACGCGATGAAGCTTCCACCGAGCTGGCTCGTGTCCGCGTTCGGGAGGCGGAAACGGAAAAGGCCCTCGTTTCACTGCTCGGTCGGCTGAAGAAGGACGTGAGCGGACGTCAGAGCATTCTGCTCGGCAAGCTCCGCCGCAAGGAAGCCACTCTTTTTCAGGAGCCCTAGCCGCCAGACCCAGAGGACACAGACATTATAATATATAATAACCGACGAAGCGCTTCGCGCAGCAGGTCTCGACGGGCTCTCGAGGGTGCTGCACAGGCGTCGCGACGACCGACGAAACGCTTCGCGCAGCAGCCTGTGCAGCACCCTCTAAGGAAGGGTCCAGCCTGCTTGCTTGAGAACCGCCTCAAAGATGCGTGCTTCGTCACGGGCGCGAGAAAGGGCAACGAGAAAGTCCGTCTGCTGCCCCACCGTCGCCGCGTAGCAAGCCCGCTCATAGGACTCCATCACCAAGAGCAGGTGCGGATGGGCGCGCTTGACCTCGGACGGGACCTCCATGGCTCCGGCAGCTTCCGCCCGAGCCAGGGCAAGCTTGTGCATGACGCGCGCCATTTCTTTGTCGAAAAATCTCTCGCGCAGCGCCTTGGCTTCAACGTCCGCTCCCTTGAGAAGGACCGCGGCTCGGCTCAAGTAGCTCCCCGCATAAGCACGCCCAGCAGAAGCGAGCGTCACGCCAAACGCGAAAAAGCTGACGAGAAACGCGCGCCGATTCTTCATGCTTCTGCCTCGCTGACGAACTCCCTGTAACTGCCCCGGCTCAAAGCATCCCCCGCGGCCTCTCTTTCTGCGCTGCGCTTCGAGCGACCCTGTCCTGTGCCCACGAGCACATTCTGCACCAGAACATGGACCTCAAAAAGCGCGTCGTGCGCGGGGCCATCAATCCGAGACACCTGATAAACAGGCGCTTTCATGCCCAGCGCCTGCACCTCTTCCTGAAGCTCGCTCTTCTTGTCCCTCGCACCAGCGACATCAATCACCGAAAGCCCAAACTCCATGATCGCGGTGCACGCGGGGCGCGCCGCCGCGAGGCCACCCTCCAAGTACGACGCCGCCACAAGAGCCTCGACCGCGTCCGCAAGCACGTTGTCACTACTCGAAAGGTTTCCCTGAGCCGCCCCTTTGCCGAACCTGAGGGCCACGGCCACGTCTACATGGCGCGCGTATCTGCCCAGAGCAGGGGTGCTCACGATCTGCGCGCGTGTGCGGGTCAGCATACCCTCGTCGGCGTCCGGTAGGCGCTCATAGAGCTGCTCACTCACCACAAAATCCAAGATGGCATCCCCCAAAAATTCTAGCCTCTGATTGTGCTGGGCGTCCGCAACTTCGTGAGCGAAGCTAGGATGAGTGACCGCTTGCTGAAACAGAGGACTCTGCTCGGTGAGACCAAACAGTTTCGCGATCTGGGAGACGGGGCTACGTGTGTCCTCCATGAGGTCCCTGAAGTTAGCATTTTTCGTGCAATGACGAGCCCCCAGTGCCATACGCTTTGAGCATGGCGGAACTGCTTTCCTGTCCCTTTTGTCGAGAGCTCTTCTCGCCCGAAGAAGGACCCCGCTGCCCCGAGTGTGACCTGCCCCTCGTTCCCCTCAGCAAACTCCCCCTGTCACACGAGGGTCGCGCGGAGACGCTCCTCGATGCGCCCCTCGATCCACCGGAAGATCAGCGCCTTCCCGCGTGGTTTTTCGGACGCGGACGGGGCGCCTTGACCCTCCTTTCGGCCTTGGGTCTCTCCCTGTTCTATGCGCCCTGGGTGAGCGTCGAGCGCCCCGATCCCATCGAGCTCTCGGGCCATGATCTCGCCATCAGCACCGCCCCTTGGCTCTTTGGCGGCGCTGTCGGGTGGTTCATTCTTTGCGCTCTCGTCCTCAGCCGTCGCAGCGTTCACGAAATGAGGGGCGTCCGGGCCATCGCCACTTTCTTTTGCGCCCTGACCGGCGGCGAAGTCAGTCTGCTCTTGATCCGCCCCCCGGCGGGACACGCCTACTTTTCGAGCGGTCTCTCCTACGAGTGGGGGCTTTTCGCGAGTGGAGCGGTTGCACTCATCGCCATTGGTTTCTCGATCCGCTTCGGGGGTTCGCTCGCCGATCTCCGTGATCTTCCGCTGGACTCTCGGGCCCACACACCGACCTCCGGCGACCCGCTGCACTGATTGACGAAACTGGCGCTCGTCACGGTCCTAGCGCTCGGTTTCTCGGGGACTCATCGGCTTCTCGGGGACTCAGTGGCGCGGCTTCAGAAGATGACCCCGATCTGCAAGGAAAACGCCGTGTTCTTGGGTTCACCTTCGAGCGCCCCGGCTTCGTCCTTGTTGAGCTTTCCGACATCAAAGGGAGAAATCATGAGCTGACCTCCGACGGTCAACATTTCATAGCGGTAATTCGCTCCGAAGATGAGCCGCTGACGCTGCAAGCGCACCGGATCGAAGACGCGACCGTTGTTGAAGTCCTGCTCGGACCCCCCGGCTGAACAAAGAGGCCGACCGTCGTACGGGGCCTCGGAGCCCGGCGTCCCCGGCGTATTGGGCCCTTGGTAACCGCAAGCCTGAAGAGCGTTGTCGGCGGGGGTGAAATCGATCACGCCCGAGTCTCCAAAGAGAAACAAGTGCTGGTATCCAAACCAAGGGGTCAGAACTCCGCTCTGGGCGATGGTGATGGGTTTAGAGAAAGTCCCGCTGACCCCGGCCACCGTCAGCTGCACCTGAGAGGTCCCCGTGATCGTACGAGCGGAACCAGTGACCGCAAAATCCGGCAGATACCCCAGGGGGCCGTCCCTGAACCCTTCCAAAATGGCGAGGCGAAGATCTATCCCACCAGACACCAAGCTGGTGCTCGGCATGAAACCAAACTGAAGGCCCGTCTCCACCCCGAAACCAAACCCCTTGCGGATGCGAAGAGAGTACATCTGCAGCATCGAAGGCACGTCGGAGTTCTCGTCCGCCGCCACACCCGCGGAATCCGTGGGGCCGCGGGTGCCCTTCTTGAGATAGTCCGCGTCCGAATGGATGGAGGTGTAGGTCCCCTCAAGGGCAATCTCGAACCCGCCAAACCCCGTCGTGTGGGCCGGGTACATCGCAGTGGGCGCGATGGCCATTCCGTAGGTGTTGATCAGGTTGATGAAGGCGTCATTGTCCGGAATACACGTTTCCGCGCCATTGTCGCCGGGCACCCCCGTCGAAAATCCGTCAGCAGTCCGACAAGTGGCGGCATTGACCGCAAGGCGCTCAAGAGCAAAGTCCATCGACTCAGCCGAAACGGAAGTCGTAACCAGCGTAAGCGCTAGAAGTGCTCCCCACACTGGCCCTCGGTTCCTTCCCCGAAAAGGGGAGCGATCACAGAGTCGGCGAAAGTGAGATCTCATTTTAGGAAGCTACCTGCCCCGCAAGGCTACTTTCCAGCCCGGACGTGCGTCAAGAAGACAGAGGAAAGTCGCGCCACAACCCCCCGGCATCACGAAGGTGTAGGCAGAAATGCCCTCCCCCGGCCCGGGACGTCGCAGCCCTCCTTTCCTAAAGCCAAATGAAGTCCTGGTGGGACCTGTGCAGATCCGGGATGTAAAAGGCGAGCGACAGCTGACGAAAAGCAGACGGGAAAGCGCGCACATGAAAAGCGAAGGGACAAAAACATCCAGCGAACAGGCTGACTCCGGATCAAAATCGCGCCTGCGGGCTTTCGGCGCAGAGGTTCCTCTTCATGTTGTGCTCGTTGAACCTGAGATTCCGCCCAACACCGGCAACATCGCTCGTCTCTGCGCCGCAACGAAGGTAACGCTCCATCTCGTTCATCCCCTCGGTTTTCAGGTCGACGAAAAGGCCGTGCGGCGCGCCGGACTCGACTACTGGCCGCTCGTCAAGGTCATCGAACACAAGAGTCTCGATGCCTTCTTTGAAAGCTTAGAAGAAGAGGCGCGCCTGTGGTTCTTCTCCGGTAAGACCGAGCGCAGTTTTCTCGAAGTTTCGTACCAAGCAAAGGACTACCTCGTCTTCGGGAAAGAAAGCACGGGCCTCTCCGCAGAACTTCTTTCGGCAAAGGCAGATAGGCTCGTCGCCATCCCGACCTTGGGTGAAGTCCGCTCCTTGAACCTCGCCAACGCGGTCGCGCTCGGTGTCTATCAGGCGCTCACTCAGCTCGGAGCGTTTGCAAAGACTTCTTTGCGCTGAAGGTTCGCTGACGAGAAAACGCCAGAATCGGGCTCAATTCCTTGTCTGGAGCAGAAAGAAAGCGAGAAAACATCTTGAGAAACCTAGAGGAGCCCGGTTGCCCTCTTGACCTCGTCCACCTTCTGGCAAGCGACTTCGCGCGCCCGTTCAGCGCCCCGTCGAAGGACATTCTCTACCAGATCCGGATCCTTCTCAAGCAGGGCGCGGCGGCTCCTCGCTTCATCAAAGGTGGCGTGAAAGAGATCGAGCAAACGCAATTTGAAAACTCCGTATCCCTCTCCCCCACGTAGCCACGCGGCTTCGATTTCCGCGTAATCGCTGTCGGTGGCAAGGACGCGCAGAAGGGCAAGCAGTGCGCTGCCTTCCTGAGGCTTCGGCTCTTCCACAGGAGTCGAATCCGTCTTGATGCCCATGATGGCTTTCTTGACCTGCTTGTCGGTAGCGAAAAGATCGATGGTGTTCTTATAGCTCTTGCTCATTTTCAGGCCGTCGACGCCCGGCACCACGGCCGTCGACTTGAGGATCCGACCTTCAGGGATTTTGAAAACCCCTGGCCGACCGTTCTTTTCCCCGTTGGGGTCGGCGGGATCGTAGTTTGCACTAAAGGTCTGGTTGAACTTGATGGCCCAATCTCGCGTCAGTTCGAGATGCTGTTTCTGATCTTTGCCCGTGGGTACGACGTCCGGGGAATAGAGCAGAATGTCCGCTGCCATCAGCACGGGATAGGCAAGCAAACCGAAGTCCGGCCGAATTCCTTTTTGTAGCTTATCTTTGTACGAGTGCGCGCGCTCGAGGTGACTGAGCGGGATCTGACTGCCAAGAATCCAAAACAACTCTGAGTGTTCAGGTACGTCGGACTGCCGAAACACCACACTTTGATCCGGATCCAATCCGAAGGCGAGATAAGTGAGCACCGCGTCCCGCGTGAACTCGCGGAGCAAATTCGGATCCTGCACCGTGGTCAAGGAGTGCAGATTGGCGATAAAATAGAATCCTTCGCCCTCCGCCTGCATTTCCACAAACTGCCGGATCGCTCCGAAGTAGTTTCCCAAATGAAGGTGGCCGGAAGACTGAACCCCGCTCAGAATGCGCATAGAGCTAGTCTTTTTTCATGAACTTGCCGAAGAATCCAGACGTCTGTGCACCGTCCGGGTTACTGCGCTTTCTCATGTTATGAACGCGGAGTTCGCGCAGGGCGTCGGTGTGGTTGGGTTTGAGCTGAACGATCCGCTTGAAGTCCTTCATGGCCCTCAAGGTGTTTCCCGACTTCTTGAGGAGCTGACCCCGGTACCAAAGAGCGCGCACGTTGTCGGCGTTGGACTCAAGAGCGGTATCAAGCACCTGAATGAGCTCAATCAGATCCTTCCCGGACCGATTCATGCCCTGAAGCCAACTGTAGAGGGCGCCATAGTCGGCCTGGGACGGGTCACCTTCATAGGCGATTTTGGCCTTCTCAAGGGCTCCTGAAAAATCCTTCTTCTTCAGCAAGACCTCCGCCTGCTGAAAGGCATTGGCGGCGTCCAGGATCGCGGAGACTTGCGCCTGTTCGTCTGGAGCAGTCTCAGAAAGAGCTCGATCATATTCTGCGCGCTTCTGCGGATCGGACAGCGCTTGGTGGGCCTCGCCCATGGAAGCGAACGCCCGAGCGACTACAGGTTTGAGATCCTTCAAGTCTTCCGGAAGGCGATCCGGATGCCATGTGCGCGCCAACTGAAAGAAAGCCGAACGCACCGTGGCCGGATCTGCATCCTTGGAGATCCCGAGAACTTCGTAGTGATTCCGCGGACTGCGCTCCTGGTAAGCTTGAATCTCGGCGCGCATGTTCTCTTGAGAGAAGGGGCCCCGGGGCGACGTCGAACCTCTCCGCGATGCCGGAGCGCGCAAGGGCGTCGAGCCCGAAGCGGAAGCGTGCGAATCCACCCCAAACGCCATGTCCGCAGGGACAGAGGGAGGGCGTGGAGCAGTGGCCGCCCGGCGCGCTGCCCGCGCGGCGGGCGGGGGTATGCTGTTGGGAGTTTCCGCCGGCTCATTCAACCCGGCGGGTTCCTTTTCTACACCAACCTCAATCTGACGAGACAAGAGCAGCGCCACAACGACGCGATCCACGATCTCAGGTGTCCCTGCCCCGCTTTCTCTCAAACGGCTCACACCGGCAGGCATGACCCGGAGCATGTCGAGAATGCCCATTTCCTTCTGGGTGAGCCCGTAGCGCGACACCGGAGCTTCCGGCCTCATCCTGAGCGGGGTTTCGCCGAGCCTTTCAAGCCAAGCCCGACGACGTTGCCCGCGCGCGCAATCGAGCACCCCGACAGCAGGGCGACGCCCGTCGCCACATCGACCCCGAGCAGTTCCAGACCCATCCCGC
>CAYMQT010000120.1:0-15316 GCA_964392575.1 uncultured Polyangiaceae bacterium
GGATGACGGGGTACGAGTACGATGGCATTTCCATCCCGTACCTCTTCCATCTCGGCCGCGGACCTGCCGTCGTGCATCCGTGGCTCGTCGAGAGTGCCGCCATCTACGGGACAGGGGGCCCGGCGCGCCTTGGTCGGGCTGTTGGTGGAACGGTGGAGGCCGTCGCGGCCGAGCCCGAAGGACGAACACGAGCTTCGGGCCGAGTGCGTTTCACGGACGCTGCTCTGGGAGTCGAAACCCCCTTTGCGGACGGCCGGGGATCGGTGCTCGCGGCCGGTCGTTATTCCTACACGCAGGCACTCGTGCAGTTTGTGGCGCCAGATTTTACCTTGAATTTCTGGGATTATCAGGCACGTATGAAATATCGCATCGGCCAGAGCGATCAGATCGAAGTGCTTGGGTTTGGCGCCGGCGATCTTTCTTCGCAAAAACTCTCAGACGGATCCGTCGAGGACATCTACAACGCATCGTTTCACCGCGCGATGGTGCGTTTCAAGCACGAAGGGAAGGACGGTTCGGAAGGACGGATCAGCCTCATCTATGGTCACGACCGCTGGGACGCGGAGCCGTCGCCCATTCAGCCCTTCTCCCACGAACTCACCCTGCGTGTGGATCAGACCCGTCCTCGGAGTCGCGCCTGGGGGGGACAGTTGCAAGCGGACTACGGCGCCGACACGACCGTCCGCCTACAGACGGATCAGTACTTCACCGGACCCGAGCAGACGGCTGAGTATCAGCGGGAAGATGTCACCGTCGGAGCTTGGGTCGACCTCAATTTTCAGTTTTCAGAGAGCACGGTCATGGGCGTCGGATTGCGCGCGGATCTGTACGCGACAGGCGCCTCGCCCCGTTCGACGCCCGCTTCGGACGGCGCGATTCAGCCCCGACTTTCCCTCTCCCATCATGTTTTCCCTCACCTGCGTCTCCATCAATCCGTCGGGTTTTCAGCCCAACGCCCCAGTCCCTCGCAGCGTCCCCCGGGGCGCATGCTTCCGGTGTCCTTGGGTCTTGAAAGGGCGGTGCAAAATGACCTTGGTGTGGAAGTCCTGCTGCCGGCAAACGTCAGTCTGGACACGACGGTTTTTCACAACGTCTATTTTGAGACCTTTGATGCCGAGCACCTGGAGGTTCTGGGTGGACAAGCGGAAGATCCACGCGCTCTTGGTCAAGCGTCCGGTCTTGAATTCTCCCTCAAGAGAATGCTGGCCCCGCGCTTGCGCGGATTTTTGTCCTATACCCTCTCGCGTTCGGTCCGTGCGATCGGACGTGTGCATGGCCTTGCTCAGTACGATCGCGGACATGTACTGGATGTGGCCCTCGCTTATTATCTCGGCAAGGGCTGGAACGTGTCGGGTCGGAGCACCTACTACACGGGCATTCCTGCTCGCGTTTCTGAGGTAGCAGATGTGGCGAGCGCTCCGCGCGCTACCCCTTACTGGCAGCTCGACGCCCAGGTCAGAAAGCGCTGGGACATTGGCGATACGGGCTCCTGGTGGGGAATTTCTATGGGTGTTCTCAACGCGAACCTCAGATCGGACGTCAATGACTTCTATTGCGAGGCCGGTACGTGCGTGGAAGAATTTGTGGGCCCCGCGACCATTCCGACCTTTGGAGTCGAGGGTGAACTTTAAGGGGCTCTCTTGCTTTGGACCAAGGCCCCTTGTGAGACGAGTTCGGCCATCATTTCGAGGAGTTTGGATGTGCTCGCGGGATGAACCGGTAGGTCTTTTGCTCCCACGGACTCCGCCTCGCAGAGGCGTCGAACAAACGCGAGCGATGGGGCGCTCAGGCGGTAGCTCTCTCCGTCGACGAAGAGGAAAAGAGCGTCCACTTGTGAGCTGTAGAGAAACCTGCTCCTGATGGACCGCGAGTAGACGTGGCCCGCGCTGAGCGACGACTGAACGTCGGAGGCTTTCGTCGGTGAGTGAAGTGGATGGCCTTCGAGGTGCGGCTTCGGAGCGGTGAGCATGCGCCCGAGCCAGGCAGAGTCTTTGGCTTTTCTGAGGGCGTCTTCGAGGATTTGTCGTGCCCGGCCCGTCAGCTCGGCGGTCATCTCTGCCGGGTGAACGGCGGGTGTTGTGAGAGCTTCTCGGAGGGGGTTCTCACCCGCTGCCAGAACCAATTCATCCGCGAAAGCGCTCAGGAGCGCGGACTCCTCCGGGGCGCGTAGACCAAGGGAGTAGGTCGTGCATTCTTCTTGAGCGACGCCGTAGTGAGCGACGCCCGGGGGGAGGTAGAGGACGTCGCCGGGTTCGGCGAGATAGGATTCTTGAGGCTCAAAACGCTCAAGAATCCGGAGATCGACCTCTTCGCTGAAGGCGGGATCGGTCTGGTCTCGATTGATTTGCCAAAGGCGAGTTCCCGAGCCTTGGAGCAGAAACACGTCATATTGATCGATATGGGGCCCCACATTTCCCCCCGGAACGGCGTAGCTGATCATGACGTCGTCGAGCATCCAGCGGGGCAAAAAGGTCACGAGCGAGAGAAGCGCTGCGACCTCGGCCACATGCTTGTCCACGTCTTGAACGAGCAAGGTCCAATCCCGCTCAGGCAGCGTCCGGAAATCTGATTTCGAGAAGGGGCCGTGGAGCAAGCGGTAGGGATTTTGAGATTTGAAGCCGGGTGTGAGAGGCCAGCGAGTATCGAGAACCAGGCGTGATTCGACGTCCTCTTCGAGGGACAACCCGGCGAGCTTTTCATGGCTCATCGGTGGAATGAAGTTCGGAACGGCGCCTTTCAAAAACAGAGGTTGCTTTTGAAAGTGGCTGTCAAGAAACTTCTCCACCGGAAAATCTCCGAGGATGCACGAGGACTTCAAGTTTTCCATGGTCATGACAGTCCTGGAGCTTGAACGACCGACGCGCTCGGTAGATCCGGCGCTGTCGAGTCGTCAAGAAGTGGGAGTGGGCGGATCAGAGGCGGAAGGAGACTTTTGCCTTCCAAGATCCGGGGGATTTGAACCGAATTCCCTCGACGGCGCTGACGAGGCAAGCGGCCTTTTCTTCGCCATTTTCCACCGTATGGGCCACTCCGACGGAGAGCACCTTACCGTTCGCCGCGACGTAGGCGGTCATCTCGTAGGGGCCACCGCGTCCGCAAGCGTTCAAAGCCTGACTGTTGTCCGCGTCACTGAGGGTTTCATCGATGTCGGAGCTGGACCAGACAACGGGGGGACGGATGTCTTCTGGGGCGTCGTAACCCATCCCATTGCGAGCATACGCGATCAATCCGCCGACGGGTTTCGGCCAAGGACTCCCGGAAAGGACGTCCAACATGCAGCGCTCGGCTTGGTAGTTTCCTAGCGTGGACTTCTCCGTATGAGCGGCGATGGCTCTCCCGGATTGATCGACCGTGACGACAAATGCAACATCTCCGAAAAGGTAGTCCTGACCCTTGCCGGCGGTCATGAGGCAGTTGATCAGATCAGGCTGGAGGCGTTTGAACGTCTTGGTGACCTTCTCTTCATTCATGCCGCCCACTTCCTGCATCATCTCCATGCCTTCATCGAACTCGTCTTCATTGTCGACGGTCACGTCAGCGGCGTCTTCGGCGGGTTTCTTGCTCCCTCCACAAGAGATCAGAAAGGGTCCGAGGACGGCGAATAGAGCGGCAGCTGAGGCAGTACTTTTCAAGGGGCGGTGCATAGGCGGGAGCATTTACCGAATGACTAGGGGAAGCTCAAAGAGTCCAGGTGATTTGTTTTCCAGGGACGGGAACATTTTCCGTTGCATCGGATTTTTCCATCCAAAACCGGGTGGGACGGGTCGACGTTCGAGGAAATCAACGTAAGTGGAGTGAGATCGGTCCCGGCGGTGCAATCTCGAGGCGTACGGCGTGGGGGATCCCGCCGAGCCCTTCTAAAAGCGCGGCTTTACTCCCGATAGCGCCGGCGAGTGCGGCGGCCTGCATCATTTCCAGGTCAAATCCGCTGTCCCCGAGCGCCGCCAGCCATGGCCTCTCACCCAGGAGCGCTCTCCCTGCGCTCACCTTGTCGGGACCGTAGGGCAGCACATTCCCCATGCCTGGCAGGATCCACCGTGCGCTCGCGCGCTCTTCGAAATGGGGTTCTCCCGCAGCGATGACCGCGGAGGAAAAGCCGAGGGCGCTCGTCGCCTCTTGAATGACCCAGAGCGGAGAAGCGGAAACGATGAACGCTTCGCCGCCCTGCTCTCGCACCCACTCGGCGAGGGCGAGAACATCTGTGTGTAGAGTTTGCTCGTGTCCGCCTTCGGCGAGCGCACTTCGCGCGAGCTGTCGGAACTCGTCTTCGGCATAGCCTGCGTAGGCCCAAACCTGCATCTCGGCGGCCGAACGTTCCGCGTAGTCTCCCCGGTACCAGGCTTCCTGAAGGAGACGAGCCGCATCATGGGCCGTCGACGCTGCTTTCATCTCAAGTCCGCAGCGGCGTCCCTCTTCGAGGAGGAGCGAGAGAGCTTGCCCGCGAAATTCCCCGTTTTTGAGCGTGTAGTCGAAGACCATGCAGCCCACGTCATGGCTCCAAAGGGTCCCGTCGGCATCAAACACGACACCCCCTTGCGGGTGCAAGTCGAGCGCGGGCTTCAGAAGCTCCTTGAATTGCTCGATCCCCACAGAACGACACGCCACGCGCAGAGTCTTACGTCGCTCCGCGCGTTGTGACCAGCCTTGCTGGTCGAGCGCGATCACGCAGGCGCCCTGATGGCGGGGTCAGCCGGTAAATGCAGCCTGAATCGCTTCGACGACCGTCGTGTCTTCCAGAGTCGTAAGATCGCCTTGCACGTCGCGGCCGGCAGCGATGTCCTTGAGAATGCGCCTCATGATCTTGCCAGAGCGTGTTTTGGGAAGCCCGGCCACGCACGCCACGCGATCGGGGCGTGCGAATTTTCCGATTTCGCCCGCCACATGTGCGGCCAGCGAAGCCTCCATTTCTGACGACGGCTCGAATCCGGGCTTGAGCGTGACGAAGGTGACGAGCGCTTGTCCCTTGAGATCGTCTGGTCGCCCGACCGCGGCCGCTTCTGCTACGGCTTCATGTGCGACGAGGCTGCTTTCGATCTCAGCGGTACCGATGCGATGCCCTGAAACATTGAGCACATCGTCGATGCGGCCGACGACGGTGAAGTAGCCTTCCTCGTCGAAGCGAGCTCCGTCACCCGTGAAATAGGCTCCCGGAATGTCCGAGAAGTATTGAGCCCGGAAACGCTCGTCGTCCCCCCAGATCGTGCGCAGCATACTGGGCCACGGCTTTTGAATCACAAGGAGTCCCCCTTCGCCTGGCTTGAGCTCTTCGCCTTCACTCGAGACGATGGCGGGTTTTACCCCGAAGAAGGGAACGCCACACGCCCCCGGTTTGACCGCGTGCACCCCGGGCAGGGTCGTCATCATGATGGACCCTGTTTCTGTCTGCCACCAGGTGTCTACGATAGGGCACTCTCCACGCCCCACTTTGTGGTGAAACCATCGCCAGGCTTCCGGGTTGATGGGCTCTCCGACGGTCCCGAGCAGACGCAAGGAGGTGAGGTCGTGTTTGTCGACCCATTCATCACCGGCTTTGATGAAGGCTCGGATCGCCGTCGGTGCCGTGTAGAGAATGCTCACCTTGTGCTTCTCGATCACGTGCCAAAAACGGCCCCAATCAGGCTGATTGGGCGCTCCTTCGTAGAGAACGCAGGTGGCGCCGTTGGCCAGGGGGCCGTACACGATGTAGCTATGCCCTGTGACCCAGCCTACGTCTGCCGTGCACCAGTACACGTCTTCTTCGTGAAGATCGAAGACGTACTTGGTGGTGAGATAGGTGCCCGCTAGGTACCCGGCCGTGGTGTGCTTGACTCCCTTCGGCTTTCCGGTTGACCCTGAAGTATAGAGAATGAAGAGCGGATGCTCGGCGGCGACGACTTCTGCGAAGCCCAGGCTTCTGTCGCACGCTCCGATCGCCTCGTACCAGTCGACATCGCGGTCTGGCTGCATCTGGATCTGGCAGTCTGAGTCGCTGAGTCGCTTGTAGACGAAGACCTTCTTCACGCTTTCGCTGCCGCGACACGCATCGTCGACCGCGGCCTTCAAGGGCACGACCTTTCCTCGTCGCCACGCGCCATCCTGGGTAAGAACCGCTTTGGCTTCACAATCATTGATGCGATCACGGATAGCGTCTGCTGCGAAACCGCCGAAAATCACGGTGTGTGGTGCTCCGATGCGAGCGCAGGCCAGCATGCCTATCACCGCTTCGGGGACCATCCCCATGTAAATGGCGACGCGATCCCCTTTGCCGATTCCGTTCTGTCTGAGGACCGCGGAAAACTCCACGACTTTCTCGTGGAGTTCGCCATACGTGTACGAAACGGTCTCCCCCGGCTCGGACTCCCAGATGATGGCTTTTTTGTGTAGGCGCTCGCTGTCCAGATGTCGGTCGAGACAGCTCTCGGTGATGTTGAGCTCCGCGCCACAGAACCACTCTGAAAAGGGAAGGTTCCAGTCGAAGAGATGGTCCCACTTCTTTCTGAAAACGAGCTCAGCCGTCTCTCGCGTCCAGAACGTGTCCGGGGATTCGATGCTTTCTTGATAGAGCTGGTCGTACTCTGCCTTTGACTTGATGAGTGCGTTCTTTGAAAACGCAGGCGTCGGTTCGTACCTTCCAGAATCAGCACTGAAAGACTCAATCGACTTGCCGGATTCACTCATGGGGACCTCTCCAATCAGTCGGCACACTCTCGGTGACTCGCACCCCACGAGCCCCCGAAAGTCACCTTTATGTTCTCACTGAAAGGATACCCGGAAATGGCTCCGTTTCGGAACCGTTTCCCTCGGACCAATGGTCAGAATCGACCGTTTTCTTCCGCTTTCATGGGTTTCCATGGGGCGAACCCAGCGTACAAACGAAAGCGAGCCACCCGAAGGTGACTCGTCCCAGCGCCGATTCAGTGTTTGGCTGGTCTCTCAGAGTTTAGCCAACGCTGACTGAACCCGAGAAATCGTACGCGCGGCGGTGTTCTTGTGAAAGACACCTCGACTCACGGCCTTGGCCAGAGCCACGGAGACCTTGTAAACCGGCTCCTTGGCCTTTTCGGCGTCGCCTTCCGCGAGGGCAAGACGAGCGGCCTTGAGGGCGTTTCGCACGTTGGTGCGGATAGAACGATTGCGAACGGTGCGAACGATACGCTGGCGGTCGCGTTTGGCTGCTGACGGATGGTTTGCCATATTTTGCCTTACTTAGCTGCTTTCTGTTCCGGCTTTGCGTCTGCGGCTTTCGGGTCGTAACCCTCCGGATGAATGGGGAAAGAAGGGGTGCCCTTCTTTCCAGCAGCAGCGCGACGTGCGCGGCCAGCGGATTTAGCGCGAATTTCGCGCCGAGTCGTCGTTTTTCCGGTGTAAGAAACCATGATGCTCGCCTGAAATGGGTCGCCCATGCCCGACCTGGGCCGCTGGGGGAGCGGGAATATGAGCTACGTCTAGGGTCCTGTCAACGCAGCCCTGCCTGAAAAAAACGGCCCGAAGTGACTAAAATGTGGGAATTCTTTAGGTTCTCTTGCAGTTCTCCCTTCTGGGGTCTGTGCCGGTCCTCATTTGCTGGCCCTCATTCGCTGATAAAGCCTTGGAACATATGCCGCTTAACGAGAGTCTCGACAGCGTTTCGGACGAAAGTGCCCATGCTCACGGTAGAGATCCCGGACAGATCGGCGCCATCGTCGCAGGACTAGAGCAAGAGCTCAGGCGGAGTCGCCGCAGAAAGTGGATCCGAACGCTCATTTTTCTGAGCCTCACGGGCGCTGGGCTGGTCGGTCTGGTTGCGTATCAGCGCGCAACGGCACCTCCCCCCGAGCCCCAGTTTTCGGTCTTCAAGACCGAAGTGCGCGATGTGCTCGAAGAAGTGCAGTCGTCCGGCGTCGTTGAGCCCGTGAACCAAGTGGAGATTGGAGCGCAAGTGTCGGGGCGTGTGGTGAGCGTCGAGGTCGACTTCAATGATCAGGTGAAGGCGGGTCAGTTGCTCGCTGAGATTGATCCGGAACTCTTTGGAGCGGAGGTCGTTCAGCAGAACGCTCAACTGTCGGCCGCCCAGGCGGCGATCTTTAGTTCAGAGGCACGCAGAGATGCAGTCAAAGTGCGAGTCGATCGTCTGAAGCGATTGGTGGCTGAGCGTGTCGCGTCTGAATCTGAACTGGAGCAAGCGCAAGGGGAGCTCGATGTGGCTGTGGCGGAAGTCGCGGCGGCAAAAGCGCAGATTGCTCAGATTCACGCCCGGCTAAAAAGCGCGCGCACGACGCTCACTTACACGAAAATCTATTCTCCCATCGAGGGAGTCGTGATTGATCGCCAGGTCGAACCGGGTCAGACCGTTGCTTCCTCGTTCAACACTCCCCTTCTGTTTATGATCGCCCGGGATCTCAAGCAAATGAGGGTGCTTGCAGAAATCGACGAAGCGGACGTGGGGAAGGTGAAGGAGGGGATGGCGGCCGAAGTGACGGTGGATGCTTTCCCTGAAGATCAATTTGAGGGCACGTTGACCCAGATCAGACTGAGTCCCAACAATGTCGAGGGCGTCGTCACCTATGCGGCGGTGATCCTCGTCCAGAATCCGGAAGGGAAACTCCGCCCGGGAATGACTGCCACCGCCAAGGTGATCACAAGAAGGTCGGAGCGGGTCCTTGCGGTACGCAATGCTGCTCTCCGCTTTGAACCGCTGCCGGAGCTGCCCCCGGGGGCTTCCCCCGCTGATCCCCCGAAAAAGGCCGAAGCCCCTCGGCCTCGCCTACAGCCAGGGACGGGACGTGTTTATCTCCTCGGTTCCGGGCCAGTGGATCATCCTGGGACTCTTTCGCAAGTCATTTCCCTGGGTATTTCGGACGGCGTTTGGACGGAAGTGAAGGACTCGCTGAAAGAGGGGCAGGAGGTGATCGTCGATGAGAAACCTCGCGAAGAAAAGAAGGGCTTTCGGCTTTTCTAATGAATGCGCCTCTTTCCTCCGCGGACGACGGGAAAGAGCCCATCGCCAAGCTGCGCGGAATCGGGCGTACCTATTCGGTCGGCGGGGGGCACGTGCACGCCTTGCGGCATGTCGATCTCGACATCATGGGCGGGGAGCTTCTGGCCATCGTGGGACCGAGCGGTTCGGGCAAGAGCACGCTCATGAACATCTTGGGCTGCCTCGATCGCCCTTCTCGCGGGACGTATCACCTCTCGGGAGTGGAAGTCGGCAGTCGCGACGCGGATGAACGCGCGCTGATCAGAAACCGTCTTCTGGGTTTCATCTTTCAGGGCTTCAATCTCCTGCCTCGGACCACGGCCCTTCAAAACACGGAGCTACCCTTGGTTTACCGGGGGCTTGGCAAAAAGGAGCGCCAGGAAATGGCCCTGCGGGCCCTGGTTCAGGTGGGACTTTCCGACCGCGTGCATCACACTTCGACCGAGCTGTCCGGAGGCCAACAACAGCGCGTCGCCATTGCGCGGGCACTGGTGACGGATCCACCGCTTCTCTTGGCGGATGAGCCCACAGGAAACCTGGATTCAGTCACGACGGCGGAGGTGCTCACGCTCCTGCAAGAACTCGTAAAAAAGCACGCTCGTACGGTCGTGATTGTGACGCATGAACCGGACGTAGCGGCGTGTGCGGATCGGATCGTCACGGTGCGGGATGGGCTGATCGTTTCGGACGAGAAAATTGCACACCCTGTCAGTGCAGAGGAGTTGCTGGTCGAAGCGTTGAAGTCTCGGCGGGAGGTTCTTTGATCTGGGCATCCCTTAGCATCGCGCTGCGCTCGCTCTTGGCGCAGCGGTTGCGCTCTGCACTGACCGCCCTCGGAATTTTGATCGGCACGGCGTCCGTCGTCGTCGTCGTCGCCCTGGGTACCGGCGCCCGGGAGCGCATCAACGTCGAGATCAACAACATGGGCAACAACCTGCTCTTCGTCTTCACCCGCTCGGGTGTTCGCAGCGGGGCGCGTTCGGGCGGTTCACGTCTAAACGAAGGGGATGCTCAGGCCATCCGAACGGACGCTCGGGCCGTGGCGGCGGTGACCGTATGGTCGACACGAAACGCCCGCGTTCATTCGGAGTTCGACAGCTACAAGACGGGCATCATGGGCATCGACTCGCATTACTTTTCCGTGCGGGGATTCGAGGTGGAAAAAGGACGAGCCTTCTCCGCCGCTGAAGAGCGGAGCAAGGCGAAAGTCGTCATCTTAGGCAAGACCGCGCGCGTGGAACTGTTCGGAGATGAACCCGCCCTCGGGCACTTCATTCGCATCGGACGACATGCTTATCGGGTCGTGGGGGAGCTGAGCGAGAAGGGACGGTCGAGTTTTGAAGACCAGGACGACCGCGTCCTCATGCCCATCTCTTCCTTTCGGGCGCGGCTCTCTCCGGGGGGCGGACGGCGCGTTCAACTGATCATGGTCTCGGCTCGCAGCACGGCTCACACAGAGTCCGCGCGCCGACAAATAGAGGCCATCGTGCGTCAGAGGCACGGTCTCGGCGAGGGCGATCCGGACGACTTCATGGTGCGAACCCAAGACGGATTTCGCAAGGCGCAGGATGAAGTCCTGGGCTTCGTGACGACCCTGCTCATGAGCGTTGCCGCCATCGCTCTCTTCGTCGGCGGAGTGGGGGTCATGAACATCATGCTCGTGGGCGTGGCAGAAAGGACCCGGGAGATAGGAATTCGCATGGCGATAGGAGCGCGCAGAGGCGATGTGCTCATGCAGTTTCTGCTGGAAGCCGCCCTTCTCACGCTCTTTGGCGGGGTGCTGGGAGTGCTCACGGCGGCCGGCGTGACGTTCCTCATTCAAGAGACGATGGGCTGGTCGATGAAGCTAGACGCCTCAGCCGTCACTTTGGCGCTTTTGACGAGCCTCGGGGTGGGCCTCATTTTCGGTCTCATTCCGGCTCGCCGGGCGGCGGAACTCGACCCTATTTCAGCCTTGAGGCACGAATGAAGCCGAGCGCGTGGGTTCTGTGGCTCCAGTTGACCGTGGCTTCCAGGACAGCTCTCGAAGCCCTCTTCCGCCATCCGCTGCGCGCGCTGCTCACCGGGTTTGGTATTTTGGTGGGCGTTTTGGCGGTGACCGTGGTGATCACCTTGGGGGAGGGGGCCGAGCGAGCGGTGCAGGGTCAGCTGGAAAACCTGGGAGAAAACCTGATCACGATCACGGCGCGGACCGCGGCGAAGAGCGGCGCCGGATCCAATAAACCCTCCCTGACTTTGTCTGACGCGCGCGCGATTGAATCGGAAATCGATGGCGTCTTCGTCGTCGCGCCGGTTCTGGAACGCCTCGCGCGCGTCAGGTTCGAAAAACGCAACACTTCAGCGCAGGTACTTGGGACGACGTCTGCTTATTTTAGCGCCCGAAACTATAAAATGTCGTCCGGCAGTTTTTGGCAGTCTTCTGAGCGCACCTCGCGCGTCGTCCTTCTCGGATCCACGGTCGTTACTGAACTCTTCCCTCACGCGGAGCCGCTCGGAGCGAGCATTCGCATTGGTCGGCACTTGTTTCGTGTCGTGGGCGTGCTCGAAGCGAAAGGGCAAACTCCTTTCGGGATGGATCAGGACAATCTGATCGTCATGCCGATCGCGACCATGCGCAGCAAGATCTCTCCCGGCCGTCCCGGTGAGGTCGGACAGATTGCAGTCGGAGCCAAGGACGGCGTGAGTACCCAGGACTTGATGCGTCCGATTCGCTCTCTCCTCCGTCAGCGCCATCACATTTCTTCAGGAGATGAGGATGACTTTTCCCTCAGAGATCAGACGCGACTCGCAGAATCTCAGCGAGGTGTGGTAGCAATCATGCGCATGCTTCTGCTTTCGATCGCCGGGGTGAGCCTCGTCATCGGGGGAATTGGCGTGATGAATATCATGCTGGTGAGCGTGGCGGAGCGGAGCAAGGAGATAGGAACCCGACTCGCTGTAGGCGCGCGGGCCTCCGATATCCTCTCGCAATTTTTGATCGAGGCCGTGATTCTGGCGCTGCTTGGGGGCTTCGCAGGTGCGGCGCTGGCGGCGGCCCTGGTCCCCTTGATGGAGGACTACTTCGGATGGGAACTTGTGATTTCCGGACGTTCCCTGGCCGTCGCCTCTACGGTCAGCATCTCGATAGGAATCGTGTTCGGATTTCTCCCGGCCCGGCGCGCCGCGATGCTCGACCCGGTCGAAGCACTGCGTCGAGAATGAAGCACTGCGTCGAGAATGAAGCACTGCGTCGAGAATGAAGCACTGCGCCGAGAATGAGGCTCAGCCGCCCAGCTTTTGCTTGAGCAGATCCCCCAGGGTCCCGAAATTCGCCTCCGCTTTGAGCTTTGTGCGATATTCTTTGTGGGCCCGACGCTCCTCATCTTGTGCGAGCTTGGAGATGGAGAATTTGGGTTCGTGTCGCCGAGGATCGATGTCGAGGACGAGAACTTCGATCTGCTCACCCAGACTGAAGTGCTTACGAAGCTCCGTCCCGCGTTGAGTTCCCGTCTGTCCGGCGGGGATGAACCCCCGCGCCTGGCGCCCGGTTGCTCCTAGCACCCGCACGACGAGGCCGGGCTTGTCGATCTTGACGACTTCGACCTTGACCTTGTTTCCCTTGGTGATGCGCTGGCGTTCTTCCCCAGCCCGGTCTTCGGGGAGGGCCGGGTGCAGGGCGATCCGGCGCTGCCGTTTGTCGATGTGATGCACAACGACTTTGAGTTTTTCACCCGCCTTGAGGACTTCCCGGGCGTCATTGACCCGCTCACTGCCGAGATCCGCGGCGTGCAGGAGCCCTTCGAATCCTTCAGCGATTTTCACAAAGGCGCCGAAATCTTCCACACGGGTGATTTCGCCTTCGATCTCCTGTCCAACTGCGACGTTCTCGGTCAGTGCAGCAAACGGATCCTCCACGAGGGCTTTGCGGCTGAGCCAAATCTTGCCTTTGTCATCGATCTTCTGGATCTGAACTTTTAGCTTCTGTCCGGGTTTGAGCACGTCCGCCACGCGATCACGCGGATTGTGCGAAAGTTCTGAAAGGTGGATTAACCCTTCCAAGTTCTCCGCCTCGGGGAGTGCGACGAAGGCGCCCCACTCCACCACGGTACGCACGACACCTAGCATCTCTGCTCCCTCGACGAGCACTTCCCGAGCCTTCTTCCGACGCTCGTGGGCTTCCTTTTCCAGCATCGGGCGGCGAGTGAAGACGACTTCACGCCCCTGCTTTTCGTAAGTCGCGACTTTGAAATCCAGGACTTGTCCGACCAAGGTCTGAAGATTGGCGGTGCGGGGATGCAGATCCACGCCGGACGCGGGAACAAAGCCTCGCAGTCCCTCGTAGACCACTTCGACTCCGCCCTTGATGACGCCGGTCACGAGAGCATTCAAAAGCGTTCCGTCCTTCTGAGCGGCTTCGACCTTGGGCTTGGCGTCTTCTTCGCGCAGGGGTTTGCGGGTGAGCAGTACCAGGCCGCCTCGGCCGCCATCACCGAGCACCTGGGCCACGAAACGATCCCCGACTTCCGGCACGAGATCGTCAGGCTCCATTTCCCCGCGATCAAAGATGGCAAGGGCCTTGCCGGAGAGATCGACCATCACGGCCGTGTCCATGACCGCCGTCACCTTTCCAAACACTTCCTCACCGAGGCGGAAGGGTGCGCGTTCGTGAGCCTGACTCCCGCCTTCACTCGCGGGCTTCTTCTTCTTGCGACGTCGGCGCTTCTTCTTCGGCTTGTCGCCTTCTGCCTCTGCGCTCTCGCCTTCTGCCTCTGCGCTTTCGGCGCTCTCCTCTTCTGTCTCGCCTTCTGCCTCTTCTGTCTTGAGCGCAGATGCGGATTCCGGATTTTCTTCGGAGGCGCTCGCGTTCGTGGACTCAGCCGTAGGCGTGTCCGAAGCGGCAGCGGTCAGGGTCGTGGCTTGTAAAGCCGGGGCGTCCTCCGTGGGCGCGGTCACAGCAGCGGGCGCAGAGTCGTCTGCGGGGTCGGTGCCGGAGGCCTCGGGAGCTTCGGGATGAGATTGTTCGGTCGTCATGATTCGTGACCTGCTTTTTGGAGCAGGCGGGACTCATAACCCGCTTCGGCGCTGGATTCCAACCACCCTCGGTCGTGAAAGAAGAGTGCGGCCGTGAGCCGGAAATCTGCCCTTAACTCCGAGAGATAGGCAGATGGCGGTTCACCCCGCCCGAGCGGTCAATCTTCAGTCCCCCTGTTTGTGCGCTTTCGTTGGCAAGATTCAGGGCAGAAACGACGCTATCCGCAAGCTTGAGGAACTCTTTTCCGATGGCGGACTCCGGAGCAGCCTGAACGACCGGCGTGCCTGCATCCCCCCATTTTTGCACGAGGGGGTCCAGCGGGAGCTGAGCCAAGAGAGGCGCGCCTGCGAAGGCCGCAATCTTCGCCCCGCCACCACTGCCCAAAAGTTCATGCTTCTTGTCGCAGCCGTCACAGATGAAGTAGCTGTTGTTTTCCACGACCCCTGTGATCGGAATGCCGACTTTCTGATTCATCGACACAGACTTGTATACGTCCTGCAATGCGACCTCCTGCGGGGTCGTCACGATGAGGGAGCCGTTTGCCTGTAGCTTCTGGGAGAGGGTCAGGGCGATGTCGCCGGTTCCAGGAGGCAGATCGAGGAGGAGAAAATCGAGATCCCCCCAGGCGACGTCGCCCAAAAATTGCATCAGAGCGCCGTGGAGCATCGGACCGCGCCAAACCACAGCAGCCTTTGGATCTTCCAGCATGAATCCGATGCTCATGAGCTTGATTCCGAAGCGCTCGAGCGGGCGGATCTTCTCGCCGTCGGACGTCGGTCTGCCCGTGATGCCGAGCATGGTCGGGATGCTGGGTCCGTACATGTCCGCGTCCAGAAGACCGACTTTGTAGCCCCGCGCTTTGAGGGCGAGCGCCAAGTTGGTGGCGGTGGTGCTTTTCCCCACGCCGCCCTTGCCACTCATGATCAAAAGGACGTTCTTGACTCCCGGGACGGGATCTTCAGGGCCAACGGTGCGACCGCTGAGGGAGGAGGCAAGGTCTTCGGACATGCCGGCGGGGTAGGGCGCCAGGGGGAGTGTGTCAAATCACTTGAAGAAGTTTTCGAGCTCTTCGCCTTTCAGGCGTTTTCCGTCGACGAAATACACGGGTACGGCGCGTGCGCCCCGCTTGTTCGCGGCCTTGTTTTCGCTGCGGGCAAATTCATAGGCCTGGGGGCTTTCATAGCAGGTCCGGAGGGCACCAGGGTCGAGCCCCAAGTCCAGTGCCATGGCGCTTACATCGGGCTCTTTCAAGTCGTCCGAGTGCGCGAAGAGCCAGCGATCTCCGCGCCAGAACTGACCCAACGTTCCGGCGCAATAAGCGAGACGAGCGGGTTTGCAGGTGCTCGGGACGCGCGCGTCACAGCGCATGC